>UQUC01000034.1 GCA_900544105.1 uncultured Oscillibacter sp. | reverse complement strand
GTTCAGAAAGCGCATACAGGCGTCGAAGGTGGCGCCGCCCCAGCACTCCAGAGAGTAGTAGCCGATGGAATCCAGCATTTCCAGCGCGGGGAGCATATCCGCCGTGGTCATACGGGTGGCCGCCTGAGACTGGTGAGCGTCCCGGAGGATGGTATCCGTAATGAGCAGGGGCTTGTTCGATAAAAATTCCATATCTGCCTCCTATCAGCCATACAGGGAGATCAGCACGCCCGCGGCGATGGCGGAGCCGATGACGCCTGCCACGTTGGGGCCCATGGCGTGCATCAGCAGGAAGTTGCCGGGGTTGTACTTCTGGCCCACCATCTGGGATACGCGGGCCGCCATAGGCACGGCGGACACGCCGGCGGAGCCGATGAGGGGATTGATCTTCTCCTTGAGGAACAGGTTCATGAACTTGGCCAGCAGAACGCCGCCGGCGGTGCCGAAGCTGAAGGCCACCACGCCCATGAGCATGATCTTGATGGTCTGGAGGGACAGGAAGGTGGTGCCGGTGGCCGTTGCGCCGACGCTGACACCAAGGAAGATGGTCACGATGTTGATGAGCTCATTCTGAACGGTCTTGCTGAGCCGCTCCGTAACGCCGCACTCCTTAAAGAGGTTGCCCAGCATGAGGCAGGCAATGAGGGGGGCGGCAGAGGGCACCAGCAGCGCCACGAAGATGGTCACCACGATGGGGAAGATGATCTTCTCCTTCTTGCTGACCTCCCGGAGGGGCTTCATGACGATCTGGCGCTCCTTCTCCGTGGTCAGCAGCTTCATGATGGGAGGCTGGATCACGGGGACCAGGGCCATATAGGAGTAAGCAGCCACGGCGATGGGGCCTAAGAGGGCCGGAGCCAGCAGCACGGTGACGAAAATGGCGATGGGGCCGTCTGCGCCGCCGATGATGCCGATGGCGCTGGATTCCGGGCCGGTGAAGCCCATGAAACGGCAGCCCACGAAGGTGATGAAGATGCCCAGCTGTGCGGCCGCGCCCAGCAGCAGGGACTTGGGGTTGGCGATGAGGGGACCGAAGTCCGTCATAGCGCCCACGCCCATGAAGATCAGGCAGGGATAGATGCCCAGCTTGACGCCTAAGTAAAGGATGTCCACCAGACCCGGAGTGATGGTGATGTCAGAGAGGGTCATGCCGTAGTAGGCAGCGGCCTGCTCCGCCTGCACCAGCGCCTGAAGCTGTGCTTCCAGAGCGGTGATGGCGGCTCCGGCCTCCTCCGTGACGGCGGCGATGGCCTGTTCCACCATCTCCGGGGAGAAGGTGGTCTGAGCGGCGGTCATCAACTGCTGGATGTAGGGGGCCAGCACGTTTTCCGCCACGCCCTGACTGTGGAGGTCCGCCAGCAGCGACGCCGTGATGGGTTGTCCGCCGATGAGGTCCCAGTGGATGTGGCCCCCGGCGAAGAAGATCTCGTGGAACATATTTGCGCCGGGGAGGTTGGTGATGAGCATACCGAAGGCGATGGGCACCAGCAGCAGCGGCTCAAACTTCTTTACGATGCCCAGATACAGCAGCACGCAGGCGATGCCCAGCATGATGAGGCAGCGCCAGTTGCCGTCCTGGGAAAAGAGGTAGAAGCCGGTGTCCTGTAAAAAGCGAATGATCGCGTCCATATCGGCCCTGCCTTACTGGAGGACGCACAGCAGCGTGCCGGACTCCACGGAAGCGCCCTTGGTGGTGTTGACGGAGGCCACTACGCCGTCCCGGGGGCACATGATCTCGTTTTCCATCTTCATGGCCTCCAGAACCATTAGCACGTCGCCCTTTTTCACGGTTTGCCCGGCGGTGACGTTGACGGCCAGAATGTTGCCGGGCATGGGGGCGCAGATCTGCTCACCAGCAGCAGGTGCGGCAGGCGCAGAGGCAGCGGCGGGAGCTGCCGGGGCGGAAACGGGGGCGGAGCCGGTAAGTTCTTCCAGTTCGACTTCATAAACCGTCCCGTTGACGGTGACTCTGTACTTTTTCATGTGTGTTTCTCCCTCTCCTTACACTTCTTTCATGGAAACGATGCGGATGCCGGTGATGTCGGTGCCCAGCTCCTCCGCCAGCGCGGCGGATACGGCGGCTACCAGCTCCGGTGTTACCTCACCGGTGGTCTGGGGCGCAGCCGGGACCGGTGCCGGGGCGGCCTTTTTCCCGCGGCCCACCACGGCGCTCATGAGATAGGTCAGCGCGATCAGGCAGATCAGCCCGAAGAACACCGTGCCCATGCCCATGAGACAGACAAAGATGCTGCTGTACTCCATACGATACTCCCTTTCGTGATTCCCCCGCCGGGAAACAGTGCTCCATCGCTGACGGAGCGCGGCCCGGCCTGTGTCGGGGGCAAGGTACTGTGGCTATCATACCATGCCGGCGCGGAAAAGCAAAGAGTCTTGTGAAAAAGGACGCCGAATTTTAACGGAATCATCCTGCGCCTGAAATGCAGGACCACGGCGGCCCACATAGAAAGAACCCGGCGGTCCCCATGGGGATCGCCGGGCGGGATACTGTTATGAATCAACTTCAAAGGTGCTTACGATGGTGTCCAGACGGACGCCGTAGCCCTCGGCGGCTTCAAAGGGGAACTGCCAGGAGAGGATGTAAGCGCCGGAAGTGCCGTCCTCCACGGAAATGAAGCTGAGGAAATGCTTCTCCGGGTAAATGGCAGTCAGCGGATCGCCGGGCTCGCCACCCATCAGATCCTCAAACTCGGCGCCGCTGGACCGGGCGAATTCCTCTCGGGCCTCCTGCGCCGGCAGATCCCGGTAATGGGATACCTTCAGCCAGATTTCATCGTTATAGATGCTGACCCACTGCTCCGTGGGCACATCACCATCCTCGCTGTGCTCCGGGGCGGACCAGTCCTCATCCGGGAGGTAGAGAGAGTAGCCTTCTCCGGTATAGAGGGTGCAAGGGACGAGCTCCTCCTCGCCCTCCACGGAAAAAGCCGCATCGGTATGCTCCGGGCGGGCGGGGGCTGCCGGCTCCAACGGTTCCTCCGGTACGGCGGGGGTCTCCACCGCCGGGGCGGGAGGATCAGAGGGGGGCGTCGGTATGGGAGACTTCTGGCCACAGCCGGACAGCATCAGCACAGACAGCAAAACGATCCAGAATGTTCGCATAGCGTCCTCCTTTGCATAAACACGATCGATCAACCAAAGGGGACGGCCGTGACCGTCCCCAATTAAATATGATAGCATAGGCAAAGGCGCAAATCAATTCACAGAACAGTCAAAGTTTTTCTGTGAATTTTAACATCCCTGCGAATTGATATTCCGGCGGATTTGCGTATAATAAGAATCAGGAAAGGGTGAGTCCAATGTATCACTAAGAGTACCCCAGCAAGCGAAAACCCAAAGCTTTCCAAAAACTGAAGAATGTGAGGTTACGTCAATGATTGAACCCAAGATGCATGAGTAACGGCCTTCAACTGGGAGACAACGGTTGAAGGTCGTTACTTTTTTGCCTGATTTCATTTTTGGGTCCGCATTGCGTTTCCGCGCCCTGCATGTGCGGGGATCAGGGGCGCAAAAACCAAAAGGGGACGGGGGTTCCGGCCCGCCGCAGCTTGGCCGCGCCCATATTCTCAAGAACCGTGTTTGCCCGGCAGGGGAGACCGGCCGATCAGCCATTGGCTGCGAGCGGGGCCTCCGGGTCGATCCGTGGCGGCAGGCGGTTGAGCTTGCAGTAGTACCTGTAAAAACGCTCTGCCCGTGATTTTTCACCGGCTGTCAAGGCGTTCTCCTTGCAATCAAAGAGAATCTTTTCACCGGTGCGGTTAGACATATATTTGAAGGCCGTTTTGCCCCAACGCTGTTTTTCCGGCTCCTTGGCCACATAGGGCCAGAAGAGAGGCTGACGCTCCGGCGGCAGCTGGATCCGATGGGTGGGGTGGGCCTGAATAGTGCCGTCCGTGCAGCAGGTGCCGATGAAATCATCCTCCACCATGAATGCGCCGACGATGCGCCGATCCGCCTCGGAACAGCCCTTGGGCCGTTCCGTCAGCAGGCACATGGAGTTGGGCTGCAAGCGCTCCGGGATCCGTGGCTCGCCCTTGGAGTAACCGCTGAGATAGCAGCCCGTGGAGACCGTCCACGAGGAAAATACCGCCTCATGCGCCTCCGCGTCGATATGGAATACGGCCTGAGACTGGGGCGACAGCTTCAGATTTTCCAGCATGTGCTTCTTTTCCTGCTGCTCCTGAAGCTCCTTCAGTTCGGTTTCCCGTTCCTCCTCGCGGACGTCCAGCAGGTGTTGGACCTTCTTCTGGGCGTCGGCGTTTTTCAAGATCAGGAAGTTGGAAAAGGCGTCCGGGTAGATGAATTTCTTCTCACCGGCGGAAAAGCAGACGGTGATCACGTTTCCGTTCCAATCTGTGACCACGCCTTTTCCGAAGGTAACGTGTTTGATTGGCTGTCCGATCAACTGCATCGTGTATGCTCCTTTCTGGCGGAAGCGCCCTGATCCCGCGCTGGCGCGGGGATCAAGGCTCCTCGTGTGGCGGATGGGGACGTCGGACGCTTAGGCATCCTCTTCCATCGCCCGTTTTTTATCGACGATCCGCAGAACCATGCTGTCCGCATCGATTTGCAGCTCGATTTTGCCGCTCTGAAATTCCGGAATATCCTTGACCGTCAGAGTCGTTCCGGCGGGCATCCCGTCCAGATCCACGGTAACGGTGTCGATCATATCTGCGGGCAGGGAAGCGAAGGGGACCTCAAAGAGCATCTGCTCCAGCGTGCCGGGCACCAGCTCCGTGTTTTTCAGGAAGACGTGGGTGACGCTGTTGACCTTCTTGTTGGCGGACAGGGCCTGGAAGCCAAAATGCTCCACCTGACCGCTCATCATTTTCTTCTTTTCCTTGATCTGTGCGGGGATGACCCGGCCGTCCAGCTCAAGGCCCACCTGACTGCCCTCACGCTTCGTGTGGAACAGCTTGTTGGCAGTCTGCTGATCCATCCGGATGGAGATGGATTCCGGCAGATCGCCGCCATAAACACAGCAGGGCACAAGGCCACTTCGCCGCAGCTGATTCGCTTTTGCCTGTTCGTTCCGTTTTTCTACTTTGATAACGTCCATTGTGATCCTCCTTGTAATATGGTATATATAAAAAGAAAGACCTCCTTTTTTGCCGGCGGCAAAAAACAAAAGCCTTTCTTTTCAGACGGTTCTTTTTATCAGGTTTTCAAATCGCGTACCCCGTTGGACCGCCGGGTATGCAAAAAAGAAGGACCTTCCATACAACGCCCCGCGGCGTGGTACCAAAAGCCCTTCTTCAATAGACGGTTCTTTTTCAGATTTTCTTCATTATAGCACATCCAAAGTACAAAATCAACCCGTTTTCCAGGCAATTATTTTTATTTATTTCCTGTTTCTGCACATTTTAAACGATTGAACAAAAAAATGAAGCAGATCCGAAGGGACAACAGGGAAGGGGGACGACCCCGGAACGGAGGAATATCCATGGCACGCTTACTGATGAAAAACGCATCCCACATCGTCACCTGCGACCCCAGCGACACCGTGTACACCGATAGCAATTTGCTGATGGAGGACGGCGTTATCACCTACATCGGCCCGGAGGAACAGCAGGCGGAGGAGGTCATCGACGCCGCCGGGTGCATCGTCTATCCCGGCCTCATCAACACCCATCACCACCTGTACCAGACCTTCAGCCGCAATCTGCCCCAGGTGCAGAATCTGGAGCTGTTTGACTGGCTGAAGGCCCTGTACGAGATCTGGAAGAATCTGGACAGCCGGGTGATCTACCACAGCTCCGTCACCGGCATGGGAGAGCTGATGAAAAACGGCTGCACCACCTGCTTTGACCACCATTACGTTTTCCCGCAGGGGCAGGCGGAGGGGCTGCTGGACGCCCAGTTCGCCGCCGCGGAGGATCTGGGCATCCGGATGTACGCCTCCCGGGGCAGCATGGACCTGAGCAAGAAGGACGGCGGCCTGCCGCCGGACAGCGTTGTGCAGACCGTGGACGAGATCCTGCGGGATTGTCAGCGTGCGGTGGAGACCTACCATGATCCGTCCCGGTTCTCCATGCGGATGGTGGCGCTGGCTCCCTGCTCACCCTTCAGCGTTTCCGAGGAGCTGCTGCGGCAGTCCGCAATTCTGGCCAGAGATCTGGGCGTGCGGCTCCATACCCACCTCTGCGAGACGAAGGACGAGGAGCGCTTCGTCCGGGAGCGGTGCGGGATGCGGCCCCTGGAATACATGGAATCCCTCGGCTGGATCGGCCCGGACGTCTGGTACGCCCACGGCATCCATTTTAACGGGGAGGAGCTGCGCCGTCTGGCGGAGACCGGCACCGGCGTGGCACATTGTCCCATCTCCAACATGAAGCTCAGCTCCGGCGTGTGCCGGGTGCCGGAAATGCTGGAATTGGGCGTTCCCGTGGGCCTCGCGGTGGACGGCAGCGCCAGCAATGATGGCTCCAATCTGTTAGAGGAGCTGCGGGTGGCCTATCTGCTCCACCGCCTCCAATCCAGCGAAAAGGCTCCCAGCGGCTACGACGTTTTGAAGATCGCCACCGTGGGCAGCGCGAAGATTCTGGGCCGGGACGACATCGGCTCTCTGGAGGTGGGGAAGGCCGGCGACCTGTTCGCCATCGACACCCGCCGTCTGGAGCTGGTGGGGGCGGATCTGGACCCCAGATCCCTGCTGGGGACCGTGGGCTGGAAAGGCCCGGTGGATTACACCGTGGTCAACGGCAAGGTCACGGTCCGCCACGGAAAGCTGGTGAATCTGGACGAGGAAAAGGCCGCTCGGGAGGCCGCCGCACTGGTGCGGGACTACCTGTCCCGCTGAGATTTGGCCTGCTGCCGAATATTTCAAGCTTGCGTTTGCAGCGCGCTTTCCTACCTTGGAAAGTGCGCTGTTTTTTGCGTCTGTGGTCACATTGATCGTCATGGCACCGCACCTAATACCTCAGTCAGAGTTTCCATTCCAAAAACCGACCGTTCCGTAGGCAGCGGGATTTCGCTCGGACAAAAGCGTGTCACGGCGCGTTCCGCGCTGACGGAGAAGCAAGTGTGCGCTTACTATTTCAGATGAGTGGGCTCCGAAAGAAGAGAACCGGTCATATGCGCTACGGGGCGGGAAAAATGGGCTTTATGACGAATCACCATTCCTTTTTCGCCGCAGAGCAGCGGAGGCCACGCAATGAGATGCTGTTCAAGCTGTAAAATGCCATACCATGTTAACACGAACGTTTGAACGGATAGACATACGATAGGCAGCGGAATTCTTGGCATATTTGGTTAAGTCCGAAAAATCAAAGGAATTAGGTGGACAATCATTTATAAACAGTATATACTGATTATAACCGACGACTTTCAACACAAAAATAAATTGCCCCTCCGGGGCAAATCTTTTACAAAAAAGCATTTCATCACACCATCGGAGGTACTCTCATGTCCATTTCAACTCAATTCCTCCACACCATCCAGCCAGTCGCCGAGGACCGCCCGGCAGAAGCGGTGGCAAGAGAAATTCTTGCGCTGATCCGCTCCGAATACCGCTACACGATCGCGGATCTGTGCCGTATGTTCTGTTGCGAGCGGCAGTGGATCGAAGATTTTTTCGTCCCAAATATCCGCCATATTCACGTCAATCACTTCTTCATGTCCTATATCATCCAGCAGTTCGCGGGCCGTATCACCCCAGAGGAACAGTCCCATTTGATCCACGGGCACTACTTTCTCTCTGACGTGGATCTGGGCCGTTTCTGGCGGGAAAATGCGTCTGCCGCCGTCAAATGCCAGACCGTGGATCTGGCCGACTATCTGGCTGACGGCTGCTCCCGCAAAGCGCTCTCCGCAGAAAAAGCGCGTCATGAAGCTGCGAAGCGAACAAAGGGGGAAGGGCAGCGTCACGAAGCGGAAATGCGCCGGCTGCTTACCAGTGAAGGATATACGCTTTACATGTATCGGACGCAGTTCACGGGGTTCCTCTGGCAACCGGTCCCGTTGCCGGAACTGTCTCCCCGGACCATCCGCAGTCTGGTTTCCACCACGCAGTATCAGCGGAGACACGGCCTCCCGTCAAATGGCGTTGCCAGAAAACGGCTGATGGAGCGGGGCTCCGTTCAGATCAAGCTGGGGGGCAAGACCCTATGGGTCGAGGCTTCTGCGCCGGACGGCATTTGGGTGATCCCCGCTGGGACATTGCCGTAACGAAACGCCGCAGTCGGTTTTCCATATATGCCCACTCCCAAAAGGTCATTACATCATATCTTCATGATTTCAGTAAGTGTAAAGTAGTTTTCCATGTCACTTACTATTAGAAATTACAGCAGATCTTGCGGCGTATACCGCTGCTGATCCCTATGTATCGGCACCGTGAATTTCATGCTGCCGCCAAACATCCGATCTATCAACATATAAAAGAGGGACCGTTTTGAAACGGTCCCTCTTTTGAAAAATCGCAGTGTTGCTTTCGCTGGATCACATCTTTGCCAACGCCTGATCGAAGTCATTCAGCAGATCGTCGGTGTCCTCCAGACCGGAAGAAAGCCGGATCTGGCCCATGGTGATACCGATGGCCGCCAGCTCGTCGGGGTTGAGATCCCGGTGAGACGCTCTGGGCGGATAGGTCAGTGTGGTGCCGACACCGGCCAGAGTGGGTACGAAGCGTACCAGCTGCAAGTTGCTGATGAGCTTGTTGATCTCCTTCTGGCCGCCCTTGAAGTTCACGCAGAGCATACCGCCGTACCCTCATGCACTTCGGCTCCGTCATGGCGCCCTTCACAGCATTTCTGGTGTGCCGCGGTCTCAAGACGCTGGGCGTCCGCATGAAGCAGTACAATGAAAGCGCTCTGAAGATCGCCAGGTGGCTGGAGGCCAATCCCAAGATTGAAACGGTCCGCTATCCCTTCCTGGAATCCAATCCCCAGTACGCCATCGCCAAGAAGCAGATGAAGGGCGGAGGCGGCATGATCTCCTTTGACGTGGTCGGCGGTCTGGAGGCCGGTAAGAAGTTCATCAACAGCCTGAAGCTCTGCACGCTGGCCGTCTCTCTGGGCGATACGGAAACGCTGGTGGAGCAGGCTGCCGCCATGACCCACACCATGATCCCCAAGGAGATCCGGGAGGCCGCCGGCATTACCGATGGCATGATCCGGATGTCCGTCGGTCTGGAGGACCCGGATGACATCATCGCCGATCTGAAGCAGGCGCTGGGCGACTGACGGCTCAGAAGCCCATACCGGCAGACGCAAAACCATCCAAAAAAACACCGGAGAGGAAATCATTTCCTCTCCGGTGTTCTACTCTTCCTCCGGGGCCAGCAGCATTTTCTTAAAGGCTTTCATGGCAACGCTTTGGGGACGGGATGTATCCTCGATCAGGTTGACAAACCGTTCCGGGATCGGCTCCGCAAGATGTATCTGGAACACCGTCCCAGCGGCAAGGGCGGGAGCGGCCATGGACTCCGGATAGAAACCGACGCCCAGATTGCTCTGCACCATCGCAAGGACCTGATCCATGGTGCCGGCTTCCATTTCCACATGAAAAGCCAGATTATACTTTAAGAACAGCTGTTGATAAAAGGTATATGTACTGGTTCCTCTGCACATGCACACAAAGGGGAGGTTTTCCAGATCCCGCAGGCTCCGCGTTTCCGCGGTCAGATCATGAAAATCCGAACCGCAGATCAAGATCTCCCGGAAGGAGACCAGCGCCGTTTCCTGCAGGGACTTTCTCACCGGACAGGGCGTGGTGGCCGCCGCGCAGTCCACCTGTCCCCGCAGCAGCCCTTCCATGGCGCGGGGGGTGGAATCGTTGGTGATCCGCAGGTGGATCCCCGGATACCGCCGGTGAAACGCGCCAAGGCGGTCCAGAAGGGTCAGATGGAGCGCGGCTTCGCTGGCGGCAATGGAAATGCTGCCGGTCCGCAGGCAGCAATCCGCCCGGATCTCGCTTTCGCCAAGGCGCAGCTGTTCAAAGGCTACGGCAGCACGGCTGTAAAGCCGTTGGCCTTCCGGGGTCAGGGAGACACCGTGGTTGGTACGGACAAACAGCTTGCAGCCCAGATCCTGCTCCAGATTGTTCATGCAGCGGGTAATGTTGGGCTGGTTATTGCCCAAAGCTTCGGCGGCCTTGGTAAAGCTCTTGTGTTGGGCAACATAGTAAAAAATACGGTAATAATCGTAGGGAACAGCCACTTTTTTCTCCTCCGTGCCATATCATTCAGATATGTCTAACATATCAAATATACTTTTTACATCTTTCTGTTAGAACAGTATAATACGGGCGTTCTTAGAAGACAAGACCTTTAACGGTCACGCCGGAAAATGAGGCGTGGTTAGGCCAGACCGCAGCGCCTGTATTCCGGTGTGGAAAGGAGACCGGCTATCAGCATGAAAAGCAAAAAGAAATTTATGATCCTATGGGTCCTGCTCATCGCAGTCCTGTTTGCGGGCAGTCTGTTGACGGCGCCGCCGGGAAAAACGGAGACCATTCAGACCGCCATGCGGGACGCGGTCCTGCATGAGGAAAATCAGATCAGCCTGTTCGATTGGAAGAACGTCAATCCGGGGCTGATCTCCGCCATGACGGTATCCGCCATCCTGCTGATAGCAGCGGCGTGTATCCGCGTGTTTGTCATCCCAAAATTCAAGCTGGTGCCGGGGCGGTTTCAACTGCTGCTGGAGCAGGCCGTAAGCCTGTTTGACGGCATGGCCAAAACCAGCAGTCCTCAGCGAAACGGATTTCTGGGAGCCTACATCTTCGGCGCAGGCGCGTATATCTTCGTGGGGACGCTGTTTGAGCTGCTTGGCTTGCAGGCCGTCACCACCACGGGCCGCTCCGTGACCCTTCCTGCGCCGCTGTCGGACGTAAACGGCGCCATCGCCCTTGGCTGCTTATCCTATCTTGTGATCCTCTCCGGCGGGATTGCGGGCAACGGTCTGAAGGGCGTGGGCAACACATTGAAGGAATTCTCATTGCCCATTTCCATGAGCTTCCGTCTGTTCGGCGCGCTGCTCAGCGGCCTGCTGGTAACGGAGCTGGTCTATTACTATGTACAGCTAAGCTATGTGCTGCCGGTGCTGGTGGGCGTTCTGTTCACCCTGCTTCACGCGTTGATCCAGGCCTATGTTCTGACCATGCTCACAGCGTTGTTCTACGGCGAGGTGTCGGAGCGTCCCGAACCGGCGTCCGGGCGGGCGTGACCGTCCCAATCATTTACGGATCGAATCATTTTGGAGGTAATCAATATGAAACTGCTTAAGAAAAAGGTCCCCGCGCTGTTCCTGCTCCTGCTGGTGGTACTGTCCCTGACAGTCCCCGCACTGGCCGCTTCTTCCACGGATACCGCTGCCGCACCCGCTGCGGCGGAAACCGCCCAGACCCAGAGCGACGCCACGGGGTCCAAGTCCATCGCCGCGGGTATTGCCATCGGCCTTGCCGCCGCAGGCGGCGCCGTGGCCATGGGTGTTGCCGTCAGCAAGTCTGCGGAGGGGATCGCCCGTCAGCCGGAGGCGGAGGGCAAGATCCGTACCACGCTGATGCTGGGACTGGTCTTTATCGAAACCGCTATCATTTATGCGCTGCTGGTCGTCATTCTGATCATCTTCGTCCTATAAGTAAGGCAGGTGGGAAACCGTGAATATCCCGTTGAATATTGATTGGCAGCAAATTTTACTGCACCTGCTGAATTTTGTGATTCTGGCAGGCGGGCTGTACCTGCTGCTCTACAAGCCCGTCAAGGCGTTTATGGAGAAGCGGCAGCAGTACTATCAGGAGCAGGATGCGAAAGCGGCAAAGACGCTGGCAGACGCGGAGAAAACAGCGGCAGAGGTCCGTCAGCAGTTGAAAAATGCCGACGCCGACGCTGCGGCAAAGCTCGCCGCCGCCCAGAAGTCGGCGGACGCCGCCATGCAGCGGCAGCTGTCTGACGCACGGGCACAGGCGGAGCAAATTCTGGCGGACGCCCATGCCGCCGCCCAGCGGGAGCATGACAAGCTGCTGTCTGACGCGCAGAAGGAGCTGAAGGATCTGGCAGTGACAGCCACGGAAAAGCTGGTGCTGCAATCCGACGGCGATGCGTTCGATCAGTTTTTGGACGCGGCGGAGAGGGGGGAGTCCCATGCGTGAAACGGTACTGGAAGCGGTCCTGCGCAGTGCGGACGCCCCCAGTGAGGCGCAGCGGACTCGTTTTGCGGCCTTTTTGAAAAAGCAGTACGGGCAGGAGGTTCCCCTGCGTTGGGAGCAGGACCCCGCGCTGGAAAAGGGCTTTCGGATGGAAGTGGGCGCCGACCTGTATGACTGGAGTCTGGAGGGCCGTCTGCGGCAGTTCCGGGAGCGGCTGGAGCAGCTGAACCCCGCCGATGAGTCCGTCATCCCGCTGATGCGAGAGGCCGTCCGCAACTGGCAACCAGATACCGCGCCGGAGGAGGTCGGCAGCGTTCTGACGGTGGGTGACGAGATCGCCACCGTCAGCGGATTGGAACACGCGGCCTACGGCGAAATTCTGCAATTTTCCTCCGGTGTGAAGGGCATGGTGCAGGATCTGCGGCCGGATCGTGTAGGCTGCATCCTGTTCGGCGGCAGTGAGGCCATTGAATCCGGCAGCATCGTCCGCCGCACAGGTAAGACCGCCGGTATCCCGGTGGGGGACGGCTTTCTGGGCCGGGTGGTGAACGCGCTGGGTATGCCCATTGACGGGCAGGGCGACATTCCGTCGGAGGGCTATCTGCCCATTGAGTCCCCGGCCCCCGGCATCATTGACCGCCAGCCGGTAAACGCGCCTATGGAGACGGGCCTGCTCGCCATCGATTCCATGTTCCCCATTGGCCGGGGACAGCGGGAGCTGATCATCGGTGACCGGCAGACCGGCAAGACCGCCATCGCCCTGGACACCGTTCTGAACCAGAAGGGAAAGGGCGTGGTGTGCATCTATGTCGCCATCGGGCAGAAATCCAGCTCTGTCGCCCAACTGGTAGAGAATCTGAAGCACAAGGGCGCTATGGACTATACCATCGTAGTGAATGCGCCCGCCAGCGCATCGGCGTCCTTGCAGTACATCGCTCCCTATGCCGGAACAGCACTGGGCGAGTATTTCATGCGGAAGGGCCGGGACGTTCTGATCGTCTATGACGATCTCTCCAAGCACGCCGTGGCCTACCGGACGCTGAGCCTGCTGCTGGAGCGGTCTCCCGGACGGGAGGCCTACCCCGGCGATGTGTTCTATCTGCACTCCCGTCTGCTGGAGCGTTCCGCCCACCTCTCGGAGGAATTGGGCGGCGGCAGCATGACGGCGCTGCCCATCGTGGAGACCCAGGCCGGTGACGTGTCCGCCTACATCCCCACCAACATCATTTCCATCACCGACGGCCAGATCTTTCTGGAGAGCAGTCTGTTCTTCTCCGGCCAGCGGCCCGCGGTCAACGTGGGATTGTCGGTGTCCCGTGTGGGCGGCGACGCTCAGACGAAGGCCATGAAAAAGGCGGCTGGCGCCCTGCGTCTGGATCTGGCCCAGTACCGGGAAATGGAGGTCTTTACCCAGTTTTCCAGCGATCTGGACGAGACCACCAAGCGGCAGCTGATTTACGGACAGGGCCTGATGCGCCTGCTGCGCCAGCCCCAGAACCACCCCTACCAGCAGCACCAGCAGGTGATTTTGCTGGTGGCGGCGCTGGATCATGTGATGCAGACGGTGCCCCTTGCGCGGATGGACGATTTTCGCACCGGGCTCCTGACCTATATCGAAACCCAGGACCAGGCCCTGTGCCGCCGGATCGATGAGAGCGGTCAGTTAAGTGATGAGGACCGGGAGATGATCCTGAAGCTGTCCAGAGAATTTCTGACGCGGTTCCAGACGGAAGCCGTGGAAAAGAGCGGTGAGTGAGATGGCCAATACCCGTGAGATCAAAAACCGGATCGAAAGCGTACAGCAGACCCGGAAGATCACCAACGCCATGTACCTCATCGCCTCCACCAAGCTGCGGAAGGCACGGAACGATCTGGCCAACACCCGGCCGTATTTTGACGCGCTGCGGGGCGAGATCAAGCGGGTCTTTCGCACGGCGGGGGATGTGGACAGTCCTTATTTCTACCCGCCGGACAATAACACGCCGCTGGAGGGCACTTATGGGTGTCTGGTCATCACGGCGGATAAGGGCCTCGCGGGGGCCTACAACCAGAACGTCATCAAGGAGGCTGAAAAGCTCCTTGCCCAGCATCCGGACACCAAGCTGTATGTAGTGGGGGAGTATGGCCGCCGGTACTTTGACCAGCACAAGATCCCCATTGAGCACAGCTTTCTCTACACCGCCCAGAATCCCACGCTGGACCGGGCGCGGGAGATCAGCGCTCTGCTGCTGGACGGTTTCCTGACGGGAACGCTGAAGGAGATCTTCGTGGTCTACACCGATATGGAGAGCAGTCTGCTCTCCGAGGCCAAGTCCACCCGGCTGCTGCCTTTCCACCGGATGCAGTTCGCGCCGCCCGCCAAGGAAAAGGCCGTGCAGGAACCTTTTGAATTCTATCCGTCCGTAGGGGCGGTGCTGAACAGCATGATCCCCAGCTATGTCTCCGGCTTCCTGTACAGCGCCCTGCTGGACAGCTTTTGCAGCGAGCAGAACGCCCGCATGACCGCTATGGACGCCGCCAACCAGAACGCGGAGGAGCTGTTGAGCGCTCTGCGGCTGCAATACAACCGCGTGCGGCAGGCGGCCATCACCCAGGAGATCACAGAAATTTCCGCAGGCGCGGCGGCACAGCGGGGAACCTTTGGAAGCGAGGGATAACAGTATGAAAATCGGAACGATCACGCAGGTATCCGGCCCTGTGGTAGATGTGGAGTTTGAAGCCGGACATCTGCCTAAGATCAAGGAAGCGCTGTCCGTGGAGCTGAACGGTCAGTCCCGCGTGATGGAGGTAGCCCAGCACATGAGCGAGCGGGTCGTCCGCTGCATCATGCTGGCGGGCAGCGAGGGTCTGGCCCGGGGCATGAAGGTGACCGCTCCCGGCAAGACCATTGAGGTCCCGGTAGGAGAGCAGACGCTGGGCCGGATGTTCAACGTGCTGGGCCAGCCCATCGACGGCGGAGAGCCGCTCCCGGCGGAAACACCCCGCAAGAGCATTTACCGGGACCCGCCCTCCTTTGAGGATCAAAGCCCCGCCGTGGAGATCCTGGAGACCGGCATCAAGGTCATCGACCTGCTGGAACCGTATCCCAAGGGCGGCAAGATCGGTCTGTTCGGCGGCGCCGGCGTGGGTAAGACCGTGCTGATCCAGGAGCTGATCCACAACGTAGCCATGGAGCACAACGGCTATTCCATCTTCACCGGCGTAGGCGAGCGGAGCCGGGAGGGTAATGACCTCTGGCGGGAAATGCGGGAGAGCGGCGTGGCGGATAAGACGGCGCTGGTCTTTGGCCAGATGAACGAATCTCCCGGTGTCCGTATGCGAGTGGCGCTGTCCGGCCTGACCATGGCCGAGCACTTCCGGGACGTGGAGCACAAGGACGTGCTGCTGTTCATCGACAACATTTTCCGGTTTGTGCAGGCAGGCAGCGAGGTTTCCACCCTGCGGGGCCGGATGCCCTCCGCCGTGGGCTATCAGCCTACGCTGGCCAACGAGATGGGCCAGTTACAGGAGCGCATCACCTCCACCAAGGACGGCTCTGTCACCTCGGTACAGGCGGTCTATGTGCCCGCCGACGATTTGACCGACCCCGCCACGGCCACCACCTTTGCCCATCTGGACGCCACCACGGTATTGAGCCGGAAGATCTCCGAGCAGGGCATTTACCCCGCCGTGGACCCGCTGGAATCCTCCTCCCGGATTTTGGAGGCAGACATTGTGGGCGCGGAGCATTACCGCATCGCCCGGAGGGTGCAGGAAACGCTGCAAAAATATCAGGAATTGCAAGACATCATCGCCATTCTCGGCATGGACGAGCTGAGCGACGAGGACCGGCAGACCGTGAACCGCGCCCGCCGCATCCAGCGTTTTCTGGCGCAGCCCACCCATGTAGCGGAAAAATTCACCGGTATCCCCGGCGTGTATGTCCCTTTGAAGGAAACGCTGCGGGGCTTTGCCGCCATCGTGGACGGCGAAATGGACCAGTATCCGGAGGCGGCCTTCTACAATGTGGGTACGCTGGATGATGTGGTCGCCAAGGCGAAAAAGATCGAGGAAGGTGAGGTCTGATGAGCGCGTTTCACGCACGGATCCTGGCCTCGGACGCTTTGTTCTTTGACGGTGATTGCGAATTCATGGTGGTTCCCTGTACGGACGGCGCAATGGGGATCCTCTCCCATCACAGCAATATGATCGCGGCTGTGGTGCCGGGGGAGCTGCGGTTTCAGCCGGTGGGTGGGCCGCTGCGGACAGCGGCTGTTTCCGCCGGACTGGTGAAGGTCGAAGCGGGGGAGGTCATGCTTCTGGTGTCCACGGCGGAGCGGCCGGAGGACATCGACGTCAACCGGGCAAAACGGGCGGAGGACGCCGCGAAGGAGGCCCTTCTGCAAAAGAAAAGTATGCAGGAGCACCGGAACGCGGAGGCTCAGTTGGCCCGGGCCATCAGCCGTCTGCGGACCAAAGAACACTGGAACAGCGGACGCTGAACCATGAGAACGTTTGAAGAGGAATCTTGCTCGTGAATCTCCGCATCTTCACGGCCAGATGTCGGAATCTCTGCTGACCGCCTCGTTTGTCATTTTCTCCGGCGGCTTGCAGGACGCCTGCACCTATCTCTGCCGGGGCAAGGTGTTTGCCAGTGCCCCAACGGGCAACATCGTGCTTTGCAGCGCCTATCTGTTTGACGGCCAGTGGCGGCGCAGCGCCCGGTACCGTTATATACCGCCGAGCAGATAGACTATCTGGACACCATCTCTGTGCGCACATTTCGCAAGCGCGATACGCAGGAGTCAGCATAGCCTGCCTGTCTTTGAAAAAATGACAGGCAGAGGTAATTTTGTTGAAAGAAATCGCATATAGATAACACCTTGCCGGACTTCATTTTCAATGGAGCCCGGCTTTCTATATCCAGAAGCGGATTTCCTGTGACGAAAAAAGCACAATCACTCAAATCGAAATGGGTTGATATTTTTGCCGCCGATATGATATACCTATATAACAAACCAATGTGGCTTTTTGATGGAATTTATGGCGGAGGATGACGTGATCGAATCAGCAAATCACTTCCGCTGCATTGACATAATGATTGATCATGCAAAAGCAGCTCTGACGGAGAAGTTGATGAAAGGACCTTGCTTGATTTTAAAGAACAGCACCAGTGATTCCAGAGAAGATCGGTTTGCTGTGGGCGAATATAAGAAACTCCCGAATGAAGTCGGCGGCATGGCTATGATCCCATATGAACAACCGCCCTTGGAGAGGGGCGTTAATAACTACTACTCTACAAACATAAGGACCACAAATATGTTAGATTTACTGATCAAAAATGCGATCGTTGTCACAATGGAGCCGGAATGTGAGCCGTTTATCGGCTCTGTCGGGATCCAGAATGGCCGTTTTGCAATCGTCACAAATGAGCAGATCCGGGAGGAGGCCAGAGAGACCGTAGATGGGACCGGAAAAATCCTATTCCCCGGAATGATCAACGGCCATGTCCACGGTGATATGACAGTGTTGAGGGGGCTGGGAGATGATCTGACGCTGCTGGAACAGAATCATATTTACAGCAGCCACCGCTACTTTCTCAAGGACCTCAGCCTTGAGGAATTGGAGGCTTCGCGAGAGCTGACTTATTTAGAGGCGATCCGATCTGGTACAACATTTATCTTAGAACACGAGTATACCTCTTTGGGGACGCTATCTGTTGACGCCATGAAACGCATCGGTATCAAGGGCGGTATTTCTGACGACCTCCTGGATTATTATAACAAGCCTGGTGATACCATCCCGGAGGATTATTATGATCGGTTCATTCAGATGTGCAGAGAAAACGGGATCCTGCCTGTTATTAGCAGCGCATCAGAGGAGTTTTTCAATTTGGAGGTCCTGACAGAGATTGGAAAATTTGCGGCCCGCAAACAACTTCTGATCACGCAGCATTTCGCAGAAAATGACTGGAGAATGGAACACATCAAGAAGGAATTCAACTCCAGCCCGGTCCGCCTGTTGTATGATAACGGGATCCTTGGCATCGCCCCCATGGTCGGCTCGCATTGCGTCTATGCCGATAAAGAGGAAATTTCCATCATGGCCAAATCCAATTTCCGTGTCGTTAACACACCGCTTTGTGAAATGAAGATCCAGGATGGCATTGCTCCGATTCCAGACTATTTAAAAGCCGGTGTCCCAGTGGGCTTGGGTACAGATGGCGGGCTCTGGAACAACAGCAACGATCTGTTCCGGGAAGTAAAGTGCATGGTCCTCCTACACAGCTTGACGAGCGGCGTCCGGTCTATAACAGCGCGGCAGGCGTTAGAAATGGCCACACTAAACGGCGCACGTGTCTGGGGTCTGGAAAATGAAATTGGATCGATCAAGGCCGGCAAATGCGCAGATTTTATCCTGATCTCAACAGAAGAGCCTCATATGCAACCGCTCCGCATCGGCCATTATGACAATGTGCTTTCCATGCTGGCGTATTGTGCCACCGGTCACGATGTGGACAGCACATATATCAACGGAAACGCCATTATGAAAAACCGCCGCATGGTCGGCCTCGACCAAGCAACGATCATTTCTCGAGCGGTGGAAGCCGGCCAAAATTGCCTGTCCCGCTATAATGGCTCCGAGCTTTACAGGCATTGAAAATTCAGTATCAATCTCCTTAACGCCTCTCGTTTCACGTTCCGTTCCCACGATGGTGGATCCCCTTGATCCGGCAGAGCCGGAAGCCATTGGGAATGGACCGTGAACGAGGGCTTTTTCTCCCCCCCCGGCTATGCCGGGGGGCTCTTTGCCAAGGCAACAGAACGGCGGCAGGGAACTGTTCGTTCCGAGCCGCCGTTCTGATTCACTTGGGATTACCTGTCAGTCGCTTTCCTTACTTGCCCTGATAGGCACGGAACAGGAAGGTCACGATCTGAGCGCGGGTGCAGCCGTTGCTGGGGCTGAAGGTGGAAGCGGTGGTACCGTTGGTCACGCCGTTCTCCACGGCCCAGGCCGGACTACTCCGGCTGCGTCCACACGCTCAACCATCCGCGCCCCGGTGCGCTGAGGCTCTCCGTTGGCAACGCCATGGGTTGGATGGACGATCTTCATGAGATCGCAGCGAAGTCAGAGGTTTGATCTGTCTCTATAACCGCAGGCCCTTGATATCCTTGATGTGCGAGAGGATCATATTGCAGCTGCAACTGACCATCCCAGGCAAGGCGTCAATGACCGTATGCAGAAAAACCTCCATTTCTTCGGCGGAGGCGGCTACGGCGTGGACGTGCAGCTTGTCTTTCCCGGTCACACGGTAGATCTGCGTGACCGTATCATGCTGATTCAGTATCTCTGTGACTTCCGCCAGACAGCTTGGCGTTGTTTCGATCTCAAAATAGCAGGATACCGCTCCGCTGATCTTCTGGGGATTGATAACGGTCGTGTATTCCTCGATAATGCCCTTCTGCTCCAGAGCCTGAATCCGAGCCTTTACCGCAACTCTTGAGATACCTATTTTCTCCCCAATATCAGAATAGGAAATGCGCGCGTTTTCTATCAGCAGCCCCACGATCTTCTGATCCAAGCCGTCCAGCCCATCCAAATACATACTGTGCCCTCCATGAATCATGGTCTTTCCCCTTTATGATAGCATTGCTTCTTCAAAAAGTAAACGCAATATTGACAGGGCGGCTTAAAAGCACTACAATACTTTCAAAACGCAATTTATAACTTACATTTTGGAGCATACTATGAATCGGGATCTAACAAAGAGACCTGTCATGAAGTCCATGCTGCTGTTCGCCATCCCCATGATTTTAGGGGATCTGTTGCAGCAGTGCTATAACATCGCCGACACGCTGATCGTCGGGCAATTTCTTGGGCGGAATGCGCTTGCGGCGGTCGGCTCGGCCTTTACGCTGATGACCTTTCTGACCTCCATCATCCTCGGCCTGTGCATGGGGAGCGGCGCGCTGTTTTCCATGCGCTTCGGGCAGCGGGATGAGAAGGCCCTTTGCGAGAACCTCTGCGCCTCGTTTTTCTTCATTGCATTCGTCACGGCGCTTTTGAATGTTCTGACATTCATCTGTCTGGATGAGCTTCGCACCTTCCTCCGGGTTCCCGCCGAGGTGTGGGGCGATATGCGCGAATACCTGTTTGTGATCTTCATGGGGATTCCCGCCGTGTTCCTTTATAACTACTTTGCCTCTTTCCTGCGGGCGATCGGCAATTCCGTCATCCCGCTGGGCTTTTTGGCAGTTTCCGCTGTGCTGAATATCGCCCTCGATCTCTGGTTTGTCATCGGACTGAGAAGGGGCGTTGCCGGAGCTGCGGAGGCAACGGTGATCGCCCAGTATGTCTCAGGCGTCGGTATCGCTGTTTTCACCCTTGCGCGCTTCCCGCAGGTACGTTCGATCTGGAAAGCTCGCTGTCTGCGGCGGGAACGCATCCGTGAGATCGTTTCCTTCTCCACGCTGACCTGCGTGCAGCAATCGGTCATGAACCTCGGCATTCTTATGGTACAGGGACTTGTCAACAGCTTCGGTCCCGTTGTGATGGCCGCCTTTGCCGCCGCTGTGAAAATCGACGCCTTTGCCTATATGCCGGTACAGGACTTCGGCAACGCCTTTTCCACCTTTATCGCGCAGAACTACGGCGCAAAAGAGAGTACGCGGATCCGTTCGGGGCTGAAAAGCGCCGTGTGCATTTCCATAGCCTTCTGCGTGGTCATATCCACGCTTGTCTGCGCATTTGCAAGACCCCTTATGGCAATTTTTGTGGATGCCGGAGATGCCGAGGTCATTCTGGAAGGCGTGCGGTATCTTCGTATCGAGGGCGCGTTTTACTGCGGCATCGGCTGCCTGTTCCTGCTCTATGGCTTGTACCGTGCGTTGGGAAAGCCGGGCATGAGCGTCGTCCTGACCGTCATTTCGTTAGGCACCCGTGTCGCGCTGGCCTATCTGCTGTCTGCGATCCCCGCCGTCGGCGTCATCGGCATCTGGTGGTCGGTTCCGATCGGCTGGGGTCTTGCGGATTTAGCCGGGCTGCTCTATTACAAGGCGAAAAAGCAGGAATTGCTGTTTTGATCCAATGAAAGAACAGGCAAGGGAAGCGAACACCCAACAAGGACGCAGGCGAAGCGGCGATGATCCGGGATCAGCGGCATGATTGCCGGTAAATAAAACCTGATTTTCATTTTCATCGAGAAGCGGCGTTCCTCATGCTTGCAACGCTCAGATGCTCACAAACACGAAAACACGGAGCCTTTTGGCTCCGTGTGAGATTGTCGATAAAGTGGTAAATTCTCCGCAACGGAAAGGAAGGGTGTGCGCGGGAAAC
>UQUC01000033.1 GCA_900544105.1 uncultured Oscillibacter sp. | reverse complement strand
CAGGACACCCTTCTTGGGTTTCCCGCGCACACCCTTCCTTACCGTTGCGGAGAATCTGCTACTTTATTGACAGACTCAACACCGAGGCTTTCTTGAAAGCCTCGGTGTTTTCTTAGGGGTTACAGGTACTTCACCAGCTCTTCCATGGGCTTGCGCAGTCCGTGGAGCTTGGCGGGATGGGCGCCCTCCGCGGGATATCCAAAAGGCAGCATGGCGATCATCTCCAGGCCCTCCATCTCCGGGAAGGTCTTGACCAGATCCACCGGCCGGAACATACCTACATAGGTGGTGCCAAGGCCCAGATCTGCCGCCTGCAGCATCATCTGGGTCACAGCGATGGAGGCGTCGATCTCGCCGTGGTCCTTGCCGTCATGCTCCCGGTGCCAGGACTCCTTGGGGTCATACCCTACGCCAATGACCACAGGGGCGTGGAAATGGCAGTCCATGCAGGCGTCCGCCTTTTCCAGAGCCTCGGGGCTGCGGAACACAAAGATCCGCTGGGGCTGCTTATTGTGGGCGGTGGGGGCGCTGCGGCCTGCCTCCAGGATCAGATCCAGTTTCTCCTGCTCCACAGGGCGGGTATCAAATTTCCGGAGAGAGTATCTCTCTGCGGACAGCTTTTCAAAATCCATTGGGATTCCTCCTCATTTGTTTGATCGTGCTGATTGTCAGCGTGTCGAAAAAGTCTTTTCGCCCCGCGTGGAGCAGGAATACACCGTTGACCCAGCCGGTTTCCCGCGCACACCTTTCCTTTCCGTTGCGGAAATCTCTACTGGCGGCGCATCGCCCATTTCTCCCTCTTGGGTTATCTCCGCGCCAGGAGCCGCCTTCGGCGGTTGCGCTCCGAAACGCGCCTGCGGGCGCAGTCCCGCGCACACTCTTCACCCGCAAGGGGTATGCAGCATCCGCAGCGCGGCAGAGCCGCTGGCGGCTGCCCTACCTTTCCGTCGCGGAGAATTTACCACTTTATCGACAGTATTTAATTGTATCACAGTGCTTTTTTCTCCGCAATCCCCTTCTGTAAACTTTTACCCCCGGTTCCAAAGGCCGTTCTGCTTCAACATGGCCTCGCACTGCTCCCGGCGGCGGGTATCGTAAAATTCGATATATTTCAGGGCATAAATATCCGTCACGATATACCGCTCCCGCCCCGGCTGGTAAATCGTGATGAAGTCATTGCCCACGTCATAGAGGATCCCCTCCCACGACACGGTGCCCTGTGTGCCCACCAGAAACGTAGCCACTACATAGTTTCCCTCATTTCTGGCTAGCATGGCCTTGATGGAGCCGTTGTGGGCCTCCTCCACGCTGAGGGGGTTCTGGATCACGTCCTCTGGCAGATTTGTTCGGATCCCCGGCATATTGCCCATGGGCATCATCTGTCCACCGGGCAGGGTGACGTACTCCGATCCCTCCGGTGACTGCCAGGAGCGCGCATCACCGACGCTCCTTGCCTCCGTTTGTCCGCCGCCATTGACCTCTGCCTGCCAGTCGCTCCCGCCGGACGGGGCCGGCGCTGTCGGGTAAGTATTGAAACGCTGCATAGAAAACACCTCTCAAGTCTTGTAATAGGCATCTGTGGGGTTATAGAAGCAGTGATCTCCGATGCGGGTCTGCCAGTAGCCCACCTCGGAGGGGAACCTGCTCCGGCACTGAGGGCCGAAGGGATTGTAAAACCACAGAGACTCTGCCACATCGGGAATGCGGTTCCCCGCGATGGCCCAGTCGGCAATGTCGAAGTGGATCTGCTCCGGCCGCATATTGAAAATATTCTGGGGGTTGTAGGTGCCCCGTTCCGTTTCGGAGGCGCACACGAACTGGTAGGGCTGGAAAATGATGTTGCGGATGCTGCCCCGGCCCACCCGGGCGTATTCCCCGCCCCGGGCGTGGACCCGGTTCATCACCACGCCGGCCACCGCCTTCATTCCCGTATCCCCTTCCCCGCCCGCCTCGCATTGGATCAGCCGCGCCAGCAGCTCCCGGTCGGAATAAGCCATCGTTCATCATCCCCTGTTGCGTTCGGTCCGCGATTCTGTTTCGCTGGCCCATTCTATGCGGACTGTGGACGGCAGGTGCTTTTTCCCAGTCAGCAGCAAAGAAAAAACCGGAACGGCAAAAGCCGTTCCGGTCAGCGTGTCGAAAAGGCCTTTTCTCCCCGCTGGTTTGTTTCCAGAACTTTGTAGAGTTCTGAAAACGATGGATTTTAATGGTGCAGAAAACCCTTCTTGGGTTTCCCGCACACACCCTTCCTTACCGTTGTGGATACCTTTTATCCCTTTATCGACAGTCTCACAAATACGCGGTCACAAATGGGCGCTTATTTCTGCGCCATGGCCGCTTCCAGTCCGCGGGCAAACTGGTCGGGGCAGGAGGTACCTCTGCCGCCGCAGTTGATGCCCTTCAGACGGGCAATGGCCTCCTCTGCCTTCATGCCCTTCACCAGCGCGGAAATACCCTGGAGGTTGCCGTTGCAGCCGCCCACCACCTGGAGATCACGGATCACGCCCTGATCGTCCACCTCTACCGTCATGGCCCGGGAGCAGACGCCCCGGGGCTGGAATGTATATGTCATATTGTGTTTCCTTCTTTCCTTATTCGTTTGGAAAACAGAATAACACAATTTTTTCTCTCTGCCAAGCCCGGTTTCCAATTTTTCTGCAAATATCGAAACCAGAGACGTCAATCCTGCCAGGCTTTTCCGTTTTTCTGCTCCAGCGTCAGCCGGTCCGCGATCATGGCGATGAACTCCGAATTGGTAGGTTTACCTTTGGAAACACTAACTGTATATCCGAAATATTTTTGCAAGGTCTCCAGATCGCCCCGATCCCAGGCTACCTCGATGGCGTGGCGGATGGCCCGTTCCACCCGGGAAGGCGTTGTGGCAAACCGCTTGGCTACTTCGGGATAGAGAACCTTCGTCACCGCGTTGATGACATCCATATCCCGCACCGTGATCATGATGGCCTCCCGCAGATATTGATAGCCTTTGATATGCGCAGGGACGCCGATCTCATGGATCACGGAAGTCACCATGGTTTTCAAACTGGGTAAGCTCTCCTGGGGCGCTTTGAGAAACAAGCCCCGCATTTTGTCCAGCAGAGTGGCCGTTTCGAAAGGCTTCGGCAGAAAATACGCCGCCCCCAGTTCCGATGCTTCCGCCAGCATCCGATCGGAGACAAAGCCGGAGACCAGAATGGTCATAGGTGCGTCTCCCTGTTTCTGCAACTGCCGCAGTACGCTGATGCCGTCCATGCCCGGCAGCATCACATCCATGACCAGAAGGTCTGGCATCCGTTCCTTTACCCGTTTCAGGATCTCATTTCCATCCCGCGCGATCTCCACAGAAAACTCGCCTGTCTTTTCCATTTCTTCCCGCAGCAGCGTGCGAAATTCCTCGCCGGCGTCTGCCAGCAATACCGTCTTACGTTGATCCATAATGCACTCCCTTTTTCCCAAATTTGCGACGGTTTTAACGGTTTCAAGTCGCGTTTTATTTAAAATAGCACGTTCTCCTAACTTTTTCAATGAATCACAGCTAAATTTTCCAACAATCGTTCGACATTTTTCACGAGACAGCCTATTTTCCAGCACTTTCCGCGTTC
Source organism: uncultured Oscillibacter sp. (assembly GCA_900544105.1). Classification (GTDB taxonomy): domain Bacteria; phylum Bacillota; class Clostridia; order Oscillospirales; family Oscillospiraceae; genus Oscillibacter. The sequence goes on along the minus strand of UQUC01000033.1, from coordinate 18,913 downwards.
TTTTGTTCTTATTTTTCATAAAATATAGTGATATCTGTCCGGCTTGTTTTCTTTTTTTGTGGTGGTCCTTTTCTTCTTCCACAAAATATGGTATGATAAATCCAACAGCAATTTTGTCGCTTTTCCCAGATAAAAAAACATTTTCGTCGACTGAAAGCATCGTATCCGACAGCGGATAACTCCCCGCTGTACGCTTTTTTCGGAGGGATCACTATGGAGCTTCTGCACCAACAGCTTATCGCCTACCGTCCTTGGAATGAGCAGGAGGAACAGGACCGTGAAGAGCTGCTCCGCCGTCTTGACAGCCACGAGGACCTGTATACCAGAGCCAATGCCGCCGCCCATTTTACCGCCTCCGCCTGGGTGGTCAGCCCGGACCGAAGCCAGGTCCTGATGGCCTATCACAAGCTCTATGACTCCTGGGCCTGGCTGGGCGGCCACGCCGACGGAGACCGGGATCTGCTGGCCGTGGCGCTGCGGGAGGTCCGGGAGGAAAGCGGTCTCGCGGAGGTCCATCCAGTGTCGGAGGATCTGTATTCTTTGGAAATTCTGACGGTGGACGGCCACGAAAAGCATGGCCGGTATGTCTCCTCCCACCTCCATCTCAACGTTACTTACCTCTTAGAGGCGGACCCCTCCGCCGCCATCCGCCCCAAGCCCGACGAGAACAGTCGGGTGGGCTGGTTCTCCCTGTCGGACGCCGTGGCCGCCTCCAGCGAGCCGTGGTTCCGGGAGCGGATCTACTCCAAGCTGAACGCCAAGCTGTCCCGTTTTTAAGCCGCTCCATCGGCGGATAAGTCAGCACATTTCCGCCCGAAGCAACTCTCTGACACAGTGAATCGTGTGGAAACAGAAACCTTTTAGAGAAAACCCGCCTGTGCGGATATGCGTACCAAAGGAGGAGTGAACAGTGAAAGCATACGAGTACGTCAACATTCACATTGGGAAACTTGTGGGCGCAGGATCGGAAGCGCACCGGGCCATTATCGACGAATACGCCGCAAGGGGCCATCGTTATGTCGGGTACATCCCCACAAATATCAACAATTACGGAAAGATAACGGACTTGGATCTTGTCTTTGAGCGGGACGCTTGACCGCCGGGTTTGTGGGAGCCTCCATGCCAAAAAGGAGCGAGGCGGGGAGAAATGATTTCTCCCCGCCTCGTCATTTTGCCGTTTCTACACGTTTTTGCCTGCGTTCAGCATAGTTTCCATAGAAATTCCATATCCTTTTGTTGCGTCGGAAAGCAGCACATGAGTCACAGCCCCCACCAGCTTTCCGTTTTGAAGAATGGGACTGCCGCTCATCCCCTGCACGATCCCGCCGGTGGCGGCGATCAGGTCCGGATCCGTGACGGAGATCACCATTTCCCGGCCGTCAGAGGCGTTTGGGAGCCGTTTCAAAATTTTAATGGCAAACTCCCGCACCTCGTCCCCGGACACATTGGCCCGGATCGTCGCCGGTCCCTCCACGGCATCGCCCACTGGCAGAGCCTCACCCGCTGCAAGGGTGCAATCCGCCGGAAGGGTACCGAAAATACCGCAGTCGGTGTTGGCGCACAGAGGGCCAAGGTCACCGGACAGGTCGAAATTGCCCCGCAGTTCTCCGGCACTGCCGCTGGTCCCTCTCTTTACCGCCTTTACGGTGGAGGGCAGGACGGAGCCGCTGCCGAAAGGCATCAGGGTCATAGTATCGCCATCGATGATCCCGTGCCCCAGCGCACCAAAAGCGCCGGTCGTAGGATCATAATAGGTCACGGTGCCGATGCCCGCCATGCTGTCCCGGATCCATGCGCCGATGCAGCAGACACCCTTTTCATTCCGTTCCGGCTCCACGGAGAGGGTCAGCGGGCTGCCCTGCCGTTTGATCTCCAGCGCCGTGGCGTCCGTTCCGTTTTTTTGCAGCAGGGATTGGAACTGCTCTGTGGAGGTCACGGCCTCGCCGCCGCACTCCACGATCACGTCGCCGGTTTTCAGGCCGCAGGTCCGGGCCGGAGTACCGCCCTCCGGCAGCTTTACCACCACCACGCCCCGGGCAAACAGCTTTACGCCCACGGTATGCCCCACCGGGATCAGACTGCGCTGGACAGGCTCCGCGGCCAGAGCCGCTGTGGTACACAGCAGCAAGGCCAGCACCAGCGCCGCCCCGTGCCGCATGGGTCCTTTGGGGATCTCTTCATACAACAAGTCATCACTCCTTTGGCAGACCGGCGATTTTTGTATACAGTCCGTATCCTTTTTTCAAAATACTACGTTTTGTATTGCGTTTTTCCTCCGTTTGTGACGATCTGCCTGTTTTTTCATCCATGACGCGCGCCGTTTCGCTTCACGGACAGGCTTATCCTGCCCGATGCAGCGAAAGCAAGTCCCGACAAAAAGCGGCAGCAGCGCCAGCCAAATCGTGATGACGCTTTAAGCACAAGCGCAAAAAAGCAGACGCAGGAAAAACCTGCGTCTGCTGGTAGACGTTTCAATTTGAAAAATCCGCTCAATCCCGGCGATTGAAAATTTTGAAAATGTCATCGAAGGGATCTTCCTCCGGTTCAGCGGGCTTTTCCTCTGCCGGAGCAATGGGCTCAATGGGCGCAAAGGGTGCCTTGGGCTGCTCATCCTTCTCCTGACCCTCCAACTGAACGGGAGGCTTTGCAAATGTGCCGATCTTAGGCAGATCGTCAGCCGGGTTCTTATCAAAGCCGGTGGCAATAACGGTGACACGGATCTCGTCGTCCATAGTTTCGTCGAAGGTGGCGCCGAAGATGGTGAGGGCGTCGGGATGGACGGCCTGCTGCACCAGAGAGGCGGCCTGCTCCACTTCCTCCAGACCGATGTCCATAGAGCCGGTGACGTTGATGAGGACGCCCTTGGCCCCCTCGATAGAGGTCTCCAGCAGGGGGCTGGAAATGGCCATGCGGGCGGCTTCCTCGGCCTTGCCCTTGCCGGCAGCCCGGCCCACGCCCATGTGAGCCATACCTGCGTTCTTCATAATGGCCGTCACGTCGGCAAAGTCCAGATTGATGAAGCCGGTGTCGCGGATCAGGTCGGAAATGGACTGCACTGCCTGACGCAGCACATCGTCGGCAATTTCAAAGGCGTTGGCAAAGGTGATTTTCTGGTCCGTGGCGTGTTTCAGCCGCTCGTTGGGGATGATGACCAGAGAGTCCACCTTATCCTTCAGTTCGGCAATGCCGCTCTCCGCCTGCTGCATCCGGCGGCGGCCCTCAAAGCCAAAGGGCTTTGTGACCACGGCCACGGTGAGAATATCCATCTCCTTGGCGATCTCCGCCACAATGGGTGCGCCGCCGGTGCCGGTGCCGCCGCCCATACCGGCGGTGATGAATACCATATCGGTGTCCTCCAGCGCTTTGGCGATCTGGTTCCGGCTCTCCTCAGCGGACTTGCGGCCCACCTCGGGGTCGGAGCCGGCGCCCTGACCGTGGGTCAGCTTTTCGCCGATCTGGATCTTATATGTAGCACTGGAAACATTCAGTGCCTGCTTATCTGTATTCACGGCCACGAACTCCACACCCTTGGTGCCGGAGCGGACCATGCGGTTGACCACGTTGTTGCCGCCGCCGCCAACGCCGATGACCTTGATGTTGACCACGGACTCGGGGCCGGTTTCCAATCCAAATGCCATAGCGGTGCCTCCTGCTGTCTTTTGTACGAAAGGGCGGCAAGCCGCCCTGTAAATCACAAGTTATAGTATCCCAAGCATAGTGGGATATGATTATCTATTGTATGCTATTTTCCCGGTGAGGTCAAGGGTTGCCGGAGATTTGTTTCCGATTTTTTTCGGCGTCCTCCTCCCGGCTTCCTCTTATTTTCTGGTATCCTGATCAAATATGACCTGGCCGGCCTCTTGCCGCATATCAAAGGTGCCTGTCATATTATCCTGGATCTTGTCGCTGTTGATGGCCAGCTCCAGCACCCGCAGCTTGTAGGAAAAGTCCGCCTGATAGGGCATTTTCACCGTAAAGCGGCCCATATAGTCCATGGAAATGTAGGATGTCTCTCCCAGATGGATGGCATCCACCTTTGCCAGCTCCCCCGTTTCATCCAGCACAGCCAGTAATTCCAACAGGCTTTCCCGTCGGGTCTCATAGGCCGCATCCACAGCGATCTGGGTCCCCACGGAGGGGGCCAGCAGTTCGCAGCCGTCAATGGTGGGATGTCCTGCGGCGGTGTCCGTCTGCTCCACGATCTTTCCGGCAGGACTCATCAGCCACACCGTCCCGTCCTGTGTCCAGGCCAGAGGATCGCCGCACTCCTGCACCTGGATCAGCAGGGTGTCCGGCAGCTTCCGCTGAATATGGGTGTTTTCGATCTCGATATACGGCAGGGCCTCGGCGATGTTCCGGATCACCTGATACTTGTTCAACAAAAAGAGGTTGTCGCCGTCCTCCACGCCGCTGGCCTGGCGGATCTCCGCCTCCGTATAGCGCTTCTCATCGGTGATGACCACCGTATCCACCCGGAAAAACAGAGTGATGGCCGCCACCAGACAGCCACAGATCAGGAATATGGACAGCAGCTTATAGAGGAAGCCGCCGCTTCCCCGTCTGCGCCGCCGCGCCGATCCTCTCCGTCTTGCCATGATGGTTCTCCTTTACAGTCTGTCTATCAGGGGGAGACCGTCTCCTCCACCCGCCGTATATCCGCACCCAGCGCCGCCAGATCATCCTCGATGCTCTGATAGCCCCGGTCGATGTGAGTAATGTCCGAAATGGAGGTCTCCCCCTCCGCGGCCAGGGCCGCTGCGCACAGCGCCGCACCGCCACGCAGATCCGTACACCGCACGGCGGCTCCGTGGAGCCGCTCCACGCCCAGCACCACCGCCGTCCGTCCGGAAACCCGGATGTCTGCCCCCATCCGGGCCAGTTCATCCACATGGCGGTAGCGGCTGCTGAACAGGTTTTCCTCGAATACCGCCGCCCCCCGGCACCGCAGCAGCGCCGCCATCAAAATGGCCTGCGCGTCGGTGGGAAAACCGGGATAGGGAGCTGTGCGGATGGGCCGGGGCGCCGTCAATCGCCCGGTACGGCGGCACACGATCCCGGCGCTGCCGCCGGTCACGTCGCACCCCGCTTCCCGGAGCACCGCCGTCACAGCGGAGAGATGCTCCTCCCGTGCGTCCCGGAGAAAGACCTCGCCCCCGGCGGAGGCCGCCCCGCAAAGGTAAGTAGCCGCCGCAATACGGTCCGGCAGAATGGTATAAGTACCGCCGTGGAGGGGCCGTTCGCCCCGGATCACCACCGTGGATGTGCCCGCGCCGGTGATCTCCGCGCCGCAGGTATTCAAAAAGCTCTGCAAATCTTCAATTTCCGGCTCTCTGGCGGCGTTGGAAAGGACGGTAACGCCCTCCGCGCCGCAGGCCGCCAGCATCAGATTTTCCGTGGCCCCCACAGAGGGGAACCCCAGCACGATCTCCCGCCCCGTCAGCTTTGCCGCCTTGCAGTGCAGGGCGCCGCCGGTATCGTCGATCTCCGCCCCCAGCGCCCGGAGGCCAGAAAGATGCAGGTCGATGGGCCGGGGGCCAAGCTCACAGCCGCCGGGACTGGTGAGGGTCACCTCCCCGCATCGGGCCAAAATCGCCCCCAGAAAGATCACGGAGGACCGCATCTCCCGCATCAGCGCGTCAGGAACATCGCAGCCGGACATCCCGGCGGTGTCCACCTCCAACACATCCCCCCGCCACCCGGCCTTGCAGCCCAAGGCTTGCAGGATACGGATGGACGCCTCCACATCCCGCAGGCGTGGACAACGGTGCAGCTCCACGCTTCCGCCGGTGAGAATGGTGGCCGCCAGAATGGGCAGCACGCTGTTTTTCGCTCCCTGTATGGTGACTTCCCCCTGGAGGCGGTTCCCGCCCCGGATCAGCAGTCGGCTCATATTGCTCCCTCCCGATGAAAATGGTATCACGGGCCATTCTATGGGGAGAGCGCGGCTTCGGTTCCTGCCACCACTTTATCAAAAGGGCTAAACGCCTGCCGTTTTCCCGGATATAGGGCGCTTTCGCCGGCTGTTTTTCGACTTCTTTGATACTTTATCACGGCGATAGGCCGGTGTAAAGTCCGAAATGGTAAATTTACAACAACTCCTGAACGGTTTCGTAAATTCGCTGGGCCGCGTCCCGGATGCCCAATTCTGCCATGGCCGACGCCATAGCTTCCCGCCGGGCGCTATCATGCAAAATACCCGCTGCCGCCTGAAACAGCGCCTGCCCGGAGGAATCCTGTTCCAGCAGGACCTCCACGCCGCCATGGGTCTCCAGTGCGCGGGCGTTTTTCTCCTGATGGTTGTTGGTCACATAGGGGGAGGGCACCATGATGGCCGGGACGCCCAGCGCCGTCAGCTCGCTGACGGTGGAGGCTCCCGCCCGGCAGATCACCAGATCCGCCGCCCGCATCACTGGTGCCATGTCGTAGATGTATTCCCGAACCTGCAAGGAGGGGTGGTCCTTCAGGTCCACGCCCTTCTCCGCCAATGCCTTCAGCACGGCAGCATATCCGCTCTTTCCCGCACCGTGGATATGGTGGAACGGTTCTTTCCCTGCCTCCAAAGCCAGCATATCCGCCATTTGTGCGTTCATGCCGGAAGCGCCCAGGGACCCCCAGAAGGAGACGATCAGCGGCCGGCCGTCGTTAACGCCCAGCTTTTCCTTGGCCTCCTCCTTAGTCAGGGTGAAGAAGTCCTCCCGGACCGGGGTGCCGGTGACGGCTACCTTCTCCGGGTGCTTGTAGTGCTGGCGGCAGGATTCAAAGCCTACCATGATCCGCCCGGCATAAGGTTCCAGCAGCTCCGTGGTCAATCCCGGCACGGCGTTGGACTCGTGGACCGCCGTGGGGATGCCCATTTTGGCGGCGGCCTTCACGGTGGGATAGCTGGCATAGCCGCCGGTACCGATCACCGCGTCAGGCCGGAACTCCTTCAAAATAGCCCGTGCCTCTGCCGGGGAGCGGACCATATTGTAGAGGGACACCAGATTATGCTTGATCTCCGCCGGCTTGAGGGAGCGGTGAAAGCTGGAGATGTGAACGGTGCGGAATTCGTATCCCGCCTTGGGGATCAGGTCCTTTTCCAACCCCCGCTCCGCCCCCACGAACAGTATTTTGATCTGTGGGTTCTTCTCCGCCATCAGCTGCGCCACGGCAATAGCCGGGTTCACATGGCCCGCCGTGCCGCCGCAGGTGAAGATCACCCGGTCAATGCGCTTTTCCACCAGCAGCGCCCCTTTCCAAAAAGATGTCAAAACAGGCCGAAAAGACAGGTGTTTACCCTGCCTAAGGTTATCAAGAAAACGGTAAGGAAGGGTGTGCGCGGGAAACCCAAGAAGGGATACACCGTCGGCTCAAGCCAATCAGCGGATACTTCATATCCGCTGATTGGGAGCCTTCCTCGAAACGGGCTCGCTTGATCCGCCACCGGCGGCGCTTCGCCTGTTTCCCTACGCCATTAAAATCCAATATTTTCAGAACTAACAGTTCTGAAAATGTGTCAGCGGGGCGAAAAAACTTTTCGACACGCTGAGGCAGGTGTTTACCCTGCCTTTGTTGGCTTCATTTGCCTGGATACGCTCAGGATCACACCCATCTCTGCCAGCTGGATAAGCAGGGCGGTGCCGCCGTAGCTGAAAAACGGCAGGGAGATACCGGTGGTGGGGAGCAGTCCCGTCACCACGCCGATGTTCAAAAACACCTGTACCGCCAGCTGTGTGGTAAAGCCCACCGCCAACAGCGTGCCGAACCGGTCACGGGTGTGGAGGGCGATCCAGTAGCCCCGGAGGATCAGCGCCGCGAACAGCAGCATGATGATCCCCGCGCCCACCAATCCCAATTCCTCGCAGACGATGGAGAAAATGAAATCGTTGTGCTCCTCCGGCAGAAACAGGAATTTTTGCCGACTCTTGCCAAGGCCCAATCCCCACAACCCGCCGGAGCCAATGGTAATGAGGCTCTGGCGGAGCTGATAACCCTTATCCAGCGGATCCTCCGCCCAGGGGTTCAGCCAGTAGGTGACGCGGGAGGTGTTATAGCCGATGACGAACAGCGCCACATACACCATGCTCACCGCCGCGCCTACGGCAGCACCTACCCAGACCCAGTTGATGCCGCCCACCAGCATCATAGCCGCGCCCGCACCCAAAATCAGGATCGCGCCGGAGAGGTGTGGCTCAACGGCCACCAGGCCAGCCACTACCACCAGAATAAAGGCGTAGGGCAGCACGCCGTAGCGGAAGCTGCGCATTTTGTCCTTTTTTCGGGAAATACTGTCGGCGAAGTAGATGATGACTGCTGCCTTAGCGATCTCCGAGGGCTGGAACTGCACGCCGATCTTCAGCCAGCGGGTGGCACCCTTGGCCGTCACCGCGATGGGGTTGTGGGGGATGATGACCAGGATCAGGAAGATCACGGACACATAGATCAAGGCTCTGCCCGCGCCGCGAAGCCGCTGATAGTTGAATTTACTGACCAGCAGCATCACCGCCGTACCCAGCACGGCGAAAACGCCCTGCTTTTCAAAGTAATACAGCGGGTTGTGGCGGGAGGGTGCTTTCTCATAATAGGCGGAGGGAAAGCTGGCAGACAGGAGGATCACCAGACCGATGGCCGTCAACAGCATGACCAGCAGACAGAAGGTCAGGTCGATGGGACCTTTGGCCAGTTCCCGGCTCTCTTCCATTTTTTCCCGGCGGCGCTGCTTGCGCTCCTGAAGGGCCAGCTTCTCCTGATGGGTCAGGGGACGGCGGCGGGGCCGTGTCTGGGTCATGGATATTTCCTCCTTTCTCTCCGAATCAAGTCAAGATCTTACCGGTTTACAGATAGCGGCCCCGGATGCCGTAATACGCCAGCAGGCAGAACACGGCCGTAATGGACACAAAGACCGTTACGATCTTCACCTCGCTCCAGCCGCACCGCTCCAAATGGTGATGCAGAGGGGCCATTTTGAAAAACCGCTTGCCATGGGTGGCCTTGAAGTATCCAACCTGTATAATATCGGATAAAGTTTCCAGAATGTAGATGATCCCCACCGGAATCAGCACCAGTGGCATATCAAAGGCAAAGGCAAGCGCCGCCACCGCGCCGCCTAAAAACAGGCTGCCGGTGTCTCCCATAAAGCACTTGGCGGGATGGCGGTTATACAGGGCGTAGAAGCCCAGCAGACTGCCGCACAGGGCGGAGGAAAAGATCCCCAGCGTGGTGAATTTCCAGATCATAGCGGCGCCCATGAAGAACGCCATGACCACAGCGGTGACGCTGGAGGCCAGACCGTCGATACCATCGGTGAGGTTCACGGAATTGACGCAGCCCACGATGACGAAGGCGGCGAAGATCAGATACACGATCCAGTTCACTGTCAGCGTCACGTTGATGAAGGGGATATAGAGATCGTTGGTCAAAAGGCCCTCATACCGCATCAGGCACAGGAACACCACCGCCGCCAGAAGCTGTAAGGCGAACTTCTGCTTGGCGGTCAGGCCCTCGTTCTGGTGCTGGCGGACCTTGCGGTAGTCATCCACAAAACCGATGAGGCCGAAGATCAGGGCGAACAGGTACACATACAGATGGGCGAAGTCCCCCGCCAGCATCTGCTGCCAGCCGCAGGCAAAGGTCACGATGCCGCTGCCCAGAATAAAGGCGATGCCGCCCATGGTGGGGGTGCCCGCCTTGGAATTGTGCCAGGTGGGGCCGTCCTGCCGGATCTCCTGTCCGGCCTTCAGCTTCCGCAGCTCCGCCAGTACGAATTTGCCCAGAATCATGGTCAGCACACAGCCGGCCAGTAACGCCACATAGATACTCATGCTTTCTCCTTATCCCGGTCCCGATAGCTTTCTCCGTCAGGGCCTCTCTCTTGCTGACCGTCCGGTACACACCCGGTCGGCGTTTTTGCCGCCACATGCGGCTGTATTTGCGAAATGCAACGACTAACGTCTGCCAAGCCTCAGCGTCCGCTGTTCAGGTGCTCCGCCACGATCTCCCGCTCATCCATGTGGAATTTCTGGTGGTTCACTTCCTGATAGGTCTCGTGGCCCTTGCCGCACAGGACGATCACATCGTCCTTCTGGGCGTGGTCCATGGCCCAGTGGATCGCCTCCACCCGGTCCTCCACCACTTCGTAAGGGGTATTGCTGCCGTCAAAGCCCGGTAGAATATCCCGAATGATGGCCGCAGGTTCCTCGGTCCGGGGATTGTCGGTGGTGATGACGGCAAAATCGGACCAGTCCGCCGCCGCCTTGCCCATGCGGGGGCGCTTGGTCTTGTCACGGTCGCCGCCGCAGCCGAACACCGCCACAGTGCGGCCCTTGGCAAATTCCTTCACCGTTTGCAGCACGTTCACCATGCTGTCCGGCGTGTGGGCGTAGTCAATGAGGATGGTATAGTCCTTGCCAGGGGTGGGGACTACCTCCACCCGGCCCTGCACATGGGGGACCTTGGCCAGAACAGCGGCGCTGTCCTTCAGGGAAATGCCCAGCGCCAGTGCGGCCCCCAGCACATCCAACGTATTATACACCATAAAGCCGCCGGGGATGTTCACCCGGATGGGTACCCGCTCGTTTTTTGTCACCGCGTCAAAGGCGATGCCATTGGCAGACAGCACCACGTTTTCCGCCCGGAGGTCCGCCTCGGACTTGACGCCGTAGGTGCGCACCTGGCAGGTGGCATCCTTCAGCAGCCGGTGCGTCCACGGATCGTCACCGTTCACCACGCCGACGCCGCAGTTTCGGAACAAAATGGCCTTGGCATCGCAGTAGTTTTCCATCGTTACATGGAAATCCAGATGGTCCTGGGTCAGATTGGTGAAGATACCCACCGCATAGTGAACTCCATAGACCCGGTCCAGACACAGGGCATGAGAGGAGGTCTCCATCACCGCATAGGTGCACCCGGCGTCCGCCATCTCCCGGAAGAGCCGCTGGACCTCAAAGGATTCCGGCGTGGTGCGATCCGTAGGGATGACCTCCTGCCCGATCATGTTCTGATTGGTACCGATAAGGCCCACCTTGGCCCCCCGTGCCTGCTCTAAAATAGCCTTCAACAAATAGGTGGTGGTGGTCTTGCCACAGGTGCCGGTGACGGCGATCATGGTCATCTCCTCGGCGGGATGGCCGAACCAGTTGGCCCCGATCACCGCCAGCGCACGGCGGGAATCCGCCGTCCGGATATAGGGTCCCTCCCCCTCCGGCAAATTCTGGCACAGCACCGCCGCCGCGCCCTTTTCCAGCGCCGTGGCAATATACTTGTGGCCGTCTGTGGCGTAGCCGGTCATGGCTACGAACAGGTCTCCGGGCTGGGTGGCCCGGGAATCATAGCTGACGCCGGTGATCTCCATTTCCAGATCCACCGCGCAGGACGCGACAAGGACGCCGTTGAGCAGTTCCCGCAGTTTCATATCGTTTTCCTCCATTTGATCGGTATTGTTTCACGAAAGTCCACAGCCCCCCTCGCAGGGCAGTCGGCGGCTGTATACAAAGCACCCCTTGGCTATTGTAGCAGGTTTTTCCGGAAAGCATACCGAAAATGGTGTCATAAACCTGGCAAAAAGTGCGGTAAGCGGCGATCAGTCCGTGGTTTTCGCGCCGAAACGCACCGTGACCACGCTGCCAGCAGCCAGTTCCGTCCCCGCCTCCGCGCTCTGGGAAATGGCGGTGACGCTGCCGGTGCTCCCACCGGTGCTGGTGGCGCCGGTGACTTTCATAATGAGGCCCGCGTTGGTCAGGGTCTTGTTGGCCTCCGCCGGAGTCTTGCCTACCACGTTGGGGACAGTGCTGGGGGCATTGGGCTTCTCCACGCCCAGATAGAGCACGATGGAGGCGTTGTTGGGCACGATGGCGCCGCCTGCCGGGGTTTGGTCCGTCACGGTATCGCCGCCTCCCACGGTGGTACAGGCAAAGCCCGCCGCCTTCAAAGCAGCCTTCGCGTCCGCTGCGCTCTTGCCCACCACATAGGGCACGGCGGCATCGGCGCCCGCCAGCTCCGAGGCGCTGTAATTCGGTTCAATACCCAGTGCGGGCAGGATCTCGCCCATGATCTGACCGGCCACGGGAGCCACCATGGTACCGCCGTACACGGCGGTGCCGGTATCACGGCGAGGGGTGTCCATAGTCAGGAGCATGATATACTTGGGATCATCCGCCGGGGCGAAGCACATGAAGGACACCACCACGTCGCCCTTTGGGTTGTCGTTGGTCTTGGTACCGGTCTTATCGGCGGTGCCGGTCTTGCCGCCGATGCGGTAGCCTGCCACACGGCCGTTTTTGCCGCTGCCGGATGAGACCACATATTCCAGCGCCTCCCGGACAATGGCGGAGGTCTCCTCGCTGATGACCTGCCGCACCGGAGTGGAGTCATGCTGGGACAGAACGTTGCCGTCCTCGTCCAGCACCTGCTCCACAATGTAGGGCTGATAGAGATAGCCGCCGTTGACGCAGGCCGCCTGAGCCCGGATCAACTCAATGGGTGTCACGTTGAAGGTCTGGCCGAAGGAGTAGGACGCCAGAGACACCACCTGAGAGTTGAAGCTCTTTTCATCCTGAAAAATGCCCTTCACCTCGCCGATCATGTCGATGCCGGTCTTATCCATCAGGCCGAAGGATTTCAGATACTTGTAGTAGGTCTCTGTTCCCACGGACAGGCCCATGCTGATAAAGGCAGGGTTGCAGGAATGGCCCACCGCCTCGATGAGGGTCTGCTGACCGTGGCCGCTGTGGTTGGAGCAGTAGATGGCCTTGTTCCAGCCCTGCACACGGGTGGAGCCGGAGCAGTAGAAGGTGGAGTTTTTCGTCACCTTGCCCTCCTCCAGCGCCGCCGCCAGCGTGATGGGCTTGAAGGTGGAACCCGGCTCATAGGTGGAGTCGATGCACTTGTTGCGCCACTGGGACTGAACGGCGCTGTTGATGGCCGCAGACCGGGCCTCGGCATACGCCTCCTCCGATTCATAGGTGGAGCGCTTTGCGTCGATCTTGGCAAGCTCCGTATCCAGCTTGGTTTTCAGGGCATCGTCAAAAATCGTGCCGTAGTCATTCAGATCGTAGTTGGGATAGGACGCCATAGCCACGATAGCTCCGGAGTTCACATCCATAACGATGCCGGTGCCGCCGTTTTTGGCGCCGTATTTTTTCAGCATACTCTCCAGGCCGTTTTCCAGGCTCATCTGGACATTGGCATCCAGCGTCAGCACCAGATTGTGCCCGTTTTCCGCATCGAAGATCTGCTCGTAGTTATACATCAACTCCGCGCCGGCGGCGTTTCGGGCACTGATGGTATACCCGGCAGTGCCGGTAAGGGTGTCATCGTACTTGGCCTCCAGACCTACGCTGCCCACGCCGTCGGAGTTGACAAAGCCCAGAATGCCGGAAGCCAGAGACCCGTACAGGTAGTACCGCTTGGAATCCGGCTGGAGCCAGACGCCCTTCAGCTTCACCTGCTGCCCCTCGGGGATCTCGTTTCCCTCCGGATCGATCTCGCCGTTGATGAAGCGGCGGACCTCATCGGAAACCGTCTGGTCCGTCCGCTTCTTCAGGATCTCATACTGGGAATACGTGCGCTCCATCCGCTCCTCGATGGTCCCCTGCTCCAGATCCAAGATCCGGCCGAGGCCCTTGGCGATGTAGTGCTGATTCCGAAGGACCGGAGGCGTGTAAGTCTCGCCCTTATCCGCCGCCTTCTGTGCCGCTTTTTCCTGCGATTCCTTCTGGCTGGTAACAAATTTTTCAATATCCAGAGGAGACAGCAGCACCGTTTCCGCCGTGGCGGAGATGGCCAGTGTATTGAGGCTTCGGTCATAAACGGTGCCTCGGGAGGCGCTGACCACGGCGCTGCGGGTCTGCTGCTCAATGGCTTTTTCCTGCAATACGCTGTGCTGACGGATCTGGATGTCATAGAGCTTCCAGAACAGCACCGCAAAGGTCACGATGCCCAACAGCAGCATGACCAGCACCGTCCGGCTGCGGATGACCTGATTGGCCCGCCGGGCCGCGTCGCTTTTTCTCCGGGGATTGGATGCCATAGAGTTCTCCTTTCAGGGGCAATTCAGCAAAGAAGGGGGAGCAAGAAGACGCCGGCTTCTCACTCCCCGCTGTGTCACAACATACTTATTTCAGGTTCAGTCGAAATATTCCACCACGGCGTAGACTCCATGATGCAAGGAGCTTAAGATCCGGCTGAAAACGCTGGGGGTCTCCGTCCGGTAGACCACGGCGCTGTCCTCGCTGTCCAGATCCAGATAAGTGATCTGGCTGCTGGTGGGCTTGGACATTCCAGCGGCAGCCGCCACCTCCTTGACGGTGGCCATGTCAAACATCTGCTCGTGCTGGGCCGTCAGGCTGACGTTTTCCGCCTGCAAGACCGTCAGTTCGCTTTTCAGAGCCACGGTGTCGGCGGCCAAGGTGGTCAACTGCACATAGCTCAGCAGCAGCATCACCGCGGCCACGGCCACAGCCGCTACCCCCAACACAGATAGCACGGGGATCGCCTGGCGCTCCCGCACCAAAGCCTGTTCCTTATGATAAACCTTCGGGGCCGCCTGTGTCCGCTCGTGGCGAGGGACCTCGCCGGCATGTTCCAATTCCCGTTCCCGGACTGCCCAGTCCAGATCCCGGGCCAGACTCCCGTTTGTGCTGAATTCCCGATGCGCATAACGGTATTCTCTGGCCGCTGACGCCATTGCAGAGTCCCTCCCTTCCACAAAATCAACACACAATAAAGGGCTTGTCCCTTTTTAAAAGTTAAATATCAAATGGGTCGCATTTTTCTACCACCCGCAGCTTGGCGCTGCGGGCCCGGCTGTTTTCTTCCAGCTCCGCCGCTCCCGAAACGATGGGCTTCCGGGTCACCAACCGCACTCTGGGCTTTTTCCCGCACACGCACACCGGAAATTCCGGCGGACAGGTGCAGCCCTTGGCGGCATCCTGAAAGGCCCGCTTCACAATGCGGTCCTCCAGAGAATGGAAGGTGATGACGGCCAGTCGGCCGCCGGGGTTCAGACGGTCAATGGCTCCGCTGAGCATGGGCGGCAGGGCGTCCAGCTCGCCGTTGACGGCAATGCGGATGGCCTGAAAGCTCCGCTTGGCCGGGTGCTGTTTCTCCCGGAGCGCGGCGGCAGGCATGGCAGAGCGGATCAGCTCCGCCAGTTCCAATGTGGTTTGTACCGGCGCGGTCTCCCGGGCCTGTACGATTTTTTTCGCAATGGCGGGGGCGTAGCGCTCCTCGCCGTACTCAAACAAAATGCGGCGCAGCTCCTCGTAGCTCCAGGTGTTTACCACATCGTAAGCAGTGAGAGGGGCGGTGGCATCCATCCGCATGTCCAGCGGCGCGTCATGCATATAGGAAAATCCACGGGATGCGTCATCCAGCTGAGGAGAGGATACTCCCAGATCAAATAACATACCGTCCACGCCGGGAATGTCCAATTCCGCCAAAATCTCGCTGACCCGGTCGAAATTGCTGTGGACCAGCGTCACCCGGTCCATCCAGGGGGCCAGCCGCTCTTGGGCCGCGTCGATGGCGGCCTGGTCCCGGTCAATGCACACCAGCCGGCCGGTGGTGAGCCTTTGGGCGATCTCTCTTGAGTGCCCCGCACGGCCCAGTGTGCCATCTACATAAATTCCCTCCGGCCGGATATGCAGCGCTTCGATGCACTCGGCCAGCAAAACGGGCTTGTGGGTAAATTCCATAGCTCAGCTCCGATTCCGACGGGCTCGCGCCAAGGCGTCCATGGCGGCGGCCATATCGTCCTCTTCCAGCATCTGGCGTTCCCGCTCCGTCCAGGTGGCGGAATCCCAGATTTCGGCAAAGGCATTCATGCCCACGATGGTGGCGGTCTTTTTCAGGTTTGCGTAGCTGCGCAGGGCGGCGGGGATCAAAACCCGGCCCTGACCGTCAGGCTCGCACTCCACAGCGTTGGCATACAGCAGCGTCAGTGCCCGGGCCTCGGTGTAGGGCAGCTCGTCCATATCTTCGGACATCTGGTTCCACTTGGCCTCGGGGTATATGGTCAGGCAGTGCTGGGCGCCGATGGTGATATAAAACCGGTCTCCCAGTGCCTCCCGCATATTGGAGGGGATCACCAGCCGGCCCTTGGAGTCAATGGTGTTATTGGACTTGCCCATGAGTCTGGCCATATCGATGCCCTCCTTCCCTACTTTTTGGGTTTTCGTGGTTTAATGTGGCACTGTTATCCACATCTCCCCCACTTTTCCCCACCACACACCCTGAGTATAAGCGATTTTAATGGGGATTGCAAGTATTTTTTTCCGACGCAAACCCTTGAAAACAGGCCACTTTTTGCCAAAAGTCAGGAATATTTCACCGTTTTCAAACAATTGTTCCATCGTCGCCGATTGGTTTACGTAAAATCAAAAAGAATGACAACACAATATCTTGTGTTGTCATTCTTTTTCAGAACGCAAGTTGCGCTAAATATAGAGTTTTTTGAAAAAGTTGCAGGTTCTTTTTCGTCATTTTTAACGAATTTTCCCGCAAATCTCCTTTTTTACGGCAAACAGTCTCCGTTATGGTCAACTGTCTTTTCCACACCAACTATACATGTTCCCATGTGTTGCGTCCGCTTACATTGCGGCGAACTGCACCGTCAATTTCCTTCCTCTTCCGCAGTCTTTCTTTCTGCCTCCAGCTTCTCCCGCTGCTCCTGAAGCTTGGCGGCGGAAGCGGCCCGGAATGCGGACCGGGACTGCTTCACCTCGGTCAGCGCGGCCTGTACAGCCTCCTCCGTCCGGGCCAGAGCGTCCTCGGCGTACTCATTTGCCACTTGGCAGAGCTGGCGGGAGCGGTCCTCCGCGTCGGCGATGATCTTCCGGGCTTTCTCCTTGGCGGCGTAGAGCACCTCGCTGTCAGAGACCTTGCTCTTGGCCTCCAGATCTGCCTGACGCATCATCCGCTCCACATCCCGCTTGGCCTCGTCCACAAATTTCTCCCGGGCAGCCAGCAGTTCCTGCGCCCGCTTCAGCTCCACAGGAAGCTGGTTCCGCAGCTCGTCCAGCAGGTCCAGCACCTCGTCCCGGTCCACCATGCTGAGGTTTGGTTTCAGCGCAGGGGACTTGGCGTCCTCGACCCGTTCATACAGCATATCAATTAAACGGTTTACATCGTTTTCAGCCATAACGCATTCTCCTTATCGTTGTTCCGTCCAGTCCCGGATCAGGGGCAGGATTGCCTTGGGCAGGTACTTATCAAGGGGCTGATGATAGTGGATCATCTCCCTTGCCACGGTAGAGCTCAAATAGATGTACGCTGGGTCCGCGGGCAGCAGCAGCGTTTCCAAGCCCGGATGCAGGCCCCGGTTCACCATGGCCTGCTGATACTCCGTGTCGAAATCACTCTGGGTCCGGATGCCCCGGACGATGGCGGTAGCTTTCCGCTCCGTGGCGAAATCGGCCAGCAGGCCGCCGTACAACTCAGCCGTTACGTTGGGCAGCTCTAAAACCGCCGCCTCCACCAGCTTCAGCTTTTGTTCCGGGGTGAACATCTGGCCCCGCTTTTCCGCATTGGGGCTGACGCAGACATACACCTGATCGAAGCAGGCCGCCGTGCGGCGAATAATATCCATGTGTCCCAGCGTGATGGGGTCAAAGCTGCCGGAACAGACTGCGATCCTCATACCTGCGCCCCCTCGTCTTCGTCCCGGTGGTAGATGGTGACAGCGATCTTGCCATACCGATAGGTCCGGCCCATGCGGTAGGGTGCGGACAGGGACGGCAGGGCCTTGTCTACCGGATGCTCCGCGATCATCATGCCGTGAACGTTCAACAGGTCATGGCGGGCGATGTGGGCGATGGCGGTCTCCAGCAGGTCCGATTCATAGGGTGGATCCAGAAAGATCAGGTCATATTTTTCCCGGGCGGCCTTGAGAAATTCCATAGAATCCCCGGCCACTACCCGGCCCCGGTCCGTCAGATCGCAGAGCTTCAGATTTTCGCGGGTCAAGGCTGCCGCATCCGGCCGCCGGTCCACAAACACAGCGGAAGCCGCGCCCCGGCTGAGGCACTCAATGCCCAACTGACCGGTGCCGGCAAACAGGTCCAGGACCTTGCGGCCCTCAATATCAAATTGCAGGACGTTGAACAGCCCTTCCTTCACCCGGTCGGTGGTGGGCCGTGTCTCCATCCCCTCTAATTCCTTCAGGCGGCGGCCCCTGGCAGAGCCGGTGATGACGCGCATGGCGAGATCCTCCTCATCAGATTCTGTCTTTATTTTACGGCAAGAAGCCCGGCATTTCAATAGTCTTTCCGCAAAACCGCCGGAAATCCTCCGATCCGGCATCCTGTCGGTCCGGATCCGGTTCAGTAGCTGCTAATGTCCAGGCTCTCGTCATCCGAACCCTTTTCGATCTTTCGGATCTCCAGGGTATATTTCATCTCCGGACTGACGGTGACCTCCACCCGCTCCCCGGTCCGGCGGCCCATGAGGGCCTGTCCCACAGGGGATTCCTTGCTGATGAGCCCCTTTAAGGCATCCTGTCGCAGGGTGGTGACGATGCGGACCGTCATTTCCTTCTTCATCATCTCGTTATAAACCGTCACAGTGTCGAACAGTCCCACGGCGTCCGCCGTTTCCTTTACCTCGATGACCTTGGCGGTGCGGATCATCCGTTCCAGATAGCGGATGCGGCTGTCATTGCGGTTTTTCGCCTGCTTAGCGCATTTATATTCATAGTTCTCGCTGAGATCCCCGAAAGTGCGGGCAGTCTGGACCTCCTCGATAAGCTGGGGACGCAGCTCCCGGACCCGGTAGTTGATCTCCTCCCGCATTTTCTGAATGTCCACTGCCGTCAATTCATCATACATACAAGGTCCTCCGATCCCGATCAATTCTAATGGGATAGTATAGCACAATCCGCTGGGCAAGTCAAAACCTCCGGCTAAGCCGGAGGCTTGAGTAAGCCCTATAAGGGCTTTAT
>UQUC01000032.1 GCA_900544105.1 uncultured Oscillibacter sp. | reverse complement strand
GGCTGGTGCGAGGTCACGGATATGCTCTTCAAGAACAACGCCAAGATCGGCGAGAAGTACTTCCCCGATACGCTGGGCGTTTTAAAGTCCGGCGCCGCGGCGGACATCATCGTGATGGACTACAAGCCCTTCACCCCCTTCTCCGATGAGAATATCGATGGCCACATAATCTTCGGCATGACGGGCCGTCAGTGTCAGGCCACCATCGCCGCCGGTAAGACCCTCATGCTGGATCGTCAGCTCGTAGGCATCGACGAGGAGGCGGAAAACGCCCACATTCTGGAGGCCGCCAAGAAGCTGTGGGGCGATCTGAACCACAGAGAATATTGAGGAACTACCATGGCAATACCGGAACAACAGACGGAATTCGTCCAGTATTTAAAATCCCATTACGCATACGCACACCCTGAAGAAATGGCCAGTGAGGTTTTTTATTCCAAGCGCCATAATATTGGGATGCCCTTTGAAAATATCTTCCAGAGTGATAGTTCCATGGAACAGGCCCGGAAGCTGCTGATTTCCTACTTTGAAAAAATTGGCAGAAAGAATCCCCGGGGGCATGCCAGCGTTCACTATAGCGACTGGGTAAAATTCAAAGAGTTTTTAGATCAACAACACCCTACTAAATGAGGAGAGGTTTACTATGTCTGAGTTAATGACCCCCATTTCCTTCCGGCAGTTAATGACCTGGATCGTTGCGGAACATGACCGGGAAGGTTCCGTGTTCGGCGTCCATCGCCCCTTCCACCCCAGTGGTAAGACCCTGCCCATTTTCGGGGAGACCATTGAAACGCCCTTCGGCCCCGCCGCTGGCCCCAACACCCAGCTGGCCCAGAACATCGTGGCGGGCTACTTCGGCGGTGCCCGGTTCTTTGAGCTGAAAACCGTTCAGAAGATGGACGGTGCGGAGCTGGCCGCCTGTATCAACCGCCCCTGTATTCTGGCAGAGGATGAGTGCTACAACTGCGAGTGGTCCACGGAGCTGACCGTCCCTCAGGCCTTTGAGGAATACGTGAAGGCGTGGTGCGCCTGCAAGATCATGTCCAAGCTGTACGGTCTGGGCGATCCCAACGGCTTTGTGTTCAATATGTCCGTAGGCTACGATCTGGAGGGCGTCAAGGGCGAGAAGGTGGACACCTTCCTGAACGGCATGATGAATGCCGCTGAAACGCCCATTTTTAAGGAGTGCATCGCCGTCCTCCATGAACTGTTCCCGGCGGAGAGCGCGTTTATTGACGGCATTTCCCCCAGAGTTTCCCGCTCCGTGACCCTTTCCACCCTCCACGGCTGCCCGCCGGAGGAGATCGAACGCATCGCCACCTATCTTATCGAGGAAAAGGGGCTGCACACCTTCGTCAAGTGCAACCCCACTCTGCTGGGCTATGAGACCGCCCGCTCCATTCTGGATGAAATGGGCTATGACTATATCGCCTTCGATGACCACCACTTCAAGGAAGATCTGCAATACAAGGACGCCGTCCCCATGTTCCACCGGCTGGAAAAGCTGGCTGCGGACCGAGGGCTGGAATTCGGTCTCAAGCTGAGCAACACCTTCCCCGTGGACGTAAAGGCCGGAGAACTGCCCAGCGAGGAAATGTACATGGCTGGCAAGAGCCTGTTCCCTCTGACCACCACCATGGCCGCACGGCTGAGCCGGGAATTTGACGGCAAGCTGCGGCTGTCTTACGCCGGCGGCGCCGATGCCTTCAACATCGACAAGCTGTTCACCTGCGGCATCTGGCCCATCACCATGGCCACCACGGAGCTGAAGCCCGGCGGCTATCAGCGCTTCACCCAGATCGGCGAAATTCTGGACAAGCTGGACTTCGCCCCCTTCGGCGGTGTGGATGTACTGGGCATCGACGCGCTGGCCCTGTCCGCCCGACGGGACAAGTACCATCTGAAGGACATCAAACCTCTGCCCCGGCGGAAACTGCTGGAAAAGGTGCCTCTGATGGACTGCTTTACCGCTCCCTGCGAGGGCGGCTGCCCCATCCGGCAGGATATTCCGGAGTATATCGAGCTGTGCCGCAAGGAAAAGTACACCGAGGCGCTGGCCCTGATCACTGAGAAGAACGCCCTCCCCTTCACCACCGGCACCATCTGTGCCCACCGCTGCCAGACCAAGTGCACCCGGAACTACTACGACGATCCCGTTCAGATCCGGGCTACCAAGCTGATCGCGGCGGAGAAGGGCTATGATGACCTGATGGCCTCTCTGAAAAAGCCGGAGCCTGTCACCGACGGCCGCAAGGCCGCCATCATCGGCGGCGGTCCCACCGGCATCGCCGCGGCCTACTTCCTGGGCCGGGCCGGTATCCCCGTCACCATTTTTGAGCAGAGCCACAAGCTGGGCGGCGTGCCCCGGCTGGTGATCCCCGGCTTCCGTATCAGCGAGGAGGCCATCGAAAAGGACATCGCCCTCATGACGTTCTACGGCGCTGAGGTAAAGCTGAACACCCCCGCCCCCTCCGTCAGTGAACTGAAGGCCATGGGCTACACCCACATCTTCTTCGCCGTGGGCGCGGGCAAGGCCGGTAAGCTGGACATTTCCGGCAATGTGGTGCCGGTGATCCAGTGGCTCCATGACCTGAAGGCCGGGAAGGACGTCTCTCTGGGCCATGTAGCCGTGGTGGGCGGCGGCAACACCGCCATGGACGCGGCCCGCGCTGCTCTCCGTGCCGGGGCCAAGACCTCCACACTGGTCTACCGCCGGACGAAGAAGTATATGCCTGCCGACGTGGAGGAGCTGGAGTTGGCCGTAGAGGACGGCGTCCGGTTCCTGGAGCTGGTGGCTCCTGTGGAGCAGGCCAACGGCAAGCTGAAATGCGAGATCATGAAGCTGGGCGATCCCGATGAAAAGGGCCGCCGCAGCCCCGTCCCCACCGGGGAATTTACTGAGATCGACTGCGATACGGTGATCGCCGCCGTGGGCGAGCGAGTGGACAGCGACCTGTTCACCGCCAACGGCATCGAGGTCAACGCCAAGGGCATCCCCGAATTCCGCACCAATCTGGAAAACGTCTTTGTGGGCGGCGACGCCATGCGCGGCCCCGCCACCGTGGTGGAAGGCATTGCCGACGCGCAGTATTTCGCCAATGCCGTCATCGGCAGCGTCCGCAGCGTTGCTATCCCCGATGACGCTCACGTCACCCGGGATGAGGCCATCGCTCGGAAGGGTGTCCTTTGCCCGCCCAAGGCCGGGTGTGAGGGAGAGCGCTGCCTGCACTGCAACACCGTCTGCCAGGTCTGCGCCGACGTCTGCCCCAACCGGGCCAACGTGGTCATCACGCTGCCGGACGGCCGGCACGAGATCCTCCATATGGACCGGATGTGCAATGAGTGCGGCAACTGCGCCGTGTTCTGCCCCTACGACTCCGCTCCCTACCGGAACAAGTTCACCCTGTTCCTGACCCGCGAGGGCTTCGACGAGAGCACGGAGAATCAGGGCTTCCTGCCGTTGGAGGGCCGTAAGGTCCTGGTGCGGCTGGACAGTAAGGTCTTTGAGGCCGATCTGGACGGACAGAATCAGCTTCCCACTGACGTAGAAACCTTCATCCTGACGGTTTTGAAGGACTACGCCTATCTGCTGTAATTTTTCAGAAATAAGCAGTGATTCTCCTTGCGAGCAAACAATTTACAAGTAGATATACTTTACAGCTAAACACCGCATTTTCACTTTCTCTAACTGACCGATACGAAGAAAAGGCCCGCCGCATGAATCATGCGGTGGGCCTTTTTCGTCATGTACAGGTAAACTACGGTCACAGGGAGGCGCTCAAAGCAACCGCACCAGCTCCGCGTTTTTCATCTTCACGCTCCAGAAGTCCTTCACGGGGATGCCCTTGATCTGGCACACAATGCTCGCGTTCATGGCACCGTGGCCCACGATCAGGATGTCCTTTCCCTGCCGCAGCTGCGGCTCGATCACTTCTTTCAAAAATGCCCCCGTCCGGGCATACAGGTCCTCCAGGCTCTCGCCGCCCTCCACCGGGATCCGATAGGTCTCCGGGGCAGCGAACAGCGGGTAGATGGGGTTGTCCGGGTTATCCTGAAAATCCGTTGTGCCCTCGCAGATGCCGAAGCCCATCTCCTCCAGCCGGACGTCCGTGATGATGGGGATCTCCCGTCCCCGCAGCACGATCTCCGCCGTCTCCATGGCCCGGATCAGCGGCGAACAGTAACAAACATCAATGTGCGTATCCCGGTAGGCAGCTGCGGCTTGCTCCACCACGGGCCGTCCCGCCTCGCTGAGGGGCACATCCGTTTTCCCCTGCAGCTTGTGTTCCATATTCCACACGGTTCTGCCGTGGCGCATGATATACAGCATCGTCCTTCAAACCCTTCCGTTTTCGTTCATAGCCTTTTTATGATACGCGGAAACGGGACGGAAGTCAATGCTTATGCGGATGCGTCCCGGTTCTTCTTCCCCAGTTCATCCAGCTTGTGATCCACGGCGTCTTCAAACCGCTTCATCATGCCCTTTTGCCACAGGCCCGCCAGCAGCGAGCCGATGGCGATGACCAGACACAGCCGGAACAGCCACTCTAAGTTGTTGCACTTCAAAAAGCCTGCCAGACCGCGATAGATCCGGTCCGCCGGCTCCTGATTTCCCGCGATCACTGTGGACGCAACCATATATTCCGCCGGGAATACCGACGAGAAAATTCCAAGCAGCAGCAAGCCGAAGCCGGATACCCCCAGCGGGATGGCCCATGGCAGCACGCTCTTCCGCAGCTTTGGCAACGGGGCGACTCCTCCGTCTTTGTCGGCAGCCGGAGCGCTGTCTGTCAGATTTTCCCAGCCTTGGGCATCCTCCAGTAGCCAATCCACGCTGACACCGAAGCGCTGCCGCAGCTTTAGGAGGTTCCCCGCATCGGGCAGAGCCGTGCCCTGTTCCCAGCGGGACACAGCCTGCCTGGAAACCTCCAAATACGATGCCAGCTCCTCCTGACTGATGCCTTCCCGCTTCCGCAGGCGAATCAACTTTTCCGAAAAATTCATAGGCAATTCCTCCCTTGCTTCTGCCCCAATTTTACCAAAAAGCGCCGGGCAAGTCCACCACGGCACGGTTCCATGGCCGCAACCAAACGCAACATTTGAAAAAAATCTTGCGAAATCCGTTGAAATCCGGTAAACTGGCCACAGAAATTCACCTGTTGGAGGAGAAACCGCCATGCTGAAGAATATCTTTTTGGATCTGGACGACACCATTTTGAATTTTACCGCTGGGGAGGCCAAGGCCCTTTCCCAAGCGCTGCGGGAGGCGGGCATTGAGCCAACTGAGGCCATTCTGGACCGCTACCACATCATCAACACTGCCCACTGGGAGTTACTGGAGGAAGGACGCCTCACCCGGGACGAGGTCCTGGTGCAGCGCTTTGAGCAGTTGTTCCGGGAACTGGACGTTGACCACAGCGGCAAGGCCATCAGCGAGCGGTATGAGGTATTGCTCTCCCGCCAGCATGACTTCATGCCCGGTGCGGAGCAGCTTTTGAAGAATCTCTCCTCCCGGTATGACCTGTACCTCGCCTCCAACGGGGCTGCCGCCGTCCAGAATCCCCGGTTGGATGACGCCGGACTGCGCCCCTATTTCAAAGGCATTTTCATTTCGGAGGAAATGGGTGCCGACAAGCCCTCTAAGGCGTTTTTCGACGCCTGCTTCGCCACCATTCCTGGCTTCCGGCTAGAGGAAACCGTCATGGTGGGCGACAGTCTGACTTCCGATATCCGGGGTGGATCGAACGCCGGGCTTTGTACCGTCTGGTTCAACCCTCACGGGAAGGAACCTAGGGCGGATATCCAGCCGAGCCATACCATTCGCGCTCTTTCAGAGCTGTTTCCCCTTCTGGCATCTATGCAGTAAAGCATTTCTATTTTACAGCTATTCCGTGGGGATCGACACATCAAAAATCTCGATCCCCCGCCGCAGGGCGTATCCAACCGTGTAGCGGGTCCCGCCGGCGGTGCCGTCAAAGGCGGCGATGAGCAGCATGGCGTGATCCACCATGTAGCGGTCCCGCCGCTGCATACAGGTGGAAGAATAGGTGTCGGAGACCATAGTCTCCATATCGCACCGGGCAACCAATTCCCGGTAGCGATCCCGTTCTGCCTCCGGCCAGGCGTCCGCCTGCGTGGGACAGGGAATGGCGGCCTCCACAGTGACCTCCGGATAACGCTCCCGCAGGGCCAGCACCGCCTCACAGAAATAGAGGTCGCAGCCCTGGGCCATGCCGCAGAGAAAATGCCGGTACCCCTCCTGATAGGCCAGCAGCACCGCATCGGCGATCCGCTCCTTCAGCCTGACACAGCGAGGGTCGCTCTCATTGTAGCCCCACGGCAGCTTTGCGGGTCTGTGCCCGGTAAAGCAGCAGGATTCTTGTCTGGCAGGCATCTCCTCACCTCCTCAAGAGTATCGTTTTGATTATAGAACATCTGTTCTTTTTTGTAAAGTCTAAAATTGGGGTTGCATTTTCGTTTCTTCTGTCGTATACTATCATCCGAAGAAAACAACTGAATCTTTGTCTTCAGGGCGGGGTGTGATTCCCCACTGGCGGTAAAGTCCGCGACCGGATACTTCGGTGTCCGCTGACTCGGTGAAACTCCGGGACCAACAGTTATAGTCTGGATGGAAGAAGATGAGTACGGGAAAGCCGTGCGTTTTGTGCGCGCTCCTTTTTCGTTTGTTCACCTTGGAGAAGTCAAAGCATCCAGGGTGTTTTCAAATGAAAAAAGGAGTGTATTTTTTATGTCTGAACCCAATGCCAATGCGATCCCCTCCACCCGTGCGGCCAGCCGGAGCCGCACCCATAAGCTGACTATTTCCGCAATGCTGTCCGGTGTGGCTTTCCTGCTGATGTTCATCGAATTCCCTATCCCGGCTCTGATCCCCTCTTTCGTAAAGCTGGACGTGTCCGACCTGCCGGAGCTGCTGGCCGCCTTCTCTCTCGGCCCTGTCTACGGTATCGTGGTCACCTTCCTGAAGAACCTGCTGTTCTCCGTGCTCCACGGCACCTCCTCCGCCTATGTGGGTGAGCTGTTTAACTTCGTGATGGGCAGTGTCTTTTCCTTCTCCGCCGGTTACATCTATGCCCGGAACAAGTCCCGCAAGGGCGCTCTGATCGGCGCTGTTGTCGGCGCTGCGCTGATGGCGGTCCTGTCTGTGCCCTTCAACTACCTCCTGGTGTATCCCGCCTATGTGGTGTGCTACGGTCTGCCTCTGGATGCCATCATCGGTATGTATCAGGCCATTCTCCCCTCCTCTGACAGTCTCATCAAGTGCCTGACCATCTTCAATATGCCCTTCACCTTCTTCAAGGGAATGCTGGACGTGGTTCTTTGCTTCCTGATCTACAAGCCCCTCTCTCCCCTGCTGCACAAGTAAACTGATCCGCATATGTCGATCCTCACAAGCCGATGCGGTCCCTTTCGGGGCTGCATCGGCTTTCTCGTCATATGTCTTTGATGGGTCTCAAATCCACTTGATTTATAGCGAACGATACACTATTATATATAATGCAATAAAACTTTTGAAAAAGTAATCGGATAGGTAGGCCCTGTCCGCTGAGTAAAGGAGGATCATAGGTGGTTCGCATCATTGTGTTTGTACCATCGCCAGATATGCTGAAGCCTGTCCAGCAGCAGGCTGCGGAATGGGAAAATGATGAGATCAGCATCAATGTGGTGCACCGGTTCGGTACGCCGGAGATCCTGTATCAGCTGGATAACTACGATGTGATCGTAGCCCGAGGCATTACTTATAACAAGATCTGCAATATCTATCCGGAAAAACACATCACCCGGCTGCGGTTTGACGGCATGGATCTGGTTGAAGCTCTGTTTCAGTGCCGGAACACCTACCATCCTCATCACATTGGCCTTTGTCTGGGCCGGGACCGGCTTCAGGACCTGCTGCCGGAATTGGAAGAACTCAGCGACGCCCGCATTTCGTTGTACGATGTACAGGACGAGGAAAGCGCCAGAGACGCGGTGAATGCCTGCCTGCGGGATGGTACGGACGCCATCGTCAGCGGCGGCACGGTATCCAACCTTTGCAGGGAGCGGAACATCCCCTGCACCTATATCCATATGCGGATGGAAACTGTCCGGCAGGCCACTCTGGAAGCCATCAAGGTTGCTCACAGCATGAACTTGGAGCGCACAAAGAGCCATATTATCCGCACCATCCTCAACAGCAGCGAGGACGCCGTTCTTGCTTTGGATGAAGCCGGAAATCTTCTGGAGGCCAATGACCAGGCCTATCGATTGTACGGTCTGGCCTTCCTGTCACAATGGCGAGGCACCCCCATCACAGACATCCGGCCGGATCTCTCCTATATCGGCAGCCGGACCTCTCCCTGCAAGGATGGCGACGAGGAAGTGATCAGCATCAACGGCCAGCGCTATATGGTAAAATACCGGCTCATCAGCGGCGAGACCTCTGCCATCGGTACCCTGATCACCACCTCCTCCGCCTCCCGGATCCTGCAAGAGGAACAGCATATCCGAAAGGGTCTGGTACGGCGGGGTCTGACCTCCAAATACACCTTCCGGGACATCATCGCCGTCAGCGAGCGGATGTGCAGCAAGGTTGACATGGCAAAAAAGTTCAGCCGGGTCAATTCCAACGTGTTGCTCACCGGTGAGACCGGCACCGGCAAGGAGCTTTTCGCCCACAGTATCCACGCTGCCAGCGCCCGAGCCGAGCAGCCCTTTGTTGCTGTGAACTGCGCGACTCTGCCGGAAAATCTGCTGGAAAGCGAGCTTTTTGGCTATGAGGCAGGCGCCTTTTCCGGCGCGTCCCGCGAAGGTAAGACCGGCCTTTTTGAGCAAGCTCACCACGGTACCATTTTCTTAGATGAGATCGGTGAAATTCCAGTAGCTCTCCAGGCGAAACTACTGCGTGTTCTCCAGGAAAAAGAAGTGCGTCGAGTTGGCAGTACCAATGTGATCCCCATTGATGTGCGGGTCATTTCTGCTACCAATGTCAACATTCAACAGCAGATCCAGCAGGGAAAATTCCGCAGCGACCTACTCTACCGCCTCAATACCCTTGAGATCCATATTCCCCCTCTGCGGGAGCGGCCCGAAGATATCCTCCCTCTGATCGAGCACCAGATGCGGATCATTGCCGCCGAACAGGGCACCACGCCGCCTGAACTGACCCCGGAAGCTCAGGAACTGTTGAAGCAGTACCACTGGCCCGGCAATGTCCGCGAACTGCGGAACATCTGCGAGCGCATCGTTGTGATGAGTTCTTCCCGCACTATTGATCAATCCACCTTGATGGACCTCCACATTTTCCGGGAACTGCCGCCGGAGCCTGCCGGACAGCCGACGTCTCCGTCAGAGTCCCTTCCGGTGATGCTGCCGCAGGTCATTCGAAAAAAGGATCTGGCCAAGGAGCTGGGCGTCAGCCGTACTACCCTTTGGCGTATGTCCAAACGGCTGGAGCAGCAGAAAGAACAGCAGACCTGATCTCCTATTCCCGGCCCCCTGATGAGGCCGGGAATTTTCTTGCCAACTTGGTTATTTCCTCCGGAGTTCGGATATCCGATTTCTTTTTTGCATGAAACATCATGAAACAATAAGTTTCATGATGTTTCGTTTTGTTTCATCTATTGAGCGCTTTTCCTGTTTAAACGTGGTTTTTCAGCCCTTTTCTTTGTGCAGAACGTTTAAACGGCAATTTTGTTTTTTACTAATATTGACAAAATTTTCACTTTTTCATCAGAGTGGCACGCTTTTTGCTTGTTATTCTTGTGAATTTTATTTGCAGGCCATACCTGTCCTGCAAAACTGGAAAGCTATGGAGGTATTTTATATGAGTGAAAAGCCCATTCTCGGCATCCTGCTGGGCAACTCCGCTGGCGTTGGCCCGGAGCTGGTGGCCATGCTGGCTGTGAAGGACTATTACGCTGATTACTGCCGGCCCGTGATCATCGGTGACTTGCGGATGTTTGAGCACGGCCTGAAGGTCGTGGGTGGTGACGTGCCCCATTACGTCATCGATGACCTGAGCCAGTGCGACTGGTCCAAGGGCTACCCCGTTCTGGATCTGAAAGATCAGGATCCCGATCAGGTGGTTTACGGCGAAGCCAACGCCTACTGTGGCGCCGGCGATCTCAAGCAGCTGGATACCGCCATTGAACTCTGCAAGGCCGGTAAGATCGAGGGCATCGTCTTTGGCCCCCTCCACAAGGGCGCTATGAAGATGGCCGGTATGCACTATGAGAGTGAGCACACTTATTTTGCCCATGCCTTTGACCTCAAGACCCCCTTCTGCGAGGTCAACATGATGGACGATCTGATGACCGTCCGCACCACGAGCCATGTGCCCATCAGCGAGGTCAGCGGCATGATCACCGAGAACAGCCTGCGTGAGGCCATCGAGCTGGGCGAGATCACCGGTGAGAGCCTGGGCCACAAGCCCCGCATCGCCGTGGCTGCTCTGAACCCTCACTGCGGTGAGTTTGGTCTGTGCGGCCGCGAGGAAGTGGATGTGATCCAGCCCACCATCGAGAAGGTGGTCAAGGAAACCGGTTGGAATGTCACTGGTCCTTACTCCGCCGATACCCTGTTCATCAGCGCTCTGAAGGGCGACTTTGATGTGGTGGTCACCATGTATCACGATCAGGGTCAGATCGCTCTGAAGCTGGTGGGCTTCCAGCGCTGCATCACCGTGGCTGGCGGCCAGCCCTATCCCATCGCCACCTGCGCCCACGGCACTGCCTTCGACAAGGTAGGCAAGGCCAGCGTTACCACCGACTCCTTCGAGCGGGCCGTCCGCACCACCGCTCAGATGGCTCTTGCTAAGCGCACAAAGGCCAACGGCTGATTTTTGATCTGCAAAACAAAGAAAGAGGGATTTATTTTGGAGAATAAAAAGAAAGGCTTGAACCTGCGGGCCATCATTCCCCTGGCCACCGCTATCGTATCTCTGGTATTCATCGTCGTAGGCCTGAAGGATTACGGCTTCTGGAAGGCACAGCCCACCCCCGGCTTCTTCCCCATCATCATCGCCGTGGTGCTGTTGGCCGCCAGCGTTGCCTGCTTCTTTCAGATCGTCAAGGATAAGGACAGCGCAGACGTCAGCTACAACCGCAATGAGCTGATGGTGATGCTGGGTGCCGCTGCCATCATTCTGTGCACTTCTCTCATCGGTTTGGTGCCCAGCTGCCTCATTTATATCCTGCTCTGGCTCAAGCTGGTAGAGCACGCTCCCTGGAAAGCGATCATCACCATCGAGATCATCATGGCCGCCATCATTCTGGGCGTATTCACCACTTGGCTGCAGATCCGCTTCCCTGTTGGTCTGCTGGGTTCCCTGCTGGGTCTGTAAGGAGGTAGAAAAGCTATGCTGCAAAATTTCGTTTCTCTGCTCTCCGGCTTCCAGGTGGCTCTGGCGCCTGAGAACATCGGTGCCTGTCTGCTGGGCGCTGTCCTGGGTCTGGTCGTGGGCGCTATGCCCGGTATCGGCTCTCTGGCGGGCTGCGCGCTGCTGCTGCCCCTGACCTATAAGTTCAACCCCACCACCGCGATCATCATGCTGGGCGCTCTGTACTATTCCAACATGTACGGCGGTTCTTTCAGCGCCATTCTGCTGAACATCCCCGGTGACTCCCCGGCCATCACCACCGCTCTGGACGGCTATCCCATGGCGAAAAAGGGCCGTCCCGGTCAGGCTCTGATGGCTGCTAACCTGGCAAGCTTCATCGGCGGCACCATCGGTATCCTGATCCTGACCATCACCGCCTCCGGCCTGGCCTCTCTGGGCCTGAAGTTCGGCTACGCGGAAATGACGCTGATCCTGCTGATCGCCATGACCTCTATCAGCTGGCTCATCGGTGAGAATCCCATCAAGGGCATTGTCATCACCATGCTGGGTATTCTGGTGGCCTCCATCGGTATGGACACCCTGTCCGGTGCGCCCCGCTTTGAGTTCGGCAGCATGTATCTGCTGGGCGGCGTCCCCTTCACCCCCTTCATCATCGGCTGTGTGGGCTTTGCTCAGGTCATCAAGCTCATCAATGAGCGGGAAGCTGACGATGCCAAACGTCACAACGAGGACAGCAAGACCAAACTTTCCATCCGTTCCTCCATGCCGACCGGTCATGATATTAAGCGCATCCTGCCTCCTATCCTCCGTTCCGGCGTAATGGGCACCTTCGTGGGCGTTCTGCCCGGCTCCGGTGCGACCACCGGTTCCATGGTGGGTTACGCCATGCAGAAGAAGTTCAAGAGTGAGGAGCCTATGGGCACCGGCGCCATCGAAGGCATCGCTGCTTCCGAGGCCGCCAACAATGCCGCTGCCGCAGGCGCCTTTGCTCCTCTGCTGGCTCTGGGCATCCCCGGCTCCGGAACCGGCGCCGTGCTGCTGGGCGGTCTGATGATGTGGGGTCTGAACCCCGGCCCTCTGCTGTTCGACTCCAATCCTGAGTTCTGCTGGGGCCTGATCTCCTCCATGTATGTAGCCAATGTGTTCACACTGCTGGTGTCCATTCTGGTGATCCCCTTCCTCATCAAGATCCTCAGCGTGCCTGTCAAGTATATGATTCCCATCATCACCTGCGTGTGCATTGTGGGCGCTTATTCCACCAGCAACTCCATGTACGGTGTGATCATTATGTTCATCTCCGGCATCGTGGGCTATCTGCTGGATAAAAACGGCTTCCCCACCGCTCCTATGCTGCTGGCCTTCGTGCTGGCGCCCATGCTGGAGAAAAATATGCGTAAGGCATTCATCGCTTCTCAGGGCAGCCTGAACATTTTCGTGGATTCCACCCTGAAGCTGGTGCTGCTGGCTGTCTTCCTGGTGCTGATCCTGACTCCCGTAGTCAAGAGCATCCTCCGGAAAATGAAGGCCGGTAAAGCCCAGGCATGATCCCCCCATTCCTTAGTTTTCCAAAAAATGGAAATATATTTGAAAAGAAGGAGAAACACATTATGAAAAAACTCATGGCTCTGTCTCTCGCTCTGCTCATGACCCTGTCTCTGGCTGCCTGCGGCAGCAAGACCGAGCAGCCCTCCACCGACAGCAACTCCGGCGATGCCGAGGCCACCGGCTTTGTCCCCTCCAAGAACGTCACCTGGATCTGCACCTCTTCCGCAGGCGGCGGCTCCGACATCTTCTCCCGCCAGATCGCTGACATCATGAAGAACGAGGATCTGGTCAACGGCCAGACCATCGTGATCTCCAACGAGACCGACGGCTCCGGCGAAGTCGGCCGCAACAAGGTTGCCACCATGAAGGCTGGCGACGCTGACTACACCCTGCTGACCTTCAACTCTGGCGACCTGATGCCCATGGTCCAGAACACCAAGAACCGTTCTTCCAACTTCCGCATTCTGGCTATCATGGCTGTTGACAAGCAGCTGATGTTCTCCTGCCCCGCTTCCGACGCCAAGACTGACTATGCCAAGGCCGGCGGCGATCAGAACGACTTTGCTGCCGCTATCGAGGCTGCCAAGAACGGCACCTTCGTGGTGATCGGCGGTTCCAAGGGCGATGACATCACCACCTATCAGAAGCTGCTGGCTGAGGTCGGTCTGACTGAGCAGCAGATGGGCTACATCACCTATGACTCTACCTCCGACGCCATCACCGCTGCTCTGGGCGGCAACGTGGACTTCGTGATCTCCAAGCCCGCCGCTGCTTCTCAGTATGTGGAGTCCGGCGACCTGCACGCTGTTCTGGCTCTGTCCACCGAGCGTTACACCGGCAATCTGGCCGATGCTCCCACCCTGTCCGAGATCGGCGATTACAACGACGTGGAAGTTCCCGTGTGGCGCGGCGTTGCCGCTCCCGCAGCTATGAGCGACGAGGCTGTGGCCTTCTGGTCCGATGCTCTGGGCAAGGTCTCCGCTTCCGACACCTGGCACACTGATTACCTGGAGAAGAACCAGCTGATCGATGAGTACAAGGACACTACCGCTGCTACCGAGTATGTCACCGCTTACGAGGCTGACTTCATGGCTGCCAACGGCATCAACTAAACAGGAATCCCCTCTTAGGCAGGCCCTTTCGGGCCTGCTTTTTTATGCCCGTCCGAACAAGCGATTTAAAAATCTGCGCCATTGCGGGACGATCCCAAATACCGGCAGATTGTCAGGACAGCTCTTTCCGGATGCACCGGGCAAGCTGACCGGATCGCGGTAGACAGCCGCATACAGAATGCTTCCTCCTACACTGAAACAGTCACGGTCTGCGGCTGATTTGCCCCGTTTCCGCTGTCAGAACGAATTCTTACCTCTTACGCAGTTTTTTTGCCAAAATTCAGCTTTTTTGATCTCAAATTCCATAGTTGACCCCTTGACAAAGGCGTGTATCTGTGCTATTTTACTAGTAGAGTTTCGGATATTCGTTATGTGTTCATATATCCGAACAGCAAAAGTTTTTCAGCTTACCTCTACCGCCTCACGGAACACAGCTCTGAAAGATTGGAGTCCTCTTTCATGGAATATCACAATCCAACCCTGCGGGTCCTCCGGATTCTGGAGCTGATCGACGCAAATTCCGGCGGTCTGAGCCTGTCGGAGATCGCCAACCTGCTGGATCTGCCAAAGGGCACCATTTCTCCCATTCTGAAAACTCTGGCCGCCACTAATTACGTTGTGACGGACGGCAGTCTCTACAAGATCGGTCCCCATACCTTTGAATTGGGGCTGTCCTATGCCAGCGGCCAGAACGCTCTGTCCATTATCCGCAGTGAAATGCGCAGCATCGTCTCCCAAGTAGACGAAGTCTGCCAGATGGGTGTGCTGGTAGGGCAGGACGTGCACTACCTCTTAAAAGAGGAGGGCCACGCCATCATCTCCATCATCAGCGATGTGGGCCACCACCTCCCTGCTCATGTCACCGGCCTGGGCAAAGCGCTTCTCTCCGGCCTGACGGATGATGAGGTCCGGCAGCTTTACGCAGGATACCGCTTCTTCCCCTACACGCCAAACTCCATCATGGATCTTGATACCCTCATCGCGGCGCTCCAGGATATCCGCAGCGCCGGGATCGCCTATGAAAACGAGGAATCCACCGCCGAGATCTGCTGCGTGGCGGTCCCTCTGGCCGAAAATGGTCAGGTCAAGGCGGCTATCAGTGTAACCACCCCCAAATTCCGGTACACTGACGAAAAAAAGCAGCAGATCACCCAGTTGCTTCTGAAAAAACGGCAGTTGATCGAAGAGAGCTGCCACATTCAAAATTGCAGACTGGTTTTCTGACCTTCATGTGTTACCATCTGCAGATGGTGCCTATATATGTAAAAACAGCATATTCAGATAAGAAAGATAGGAAGGATCTTACGTATGAAGAAAAATTACGTAGTCATGGACGGCAACACGGCAGCCGCGTACAGCGCGTATGCCTTTACCGAGGTGGCGGCCATCTACCCCATCACCCCGTCCTCCCCCATGGCGGAAAAGGTGGACGAGTGGTCCGCCAAGGGCAAGAAGAACCTGTTTGGTTCCACGGTGGACGTGATCCAGATGCAGTCTGAGGCCGGCGCTGCCGGCACCTGCCACGGTTCCTTGCAGGCTGGCGCCCTGACCACCACCTTCACCTCCTCTCAGGGCCTGATGCTGATGATCCCCGCCATGTACGCCATGGGCGGTCAGTTCCTGCCCAGCGTCATGCACATCGCATCCCGCGTGGTGACCTCCAACCATCACTCCATCTTCGGCGACCATACGGACTTCATGACCTGCCGTATGACCGGCTACGCCATGCTGATGTCCTCCTGCCCTCAGGAGGCCATGGATCTGGCTGCCGTGGCCCATCTGTCCGCCATCAGCGGCCGGTACGCCTTCATGCACTGCTTTGACGGTTTCCGTACCTCTCACGAGATGCAGCGGATCGAAGCTCTGGACTATGAGGATCTGCGCGGCCTGGTGGATCAGGAGGCCCTCCAGTCCTTCCGCCATCAGTCCCTGAACCCTGAGCATCCCACCAACCGGGGCAACAACGTGAACCCTGACATCTACTTTCAGTGCAAGGAGGGTGCCAACGTCAAGGCCAACGCCCTGCCCGACACCGTCCAGCACTACATGGACGAGATCAACAAGCTCACCGGCCGTGACTATAAGCTCTTCAACTATTACGGCGCTCCTGACGCTGAGGAAGTCATCGTAGTGATGTGCTCCGCCAGCGAGACCGTGAAGGAGACCGTGGATTACCTGAACGCCCAGGGCCGCAAGGTGGGCATGGTGCAGATCCATCTGTTCCGTCCCTTCTCCGTGAAGCACTTTGCCGCCGCCATCCCCGCCACCTGCAAGCGGATCGCCGTGCTGGACCGCAACAAGGAGACCGGCTCCGTGGGTGAGCCTGTGTATCTGGATGTTGTCACCGCTCTGAATCAGGCTGGCCGCGGCGACATCCGCGTGGTGGGCGGCCGGTACGGCCTCTCCTCCAAGGACACCACCCCCGGCCAGATCATTGCCGTGTATGACAACCTGAAGCAGGAGACTCCCAAGAACAACTTCACCATCGGCATCAATGACGATGTGACCTATACCTCTCTGGACTACAAGGAGATCGAGCTGGCCCATCCCGGTCAGATCAGCTGCAAGCTGTGGGGTCTGGGCGGTGACGGCACCGTGGGCGCCAACAAGAACGCCATCTCCACCATCGGCTTCGTGGGCGGCAAGTATGCCCAGGCTTACTTCTCCTATGACACCATGAAGTCCGGCGGCCTGACCCAGAGCCACCTGCGCTTCGGCGACGAGCCCATCCGCAGCACCTACCTGGTGTCCTCCGCTGACTTTGTGGCGGTCCATGCCCCCACCTACGTCAAGAAGTACGACACCACCGAGGATCTGAAGGAGGGCGGCACCTTCCTGCTGAACTGCCCGTGGACGGTGGATGAGCTGGACGCGCACCTGCCTGCCAAGATGAAGCGCGATCTGGCCCGGAAGCACGCCAACTTCTACATCATCGACGCTGCCAAGCTGGCACAGGAGATCGGCCTGGGCAAGCGTACCAACAATATCCTCCAGGGCGCTTTCTTCGCCCTGACCAAGGTCATCCCCATGGATCTGGCCATTGAGGATATGAAGAAGAACAACTACAACTCCTACTTCAAGAAGGCCGGTCAGAAGATCGTGGACCTGAACGATCAGGCCGTGGATCTGGGTGTCAGCGCCGCTGTGAAGGTGGAGATCCCCGCCTCCTGGGCCGACGCACAGGATACTCCTGTTGTGGAGCCTAAGGGCCTTACTCCCTTCGTCCGGGACATCGTCATGCCTATGGACCGTCAGAAGGGCGATCAGCTCCCTGTTTCCGTGTTCCAGAAGTACGGCGTTCTGGACGGCACCTGGGAAAATGGCACCTCTGTATTCTCCAAGCGTGGTGTCGCCACCAAGGTCCCCAAGTGGGATGGCAGCAAGTGTATCCAGTGCAACCGCTGCTCCATGTGCTGCCCCCATGCCGCTATCCGCCCCGTGCTGCTGACCGAGGAGGAGAAGAAGTCCGTTCCCGCCGGGTTCGAGACTGTCCCCGCCAAGGGTCTGGGCAAGGATTCCCCCTACTCCTTCCGGATGCAGGTCTCTCCCTATGACTGCCTTGGCTGCGGCGTGTGCCTGACGGCCTGCCCCGCTGAGGGTGCTCTCACCATGACCTCCTTTGAGGACATGAAGCCCGAGCAGGCTCTGTTTGACGAGGTGGCTATGAACGAAAGCTACCTGAAGAAGGACGTTATCAATGACAAGAGCGTGAAGAACGTCCAGTTCGCAAAGCCCTACTTCCAGTTCTCTGCCGCCTGCGCTGGCTGCGCTGAGACTACCTATATCAAGCTGCTGAGCCAGCTGTTCGGTGACCGGATGTACATCGGCAACGCTGCCGGCTGCTCCTCCGCCATCTCCGGCGGTGCCCCCATCCTGCCTTACTGCAAGGACTGCCAGGGTCACGGCCCCGCTTGGGAGCACTCTCTCTTTGAGGACAACGCTGAGTTTGCCTACGGCTTCTTCCACGCGCAGGATTCCATCCGCAAGGAGCTGCTGATCCGTCTGGAGACCATCAAGGCCGCCGGTATCGCCGTGGAGGCTGTGGAAGCCTACGAGAACGGCTGGAAGAAGACGGAAACCTCCCGTGCCGTCACGGACGCTCTGATCGCCGCTCTGGAACAGGCAGAGCAGACCGAGGACGTGAAGTACGTTCTGGAAAACAAGGAATATCTGGCTAAGAAGTCCGTGTGGGCTGTGGGCGGCGACGGCTGGGCTTACGATATCGGCTACGGCGGCATCGATCATGTGATGGCCCAGAACCGTGACGTGAACCTGATGGTGCTGGATACTGAGGTGTATTCCAACACCGGCGGTCAGTCCTCCAAGTCCACGCCCACCTCTGCTACCGCCAAGTTTGCCGCCAGCGGCAAGCGGGTTGCCAAGAAGGATCTGGGTGCCATGCTGATGCAGTATGGCTATGTGTACGTCGCCCAGGTGGCCATGGGCGCTGACCAGGCCCAGACCCTGAAGGCTCTGCGTGAGGCTGAGTCCTATGACGGTCCCTCCATCGTGATCTGCTACTGCCCCTGCCTGGAGCAGCACATCAAGGCCGGTATGGGCACCTCTCAGGACGAGATGAAGAAGGCTGTGGAGTGCGGCTACTGGCATCTGTACCGCTACGATCCCCGTCGGATCGCTGAGGGCAAGAACCCCTTCCAGCTGGACTCCAAGGAGCCGGATACCTCCAAGGTGATGGACTTCCTCATGGGTGAGAACCGCTTCGCCTCCCTGAAAAACAACTTCCCCGACAAGGCCGACGCCCTGTATGCCAAGGAAGTTGAAGACGTAAAGGCCCGCTACGCCAAGTACAAGAAGCTGGCCGAGGGCTAAACCTCCATTCCTCCTACATTCCCTATTATCCCTCTCTCAGAAAGGAAGCGTTCCGGTCATCCCGGAACGCTTCCTTGAGCATATAACGAGTCGAAATGCACTTGCTCATCAATTTGCTGGCGGTCTCAGCAAAAAAGCATGGACGGTTCCCGTTAATAGGCACCGTCCATGCTTCTTATTTTATCCGTGGCAGGCATCCACCAGCAGTCGGAGCAATTCGTCCTTTCCGCTGCCCTTTTCCGCGGAAAAGGGGATCAGAATGTCCCGCTCCGTCAGTTCCAGCGTCTCCCGGATCAGATCCAGTGCCGGTTCCACCTGACTCTTTTTCAGCTTGTCCAGCTTGTTGGCCACTACGATCTCCGGGCAACCGGTTTGGCGGAACCAGTCGTGCATGACCAGATCGTTGGCCGTGGGCTTATGCCGGATGTCCACGATCAGAACACCGGTAGTGATGGCGTCCGCCTCCCGCTGGAAGTAAGTCTCCATCAGCCGGGCCCAGCGCTCCTTTTCCGAGCGGGACACCTTGGCATAGCCGTATCCCGGCAGGTCTACCAGATACGCCTTCTGGTCGATGAGGAAATAGTTGATGTGGGTAGTCTTTCCCGGCGAGGCGCCCACATAGGCCAGATTCTTTCGGCCTACCAAACGGTTGATCACCGAGGATTTTCCCACGTTGGAGCGGCCTGCGAAGGCAAACTGGGGCAAACCGTCCCGCAGGAAGTCCTTGGGCTCTCCGGCGGAGCGCACAAACTCCGCTTTATTGAAATTCAGAGGCATACGTTCCTCCCTTTACTGCCGTAAGGCTGCTTCTTTACTGTTTTCCACCGGCAAAAATGCGGGGATCGCGTCGGCTTTTGTCTCCACTCTGGAGGGACAGAACACCTCGGCAAACACCTGATCCACCGTCTCCACCGGTACGAACCGCAACGCCGCCCGGACGGTCTGGTCGATCTCCTCCAGATCTCTGGCGTTGTCCTTGGGGATCAGCACCGTGTGGATGCCGTACCGCTTGGCGGCCATGGTCTTTTCCTTCAGGCCGCCGATGGGCAGCACCCGACCTCGCAGCGTGATCTCGCCGGTCATGGCGATCCCTGCCTTGATCTTGCGGTTGGTCAGGGCTGACAGCAGCGCCGTAGCCATGGCAATGCCAGCGGAGGGGCCGTCCTTGGGCACCGCGCCCTCCGGGAAATGAACGTGGATGTCCTTGGTCTTATAAAAGTCCGGATCGATGCCCAGCGTCTCCGCCCGGCTCCGCAGGCAGGACAGAGCCGCCTGAGCGGACTCCTTCATCACGTCACCCAGATTACCGGTCAGCTCCAACTTGCCGGAGCCTTCCATCACATTGACCTCGACTTCCAGGATCTCACCGCCGGCCTCCGTCCACGCAAGGCCGTTCACCACACCGATCTCCTCCTGATCCACATGGACCGTAGGCGGGTAGGGCTGCATATCCAGCAGCTTCGGCAGGTCCTTTTCTGTAACGGTAACACGCCTTACAGTCTTTGACAGCAGCTGCATATCCGTCTTTCGGCAGACGGCAGCCAACCGCCGCTCCAGCTGGCGGACGCCGGATTCCCGGGTGTAGTCACGAATGATGGCCCGCAGAGTCTCCTCGTCGATCCGCAGGCTGCCCTTCTTCAGGCCGTGTTCCTTCATTTGCTTGGGCAGCAGGTGATTCTTGGCGATTTGCAACTTTTCCTCATCGGTATAGCTGGAAAGCTGAATGACTTCCATCCGATCCAGCAGGGGCCGTGGGATCGTATCCAACGAGTTGGCCGTGGTAATGAACATCACCTGAGAGAGGTCCAGCGGAATTTCCAGGAAGTGATCCCGGAAGGCGTGGTTCTGCTCGCTGTCCAGCGCTTCCAGCAGCGCAGAGGCAGGATCGCCCCGGTAATCGCCACTGAGCTTATCGATCTCGTCCAGCACCAGCAGCGGGTTCATAGCGCCGCTGCGACTGATGGCCTCCACGATGCGGCCCGGCATGGCGCCGATATACGTTTTCCGGTGACCGCGGATGTCGGCCTCGTCCCGGACACCGCCCAGAGAAATGCGGCTGAGCTTCCGGTTCAGTGCCTTGGCAACAGACAGGGCGATGGAGGTCTTTCCCACACCCGGAGGGCCTGCCAGACAGATGATCTGCCCCTTCCCCTCCGGATTCATCTGCCGGACGGCGATGGTCTCCAGGATCCGCTCCTTCACCTT
This sequence comes from uncultured Oscillibacter sp., assembly GCA_900544105.1. Lineage (GTDB taxonomy): Bacteria > Bacillota > Clostridia > Oscillospirales > Oscillospiraceae > Oscillibacter. The sequence continues at coordinate 1,839 of UQUC01000032.1, read as the reverse complement.
TTCCAGACCGAAGTGATCCCGGTCCAGCACCTTCCGGGCCGCGTCCACATTCAGACGCTCCTTCGTATATGTACCCCAGGGCAGTTCCAGACACACGTCCAGATAGTTCCGGATCACCGAAGCCTCCGCGCTGACATAGGGCTGCTTTGCCAGCTTGTTGATCTCCTTTTCCAGATGCTCCCGGGTCTCATCCTCTAATTTCAGTTCCGCCAGCTTTTGACGGTATTCTTCGATCTCGTTGTCCTCGTCCTCGCCCAGCTCGTTTTGCAGGACCCGGATCTGGGTCCGCAGGATCTGTTCCTTCTGCTGCTGAGCCAGCTCGTCCCGGACCTTGCCTTCCATCTGGCGCTCATAGCCCAACACATCCCGCTCCCGGGCTAAGAAGCCGTTCAGCTTCCGCAGCCGCATCAGCGGAGATAGTTCTTCCAGAATTGCCTGCTTATCGTCATACCGCAGTGCCGTATTCTGGGCGATAAAATCCGCCAGATATCCCGGCTCCTGGCAATCCAGCACCGTGGCGGTGACCTCCTCGGCCACATTGCCTGCCAGATGTGCATAATCCTGGAACAGACCCCAGGTCTGCCGCAGCAGGGCCTCGGTTTTCGGACCGTGGCCCACGGCAGCGGATTCCTCCACCACCTCCACATGGCCCTGCAAATAAGGCTCTGTTTGCCACAGGCGGCGCAGCCGTGCCCGGCGTCCGCCCTCCACCATCACCCGCAGGGAGGTTTTTCCCAGCCGCAGGATCTGGGTCACCCGGGAAATGGTGCCCATGGTGTAAAGGTCCTTCTCCCCCGGACGGTCCGTATTCAGTTCCCTCTGGGTCACCAGAAAGATCTCCTGACCGGATTCCATGGCCACTTCCAGGGCCTTGATGGAAATACGGCGCTCCACGTCAAATGTCAGGTTCGTATGAGGGAAAACCGTCAGGCCACGGAGGGCCAGAACGGGAAGATTCAAGGTGTTTGCTTCCATAAATTGCTCCTCTCTGGAGAGTTCAAAGAGGGGGAGAGGCGCTGCCCCTCCCCCCTGTTATACCCAAAAGGGCCGTCAGGACGCCGACTTCGGCGTACCGGACTCGCTCCGGCTCTCATTTCTGCCGGGGTTCAGCTTCACGGAATAGTTGATCTTGTCGGGATCGTGGGTCAGCTCCGGCTCCGCCGTGCCTTCCACACATTCCTTCGTGACCACCGCTTTCACAACGGTCTCGTCGGAGGGGATCTCGTACATGACCTTGGTCAGCAGGCCCTCCATGACCGCCCGGAGGCCACGGGCGCCGATGTTGCGCTCAATGGCCTTATCAGCGATGGCGTTCAGGGCGTCCTCCGTGAATTCCAGATCCACATCATCATATTCCAGCAGCTTTTTGTACTGCTTCACCAGTGCGTTCTTCGGCTCCTGCAAAATTCGCACCAAGTCCTCCCGCTGCAGGGCGTTCAGCGGCGCGATCACCGGCAGACGGCCCACCAGCTCCGGGATGATGCCGAATTTCAGAATATCGTGGGGCTGCACCTGAGCCAAAAGCTGGCTGATATTCTTTTCCTTCTTGCTCTGGACATTGGCACCAAAGCCGATGGCCTTCTCGTCCAGCCGCTTTTCGATGATCTTTTCCAGACCGTCAAAGGCGCCACCGCAGATGAACAGAATGTTCTTGGTGTTCACCTGGATGAACTCCTGATGGGGGTGCTTCCGGCCGCCCTGGGGCGGCACGTTAGCCACGGTGCCCTCCACGATTTTCAGCAGCGCCTGCTGCACGCCTTCGCCGGAAACGTCCCGGGTGATGGAGGTATTCTCGCTCTTGCGGGCGATCTTGTCGATCTCATCCACATAGATGATGCC
>UQUC01000031.1 GCA_900544105.1 uncultured Oscillibacter sp. | reverse complement strand
ACCACGGGCAGGGCGCGGAGACCATCATGCGCGCCGAGGCGCTGTTCTGTCAGGGGCGCTTCACGGATGCCCACATTGAACTGGAGCGGGCCTATGCACAGGTAAAGGACAACGGGCAGATCAACATGGCGCTGTGCTGTGATTTTTTGTCGCGGCGGCTCTCGCTGTATACCGATGTAGAGCAGCGGTACACCTTTGAGGAGCGGTACGCGGAACTGCTGCACTATCACGACGCCTCGTGGATCAACCTCTGGAGCGCCGCCAGCGCCTACTACCATGCCCTGCGGGGCGAAACGGACAACATCCCGGAGATTTTCTCCCAGCACCGCCTCTCTGATATCAATATGCTCGCGCCGGGCAAGCCCATGATGGAGATGATCGAAAATCAGGTGTATCTTGCTCAGGGCGCTTATGCTAAGGTCATCGGGCACAGCACGCAGCTTTTGGCTGTGTGCGAGGCCATGCACTACGCACTGGTGGCCCTGCACATCCGCATCCAGACGGCGGCAGCCTATGCACAGCTGGGAAAAAGCGAGGAAGCCCGCGCATGGCTGAGGCAAGCCCTTTCCGATGCCGCGCCGGACGGCCTTGTGATGCCGTTCGTGGAAAATTATGCGCATTTGAAGCCCCTGCTGGCACAGGAACTCAAAACTGACCTGATTGCGAAGATCACCGAGCTTGGCGAGACGGCAGGGGCGCGAAACGCGGCGAGCGCTCACTCGGCGGCCTTTGACGCGCTGACGCCGCGGGAATTTGAGATTGTGGAGCTGATAGCGCAGCGGCTGAGTAACCGCGAGATCGCGGAAAAGCTCTATCTCTCTGAGGGCAGCGTCAAGCAGTATGTGAATCAGATCTATTCCAAGCTTCATATCGAGGGCGATACCCGAACCAAGCGGAAGCGGCTTGCCGGACTATTCGGGCAAAAGACCTAACCTTTGGTTAATGGTTATCCCATCGCATCCACCGTACAATATTTGTACGGTGGATTTTTATTTTCGCGGAAAGGAGGGCACGCACTTGAACCGAAGGTATCTTACAGCCGTCACGCCGCTGCCCAACCATGTTTTGCAGGTGGATTTTGTGTCCGGTAGTCGGCTTTTGCTGGACATGAAGCCTCATCTGGACAAGATCCGGTTTCGCCCGCTGGCGGATTCACGGGTGTGGAACAGCGCTGTGACCAACGGCATTTTTGTCCGCTTTGGCGATGTGGAGCTGAGCCACGACGAGATATTGACCATGGCCGAACAGGAATGCTGACACAGAAAAGAACAGGAGGAGTCATCTGTATGAAGAAAAAACAAATCATTTGGCGGCGGAGCATCAGTATCTTTTTGGCCCTGCTGCTGTGCCTGACCCTGCTGCCCGCAGCGGCGCTGGCGGCGAATACTCCACCCTGCATTACCGCCATCGGCGGTAATGAAAATCAGAATATCAGTACAAACAATCGTGGCAACGGCTGGAGCTATGACGCCGACAGTGCGACCCTGACGCTGGCGAACTACAACGGCGGCAGGATTGAGGTGGTGGGGAACAAAAGCCAGAACTTCACCCTGAAGCTGGTGGGCAATAATACAATTAAAAACAGCAGCTCCGGCTACGGCCTGACAGTAACCTCCGAGGATCAGTCCAGTCTCGACAGCCCCGGCAACTACATGACGTTCACTGTTACAGGCGATTCAGGTGCGCGCTTGCAGGTCAACGGCATTGAAATTGTCAAAAGGGTCAATTTCATCATCGGCGGCAGTGCCAATGTTGTGTCGGAGACAACTGAGAGAGGGATCTGCGCACTGAAAGGCGGCGGTACGGGTAACTGCGGTGTTGCCATTCAGGATGACGCGAACGTGACCCTGCGGAGCGGGGTCGAGCAAACGCAGAACCCCTTCTGTCTGGTGCCCATTATGGGAAACCTGACCATCAACACCAGCGGTAAGATCATGATCGATGCCAGCAGCACCGGCGGCCCCGCGATCCGGCTGGGAAACGGGAATGTATATACCTATCTGCATCGTGTGAAGGAAATGACGGTCAAATGGAATACAGGCGCTAATTACCTGCATAGGCACCATACAACACCCTGTGCCGAGAATACGGGCACTACGGATACCGGCGAAGCAATCACGATCTACCGCACAGGGTCATACGTCTGGGTGTTGTTTAGAAATAACTCCGGTACGCCGAAGTATCTCAATGAGACCGTAGCAACTTATGATAGAAAATTTATGAAGGGCGACGTGATCACTATCTCCGCAAAGGCACCGGAGGCAGGAAAGCGGTTTACACACTGGACATGGGAATGCGTGGACAAAGCTGGCCAGCAAGTGGAAATGAGCTTTGCGGACAATACCACAGCCCGTGATGCTAACGCCAAAGTCATAATACCGGACCCGGAGAACATCAAGGGCAACGACATCTATTTCACCGCCAACTATGAGGACATCCCCACCACCGGCGTGACGCTGAGCAAAGACACCCTTGCACTGGTCAACGGCAACAGCGGGACGCTCACCGCCACAGTCGAACCGTCCGAGGCCTCCCAGAGCGTGACGTGGGCCTCCAGCAACACAGCCGTGGCCACGGTGGACGAGAACGGCACCGTCACCGCCGTGGGCGCCGGCGAAGCGACGATCACGGCTACGGCTGCGGTCGCGGCTGAAGGCGGCGAGAAGCCCTCCGCCAGCTGCACCGTCACAGTGATGGAGCCGACATACACGGTAACGCTGAACCCCAACGAAGGTACGATCGCCGACGGGAAAACTGTGACCGGCTATGTCAGGGGTACGGGCGCGGTGCTGCCGACGGCTGCCGACATCACCCGGGAGGGCTATCTTTTCAAGGGCTGGTACGAGGATGCTAATTTTTCCGGTTCTCCGGTGACGGCCATCACTGCCACCGACACGGGTGACAAAACCTTTTACGCCAAATGGGCAGAAGCATATACCGTCACCGCCTATGGCCTTTACGGCGGAGCCATGGGGATCACCCCCGGCGAGACCTTCACCGCAAAGTACGCCGCTGGGGATACGGTCGGTCTCCAGATCGGCAAGCGGGACGGCTATACCCTGCGGAGTCTGACGCTGGAGGGGATCAGCGAGGATGCTCTGACCTGGAATGCAGAGGGCGTAGAGAGTGAACAGAGAGGAATCGAATTCACGATGCCTGCTGGAAATGTGACCGTGACCGTCAACTGGCGGTCCAACTCCAGCGGCTCTTCCTCCAGTTCCGGTAGCAGCTACGCCGTGTCCGCCCCCAGCACGAAGAACGGCGATGTGACCGTCAGCCCCAAGAACGCCTCCAAGGGCGACCGGGTGACCATCACCGTCAAGCCTGACAGCGGCTACGAGGTCGGCTCCGTCACCGTGCTGGACAGCAAGGGCAATGAGCTGAAACTCACCGACAAGGGTGACGGCAAATATACCTTCACCATGCCCAGCAGCAAGGTCACTGTTTCCGCTGAGTTTGTCGAGGAGCAGGCGGCTTCCATCTTTGCGGACGTTCCCGCCAACGCTTATTATGCCAAGGCAGTGGAATGGGCTGTGAAGAAGGGCATCACCAACGGCAAGGCCAACGGTCTGTTCGGCTCCAACGACCCCTGCACCCGTGGCCAGATCGTGACCTTCCTGTGGCGTGCCGCAGGTTCTCCCGCCCCCAAGGGTACGGCCAAGGTTCCCACCGATGTGCTCCCCGGCCGCTACTGCTATGACGCGGTGGCATGGGCCATTGAAAACGGCGTGACCAACGGCTTTGCCGACGGCACCTTCGGCGTCAACAGCACCTGCACCCGCAGCCAGAGCGTGACCTTCCTGTATCGCACGATGGGCACCGCCCCCACTACGGTGAACGGCTTCACCGACGTGGCAGCCGGCGACTTCTACGCCGAAGCTGTGGCCTGGGCCGTGGAAAACGGCGTGACCAACGGCACAACGGACGCCACGTTCAGCCCCAGCAACGGCTGCACCCGGGCCCAGATCGTCACCTTCTTGTACAGAGCGTACAGCAAGTAACCTTGCAAGAACACCGGCCCCGGAAAGAGGCCGGTGTTCTGTGTTTTGTGTGCTGGCTTCTGCAAAGCCCGGCAGCTTGGCGGCGAATACTCTGCATTTTCAAGCATGGAGCGTGCTTCACACCATTCGCTGCGCTGGATCTCCGCAGGATCGCTATGGAGAACCTCCAACGATACGGTTTCGCGCGGGGCTGATATTCTGTAGATGTGGTATCCAAAAGCTCTCTTCCCAGGGTGTTCAGGCAGCTTCTTATCGGCGGGGGCTCCTTGAAATCTTCCTCAAGGCGAAGCAGCTACTTTTCAAATTGCCAAGTGCTTTCTGATTCCTTCTAAAAATATTCCGGACCGCCAACGGGCGGTCCGGGTATTGCTTATCTTGATGAGCTTAGGATTTGCCAAGGGGTATTTATTGCACATTAATAGATTTTGAAGAGAATGCCAGTCAATCATTTACGCAGCTGAGGACTACAGCCAGAGAAGCCCGCAGAGCATTTTCCAGACTATTGAGATCAATATATTCCTCCCTGCTGTGGATACGGCCCAACTTGTAGGCGCAGAAGCCCACACCGGGGACGCCCCGGCTGGCGGGAATGTTCAGATCGCCGGCGCCGGAGCGGAAAATGGTGTCTCCCTCCAGATATTCGCCGAAGATCGCCCGGATCTTCTCGTTGATGCGGCCCTGGCGGGCTTCATCCACATCGCCCTTGCCGGGCAGGCTGCCGTCATCCTCCACCTGGATCTCATAGGTCCCCTGCTTCCGGTACTTCTCCACGATCTCCCGGAACTGCCCCCGGAGGGTGTTGAGGTTTGCTTCGATTTCAGAGCGCAGCTCCACCGCCATATCCACCGTCTGGGGAATGGCGTTGACGGTGGTGCCGCCGGAGATCAGCCCCACGTTGTAGGAGGACTTGCAGCCCTCCGGCAGAGGCAGGGCATAGATCTCGTTGATCATGGATGCCGCGCACACCACGGCGCTGGGATTGCCGAAGTTCAGATAGGCGTGGCCGCCCTGGGCGTGAATATGTACCTTGTATTTCTGGTAGGCCACCGGCCAGTTCACTACCTGGTTATACAGGCCGTCCATCATATAGGCTTCCTTCAGCCGGCCCTGATAGGTGTCCACCACATGGGTGATGCCGCTCTGGTCCACCTCCTCGCAGGTATTGCAGACCATCAGGAAGCCGTCCTCCGGCTGAATGTTCCGGGAGATAAGGTACTTGGAGATCATCAGCACCAGGGCAACGGAGCCGGTGTCGTCTCCGGCGCCGGGACAATAGAGGATGCCGTCCTCCTCCCGCATGGGCATGGGCTCCGTGTCCGGAAACACCGTATCCATATGGGCGGCGAAGAGGGTCAGGCGGCTGCTGCCTTCGGCATTGATGGGGAAGATCACATTCTGGACTTCATCGATATAGACGCCCTTGGCCCCGGCCTTTTCCAGCCAATCCTTGCAGAAGGCGGCCCGGCGGTGCTCCTGATGGGAGGGGGAGGGAATGGCGCACAGCGTCCGCTCCAGATCCATCAGCTCGTCCTTTGCGCTGAGAACGTAGTCCAGCGCGTCCTGAGAAAGATACATCGTTGTTCTCCTTTCCGAATTGCCTTACAGGCAGCTGAGCAGCACGGTCATATTTACGGCAAAGCCGGTCTGCAGGCTTTCCAGCACCAGGGTCTCCTCCCGGGTGTGGACGCCGCTGCCCTGATAGCCGCAGAAGCCGATCCCCGGCACCCCCATGCTCATGGGGATGTTCAGGTCCCCGCTGCCGGAGCGGAAGATAGGCTCAAAGCCGCAGTACTGCTTCAGGATCGTCCGCAGCTTTTCATCAATGGCGGCCTGCTTCTCCTGGTCCACGCCCTCCTTGGCGGGACGGCGGCCGATGACCTCCAGCTCCACGGTGCAGCGGTCTGCGGCCCGGTGCTTTTCCACGATTTCCAGGAACCGGTCATTCAGATAGTCCAGGTTGGCTTTCAGCTCGGAGCGCATTTCAATGAGAAACTCGGAATGCTGGGCAATGGCGTTGGCCACCTCGCCGCCGTTCCACACGCCTACATTGTAGGAGGACTTGCAGCCCTCCGGCAGCTCCACGGCGTACATATCCCCGATGATGCCGGCGGCGCACTGGACGGCGCTGGAATTGCCGAAGTTCAGATAGGCGTGGCCTCCCTGGCCCCCCACCTTCACCCTGTAGCGGATCACCGCCACCGGCCAGTTCACCGCCTGGCCGTACAGGCCGTCATAGATGTAGGCCTCCTTGATACGGCCGGCGTAGTCCTGCATGATCTGTTTGATGCCCTTCAGATTGCCCAGGGCCTCCTCGCCGGTGTCGCACACCAGCAGAAAGCCGTCCTTGGGCTGCAGGTGTTTCTGGGCGATGTAGCGGGCCAGAAGCAGCAGGATCGCCGCGTTGGCGGTGTCGTCCCCGACGCCGGGGCAGTGGAGGATCCCGTCCTTTTCTTCCATGGGCAGCGGCTCCAGATCCGGGAACACCGTGTCCAGATGGGCTGTAAACAGCGTCAGCTGATCGCTGCTCTCTGCGTTGACGGGATAGACCACATTCAGCGCGTCATCAATGTAGACACCGGTGCAGCCGGCCTTTTCCAGCCAATCCTTGCAGAAGGCGGCCCGGCGCTGCTCCTGATTGGAGGGGGCGGGGATGGCGCACAGGGCTTTTACCAGCTCCACCAGCTCCTGCTTGTGGTCCCGGATGTAGGTCTGAGCCTGTGCGGGCAATTCATAAGCCATAGAGTTTGCTCCTTTTCATTTGTTTGCTCCGCCGTTGGGAGGGAGCTGCTTTGCGGTCCGGCGGTTTTGCCGCCGCGCTTTTTCCCTGCTATTATATTTGCCTTTTTCCCGGAACGCAACCACAATTTTCGGAACGTTTCCCAATAAGGAACGCTGCCTGCGGGGCCGCTCCCCCCGGCGGAAAGGCCCGGAAAGCGGGAAAAAACGCCTGCATACCGGAAACCGGTATGCAGGCGGGCTGTATCTTTTTTCAAAGGTTGCCGAACATCTTTTTCAGCTCGTCAATGTAAAGCTCCGTCAGGGGATGGTGCTGCTCACCTTTTCGGAGGATATAGTAGTGCATCAGGATATTGTTTTCATCTTCGGCCAGAGGAATAGAGGTGAAATGATAGTGCTGAGGGTGTTGCCACACAGTGGAACTGATAAAAAAACTATTGCTTTGAGCCACAATATCTTGACTACCGGCGCTGTCATTAATGGAGATGACACACTTGGGCGGCTCCTCAAACAGCCGGTGGATAGAAGGAGAGGAGTCATCGTAGAACCGACCGAAACTCTCTGTGCTCTCAGCCACCAGATAGGGGTATTCCGCAATGTGCTCTCTGCACTCCTGCGCATCACCAGAATCAAGAATAGGGTGGTCGTCCCGCATGACTAGACTAATGTGACTTTCACCCAACTCGTGGTATTCTAGCCCCTTAACGCTGCATAGTCGCTGAACCCGCTGATGGTGCGTCTTGGTTAAAAAAACAACACCTAGATCAGAGTGACCGTGCTGCACATCCTCCATCACTGCATTGAAGGACTGCTTTTTCAAGCGGATATAGATGTGGTTGCCGTTGTAGCCGTGCTCGATTTCAGACCACAGCTTGGTGATTGGGGAACTGAGGAAATAGGAACGCATGGAGGATACACTGAAATACTCCTGATGCAGGCGACTCTTTTTATACAGATCCTCTACAAAATCCATTTTGTCAAGGATCTCCTGCGCGTAACTGAGAAACTCGCGGCCGGTTTCTGTAATAGAGATGCCTTTTTTTGTGCGGTCAAAAATTTTGATACCAAGTTCGTCTTCCAAGGCCTTGATACTGTTGCTGACATTGCTCTGGGAGGTATACAGCTGCTCAGCAGCCTTATTGATGGAGGTGTTTTTGGCTACCTCCACGGCAAAGGTGAGTTGTAGAAATGTCATGCTCTGTGCTCCTTGTTGCTGCGATCCCACAGGGACTGCGGGTACAGAGGGAATAAATATACGAAAAAACGACTAAACCTGTTGAAAACTGGAAAAAGTACTATGAAACACAAAAGAATAGCAAAGTGTACACACTCTGCAAACCTCATATCAAATAGATATAAGTGACGATAATTATCCCATATATCCGCTTTCCGCAATAGTGTGCTAATATGTTTACATTATATTCGACCACTTGAAAAAAATCAAGACAGTGCAAAATAAACCGAGATAGAGTGGAAGGGGATACGTTATGTTAAAATTTGCGATCATCGGTGCCGGCGCCGGCGGACAGAGCATGGCTGCAATTCTGACAAGCAAAGGGTACAGTGCCAAGCTGTATGACATTGACAAGGAGAAAATCCGCCGTCTCCAGGAATTGAAGACCATCAAAGTCACCGGCGTTATTCAGTGCGAGGCAAAACCCGCAGTTATTACCGACAGTATCGAAGAGGTCATGACTGATGTGGATGTAGTGATGATCGTTTCCACCACCGATGCCCATGGTAGCATTGCCACTCAGATCAAGCCCTATTTAAAAGATGGTCAGATCGTCATGCTGAACCCTGGTCACTGCGGCGGGGCACTGGAGATCGCTCATGTGCTGCGTGGTGAAAATGGCTGCGGCAAGGACCTCATCATCGCGGAGGCCGGTGACCTGATGTACGGCTGCCGCAGCTACGAGATCGGCAACATCCTGCACACCGGATTGAAGGTTCATGTACCCGTGGCAACACTGCCTGCCGGTGATGTGACGAAGTTGCTGGAGGTACTGGGCCCCATCTTCCCCTGCCTGAAGCCCGCCGCCAACGTGCTGGAAACCGGCTTTGAAGGTGCCGGTGCCATGCTGCACCCCATCCCCAGCCTGATGAACGTCAACAAGATGGATCTGGGTGAGAGCTACGATTATTATATGGAAGGCATCACGCCCCATATTGCCGATGTGATCACCGCCTGCGACAAAGAGCGCGTGGCTGTGTGCCGCGCCCTGGGCGTGGATGCCCTGGATTTGATCTCCATGCTGACGAAGACCTACAAGCTGGAGAGAAAGGACAACCTGTACGACCTGATCCAGAGCATTGATTCTTACCGGGCTCTGCGCAACCCCACCAACACCAAGCACCGCTTCATCGTGGAAGACACCATGAGTGGTCTGGTTCCCCTGGCCTCTGTGGGCCACTCCCTGGGCATCCCCACCCCCATGATGGATTCCTTCATCAACATTGCCAGCGCCGTCTGCGGCCGGGACTTCTGGACGGAAGGCCGTACTGCCGAAAAGCTGGGCCTTGCGGGCAAGACTGCCGCTGAGATCCAGGATATGGTTCGGTAAAGACACCTGCGCACTTACTTTTGGAAAGCTTCAGGAGATACTATTCTGTTAGCTCAAATATTAAAGCTTTAGGAGGAACATATGAAAAGAAAGAGATTAGCAGCGCTGCTCATGTCTGTTGTCATGTCTGCAACTGTTCTTGCAGGTTGCGGCTCCAAGAGCAACGACAGCAGCAACACCAGCGGCGAGTCCGGCACGAAGGACAGCATTACCGTTTCTATGGACGGCAATGTGACCACCCTGTGCCCCATGGAGTCCAACACTGCAAACAACCAGATGCTGGGCAACCTGATCCTCTCCTCTATCACCGATTTCGATGATGACTGGAACGTGGTTCCCAACGTGGCTGCAAGCTGGGAAATTTCTGACGATGGTATGACTTATACCTACACTCTGCGAGATGATGTCTATTTCCACAGCGGCGACAAGCTGACTGCTGAAGATGTGGCTTATTCCGTGGAACGTGCCATTGCATCTTCTTATCTGAAAGCCACTTTCGGCAAGTATGCCACTGGCGCTGAGGTTATTGATGATACCCACGTGGCCATCAAGCTGAATCAGGCATATACTCCGTTCTTAGCTGTTGCTTCCAAGGAATTGTTCATTCATAACAAGAGCTATCACGATGATTACATCGCCGAGGGCCACACCGAGGCTGAGTATCTGATGAACCTGGACGGCACTGGCCCGTACAAGTTCGTGTCCTATGAGGACGGCGTTGGCCTGGAGTGCGAGGCTTTTGACAAGTACTTCAAGGGCGAGCCCGCTATCAAGCATTGGTATGGCAAGATTATTGCCGATAACAACTCCCGTGCTATGGCTATCGAGTCCGGCGATATCGACCTGATCGAGACTCACACCAACGTTCCCGCTTCCAACCTGCCCATGCTGCAGGAGGCTAACGGCGTTGTGGTGGAAAAGACCGACTTCGAGAGGGTTGGCTCCATCATCCTTAACAACAAGCTGCCCGAACTGTCTGACAAACGTGTTCGCAAGGCTTTGGCTTATGCTGTGGACTATGACTGGCTCATTGAGACCATTACCAACGGCGCCGGTTACGCGACAGAATGCGCTTACCTGGGCCATAAGACCACTGGTTTCTCCTCTGCCAGCAGCATCACCCATTACAACTATGATCTGGAAAAGGCGAAGGAACTGATGGCCGAGGCCGGCTATCCCAACGGCGAAGGCTTCCCTGTGCTGAAGGCCACCATCACCGAACTGCGTAAGAACGTCGTGGAAGTTCTGCAGCAGTGCTGGGGCGAACTGGGCCTGACCATCGAGATTAACGTGGTGGAATCCAGCGTTGTGTGGGATGAGATCCGTAATGGAAATTTCTCTATTGGCATTGTATTCAACAACTGCATGGTGGACTCCACTATGTATGATTCCTATTTTGCAGAAGGCTCTGCCAGTAACTTCACCGGCTATAACAACCCCGAACTGCAGGCTCTGCTGGCCGAGGCAGCCAAGGAACTGGATGCTACCAAGCGTCAGGAATTGTTCGATCAGATCTGGACCATCATCACGGACGACGTTCCTTCCATCTGGATGTACTATGAGGCATCCGACTTGATTTACAGAGAGGGCCTGCATGTCTCCGGCGTGTATCCTACGCAGTCTGTTGTCCGCTACGAGGATATGTATTGGGAATAATCTCAATTGCAGGCGTCCCCATTGACCGCCTGTGATTGAGAGCTCAAGCCAGAATCTTAAAGGGGCGGCAAAGTGATTTGCCGCCCTTTTCTTATACTCTGCGGTTAGCGAAAGGTAATAGGTGATAGAGATTTATGTGGAAATTTATCGTTAAGCGCGTCCTGTTGATGATCCCGATTATCCTCGGCGTGACTTTGGTGGTTTTTACCATCATGTACTTTACTCCCGGCAGCCCCGGCGAACTGATGGCCGGTACCAACCCGGATCCGGAAGTCATTGAGCAGATCAACCATGATCTAGGCTTTGACCAGCCCTTCCATATCCGATACTTCAACTTCCTCAAAGGTATTGTCACGAAGTTTGACTTCGGCACCTCCTACATCTCCCAGCGCCCCGTTCTGGGCGAGATTATGAGCCGTTTCCCCAGAACTTTGACCCTGGCTTTCTTTTCCATGATTACAACGGCCATAGTGGGTATAGCCATCGGTATCCTGTCTGCTGTGAAGCAGTACAGCTTCATTGACTATGCCAGTACCGTGGTGTCTATGTTCTTCTCCTCCATGCCCAGCTTCTGGATCGGCATGATGCTGCTGCTGTGGATCGCCATGAACTTCACATGGTTCCCGATCAACGGCGTATCCACCTGGAAGGGATATATTCTGCCCTGTGCGGCTCTGACCTTCTGCAATGCGGCACCTCTGATGCGCCTGACCCGTTCCGCCATGCTGGAAACGATTCGGTCCGACTATATCCGTACAGCCAGAGCCAAGGGTGCCTTGGAAAAGCGCGTCATCTGGAAGCACGCTCTCAAGAACGCCCTGCTGCCTGTCGTTACCAATATCGGCAACAACTTCCGTGCCCTGCTAGGCGGCTCCGTTATCACGGAAACCGTGTTCGTTATTCCCGGCCTGGGTTCCTATGTGATTTCTGCAATCCGCAGCAAGGATGTTCCGGTCGTGATGGGATGCACCCTGTTCATGTCTGCAACCTTCCTGATTGTAATTCTGCTGACAGATATCCTCTACGCGTATATCGATCCCCGCGTGAAGGCGAAGTACATGAAATAAGGAGAGGAGAACAATGGCATTATTTCATAAAGCCGAAAAGGCTGAGGCCGGAAACAGCCAGACTCTGGAGATCATGCGTCGGTTCCGTAAGAACCGCTCCGCTATGATCGGCCTGACTATTTTTCTGGTGATCTGCCTCTTGGCCATTTTCGCAGACGTGATTACCCCATATTCCAATGCAACCACCCAGGTGAAGGACGCCCGCCTGCTGGCGCCCTGCGCCGAACACATTTTCGGCACCGACCATCTGGGTCGTGATATGTTTGCCCGAGTGCTCCACGGCTCCCGGTACTCCATCTCCTTCGCCATCGCGGTCAGCGCCTGCTCCCTGCTCTTCAGCGTGGTGTTGGGCGGCGTGGCCGGTTACTACGGCGATGCCATCGACAACGTGGTGATGCGTGTGCTGGACGTGATCATGTGTATTCCCGGCGACCTGCTGGCATTGTGCATCGTGGCGGCTTTCGGCACCAATCTGGGTAACCTCTTGATCGCACTGATCATAGGCCAGGTGCCAGCCACAACGCGAATCGTCCGAGCGACGATCATGGGCGTTTCCAGTGCGGACTACATTGAGGCCGCGCAGTGCCACGGTGCCAGCGACGCCCGGATCATCGCAAAGTACATCGTGCCCAATGCTATGGGCCCCATCATCGTTAACGCGACGGTGAATGCCTCCCGTATCATCATTTCCGTGTCTTCCCTGAGTTTCCTGGGCCTGGGCGTTCAGCCTCCCGCTCCGGAATGGGGCAACCTGCTGGCCGGCGCCCGCGAATATATGCGGATCTGCCCCTGGCTGGTGTATTTCCCCGGCCTGGCATTGGTGATTACGTCCCTGGCTATCAACATGATGGGCGACGGCCTGCGCGATGCCCTTGACCCCAAGATCCGTGACTGAGGAGGCATGAAGAATGAGCGATAAATTACTGGAAATCAAAGACCTCCATGTCATGTACCACACGGACCTGGAGGATGTCTATGCGGTCAACGGCGTGAATCTGAGTCTGGAAACCGGCGAGACCCTGGGTCTGGTGGGTGAGACCGGCGCCGGAAAGACCACAACAGCCCTGTCCATTCTCCGCCTGCTGCCGGACCGCACCGGCCGGATCACAGAGGGCGAGATCATCTATAAGGGCGAGAACCTGCTGAAGCTGGGCAAAAACGAAATGGCCGCGATCCGGGGCGAGGAGATCTCCATGATCTTCCAGGACCCCATGACGGCCCTGAACCCCACCCAGACCGTGGGCCAGCAGATCTATGAGGCGCTGATGCTCCACAACAGCCAGCACCTGAGCAAGAAGGAGCTGTGGGCCAAGGTGGACAGTTGCCTGGAAATGGTGGGCATCCCTGCCTCCAGAAGAAAGGAATATCCCCATCAGTTCTCCGGCGGCATGAAGCAGCGGGTGGTGATCGCCATCGCCCTTTGCTGCGAACCCAGCCTGCTGCTGGCGGACGAGCCCACCACCGCTCTGGACGTGACGATCCAGGCACAGGTCCTGATGATGATGAAGGAGCTCCGGGAGCGCCTGGGCACGTCCATGATCCTCATCACCCACGACCTGGGTATCGTGGCGCAGGTCTGCGACAATGTGGGCGTGATGTATGCCGGTGAGATCATCGAATATGGCTCTCTGGTGGATATCTTCAAGAACGAAAAGCATCACCCCTACACCGTGGGTCTGTTTGGCTCCATCCCCAGACTGGATGTGGAAACCAAGCGCCTGTCTCCCATTGACGGCCTGATGCCCGATCCTACCCAGAGGATCGAGGGCTGCAGCTTTGCACCCCGCTGCCCGTATGCCACGGAGCGGTGCAGAAAGGAAAAGCCCGGCGTTTATACCGAGGGGACCCACCAGATCAAGTGCTTCCGCTATACGGACGCGGTGGCTGAAGAGGAGGTGTCTGAATGAGCACACTGATCGAAACCCAGGGCTTACAGAAGTATTTCAAGACCTCCAAGGGGTTTCTCCACGCGGTGGACGGCATCGACCTGAAGATCGAAGAGGGCCAGACCCTGGGCGTGGTGGGTGAGTCCGGCTGCGGCAAGTCCACCCTGGGCCGCGCCGTGCTGCGCCTGCAGGAGCCTACGGCCGGCAAGATCTTTTACGAGGGCAGGGACCTCATGGCCATGAATAAGGCCGAGATGCACCATATGCGCACGGAGATGCAGATGATCTTCCAGGATCCATACTCCAGCCTGAATCCCCGTATGTCCATCTGGGAGCTGATCGCAGAGCCCATGCTCATCAACAATATGTACAAGAGTGACAAGGCGGGCCTGAACAAGCGGATCGAAGAGCTGATGGACACCGTGGGCCTGGCCAAGCGTCTGACCCATTCCTATCCCCATGAGCTGGACGGCGGCCGCCGTCAGCGGATCGGCGTGGCGCGGGCACTGTCCCTGAACCCGAAATTCATCGTCTGCGATGAGCCGGTCTCCGCTCTGGACGTGTCCATTCAGGCCCAGATCCTGAATCTGCTGATGGATCTGCAGGACGAAAGAGGTCTGACCTACATGTTCATCACCCATGACCTCAGCGTTGTGAAGCACATTTCCAACGAGATCATGGTCATGTATATGGGCACCTGCGTGGAACGGGCTCCCAAGGAGGAGCTGTTTGCCCATCCGGTCCATCCCTACACCAAGGCCCTGTTGGCCGCGATCCCCGAGCCTGATATTGACAAGCGCGGCAGTCTGCAGGTGCTCAAGGGCGAGGTCAGCAGCCCCATCAATCCGGCGCCGGGCTGCCGCTTTGCTCATCGCTGCCCCTATGCCAAGCCAGAGTGCATGGGCAAGGATCTGACTATGCATGAGATTACCCCGGGTCACTATGTGGCCTGCCCCTATTGCCAGGAACTCAAGGGGTAATCTGCCGGTCTCTGCCGGAATCTGAACAAAAGGAGTGAACGATATGCCGAAGGGACTTTATAAAACCGAGGACTTTTCCGACTTTAAGCCCACCCGCTTTACCTCTGAGGGAACCGTGACGCTGCGCAGCGGCACCATCCCTTATCGGACGGTCTGCGAGGACAATGTTTTCTACAATAAAGAGGGAAAGCCCATCGCTTCCATCTTTTCCTATTCCTATTTCCGCTCCGATGTGAAGGATGCCACCAACCGCCCTGTGCTGTTCGGCTTTAACGGCGGCCCCGGTTCTTCTTCCATGATGGTTCATGTGGGTTTCCTGGGAACGAAGCGCATGAAGTACTTCGCCGATCCCGACCAGCCCACCACCCTGCCTCCCTATGAGGCGGTGGACAACATCGACTGCCTGCTGGATGTGGCGGACATCGTGGTGGTAGACCCCGTGGCCACCGGCTACGGCCTGCTGCTGGACGACAGCTGTGCGGATCAGTTCTTCACCATTGAAGATGATGCCGAGGCGCTGCTGACCTTCATCTCCAACTGGCTGACACGCTATAAACGCTGGTTGAGCCCCAAGTATCTGGTGGGCGAAAGCTACGGGTGCATCCGCTCCGCTGTGGCGGCCGGCATCGCTGGCGGCGGCGGCAAGAAGCGCAGTTACGCCATGGCTTTTGACGGCCTGGTGCTCATCGGCAACTCCATCACCACCGGCCGGTATT
Source organism: uncultured Oscillibacter sp. (assembly GCA_900544105.1). Lineage (GTDB taxonomy): Bacteria > Bacillota > Clostridia > Oscillospirales > Oscillospiraceae > Oscillibacter. Next base: position 7,341 of record UQUC01000031.1, on the reverse strand, counting down.
TCAACCGGGACATCCCCTGCGAGCAGACCGTTCTGGCCATGCCCACCGTGGCGGCCATTAACTGGTACCACAACCATCCCTCTGACCAGGGCCTGGAGGAATTCATCCAGGAGGCCAAGCAGTTCGGCGACACGGAGTACATGATGGCACTCTACCGGGGCAACAGCCTCAGCCGGGAGGAATATGAGTCCGTGCGGAAGAGGCTGAGTTACTATACCGGCATTTCTGAGGAGTATCTGGACGAGCATTTGCTGCGTTGGGACGAGGAAGGCGCCGTGAAGCAGATCGCCCGGGGCAAGGGCGTGGATTTCTCCCGCTATGATGCCCGCATGACTCTGCCCCACTTCACCACCCAGATGGGCACCAACTACAACACGGTGAAGGATGATCCCTCCGCCAAGTACAGCCCCTATTTCCACGCGGTGTTCAGCGGCGTGGTGTGCCCCACGCTGAATATCGACCTCAAGCGTGACTTCCTCTCCAGCGCCGGTTTCTCCTATGACTACTTCATCCGGGAGACGTATGATCGCCTGTCTGGTGAGCAGTTGTCCTCCGCCATGCGGCGGACGCCGGGGATGCGGGTGTTCTTCGCCAACGGCTGGTATGACCTGTGCACCCAGATCGGCATGGTTTATTATCTGGCAAACCACGCCTGGCTGCCCAAGGACCGCACCTTTATCAAGGGCTATCCCTCCGGCCATATGCTCTACATCGGCGACGAGAATATCAAGGCCCTCAACGGCGACATCAAAACCTTCGTCACTGGCGGCGACCCCACGAAGCAGTAAGCAAAATGTATTGACAAGGCACATGGAGGAAGCGGGAGCGGAGATGGCCCGACAGGTTCCCGGACTTTCGGCTCGATCTGCTTCCACCGCCTTCGGAAGTCTTTGTTGATAAAGGTTTGAAAAGGGTTTCTGTAATTACAATCATGCAGGTCCGGAATTCCCGGAACCTGCGCAACAAGGAGTAATTTCAATGGTAAATGAAGATGCAAAGAAAGTCTGGGACTACCTGGACGAACACAAGGATGAGTACATCGAACTGTTGAAGAAGTACTGCGCACAGCCCAGCGTCTCCGCACAGAACTGGGGTATGCGGGAGATGGCCGAAATGGTGCGGGACACCGTGACGGAACTGGGCGGCAACGGCACGCTGATCGAAACAGAGGGAAATCCCTTTGTCTACGGCATGATCGACAACGGCGCCAAGCGCACCCTGACCCTGTACAACCACTATGATGTGGTTCCTCCCGAGCCCTATGAACTGTGGAACACCCCTCCCTTTGAGCCCACTATCATCGACGGCCGTCTGTATGCCCGCGGTTCCAGCGACAACAAGGTGAGCCTGCTGTCCCGCTATATCGCCGTGGACGCCTACCAGAAGGTGCTGGGCAAGCTGCCCATCAACATCAAGTTCCTGGCCGAAGGCGAGGAAGAGATCGGCTCCCCCCATCTAATGCAGTTCATCCATGACAACATGGATAAGGTCCAGTCCGACGGCATCGTGTGGGAAGGCGGCAGCCGTGTCACCAACGGTCCCCTGATCGTCCACATGGGCGTCAAGGGCGTGACCACCTTCTCCATCAAGTGCAGCCATCCCAAGAACGGCTCCAGCCCCATGTGGCGGCTGATCTGGGCGCTGAACTCCATGAAGAATGCAGATGACTATATCACCATCGACCATTTCAACGACTCCATCGCTGAGCTGACGGATTATGAGAAGGAGTTTGTCCATAAGGCCGTCTATGAGGAAGAGGCCACTCTGAAGCTCAACGGCATTGACCACTTCATCCGCAGCCTCACCGGCGAGGCCCTGAAGGACAAGCTGTACTCCGAGCCCTCCATGAACATCCAGGGCCTGTTCTTCGACGAGATTGACGAGACCACCGGTATGCCCAAGTCCGCCGAGGTGAAGATCGACATTCGCACGGTTCCCAACCAGGATCCCGACGAGATGATGCAGCAGATCCGGGATCACCTGGCGGCCCACGGCTTCGACGACCTGGAGGTCTGCGGCGGCCATTCCACCCTGCCTTATCGCGGCAAGCCCGATTCTCTGCTGGCCCGCGCCGTCATCAAGAACGTGGAAGCTGCCTACGGCGAGCCTCCCATTGTGCTGCTGATGACCCCCGGCTCCTGCGGCATGGCCCGTGTGGTGAAGGCCACCGGTATCCCCATTGTCCACTACGGCTGCATGGATGACTCCAGCAAGGCCCATGCACCCAACGAATCCGCAGACCTGGACCACTATATCCGCGGCGCCAAGCTCAGCGTGCTGATGTTCCAGGATTTCGCCACGCTGGAGTAATGCGAAGAGGGGACAGGCGCAAAAGCACGTCCCTGGGGCGGCCAAGGCCGCTGAAATACAACGAGCCGCATCCCGGCGGCAGGACGCCTGCCCGCCGGTGATGGGATAATAGGAGGAACACATAATGGAAAATGTTGCGCATCTGAAAATGGGCCTGAAGATCCTGGCCGGCAACGCTCACTCCGCTGAGGCTGCCATCCTGCCCGGCGCAGCCTGGCACCTGGTATGGGCTCTGGGCACCATGAAGAACGAAAAGGACGAGGTTTTGGTGGACGGCCTTGTGAGCAATGGCCCCAAGAGCCTGAACTTTACGGAAATGAAGATCGGCTACACCGGCGAAGGGGATATGACCATCATTCCCGCTGAGGCTTACTGCAATCTGGACGTGGCTCTGGCTGACGGCCAGACCGCCGAGGATGCCTGCGCCAAGATCCGGGCTCACCTGGACAGCCACGGCGCCTCCGATGTCGGTGTCTGGGTCCTCTGAGAGACTTTAATCCGATAGGTGTCTTGACGCCCCGCCCCTCCCGCTGAGGGGCGGGAGCTCGGGAGCCGCCGGCGCTTTTCAGAGAGGGGAGGCACCGGTGGAATCCGAAACGTATTCGCTGCTTTTTCAAAAGCAAATCTGCGTAAACACCCAATCAAATCTTTGGAGGAAAGAAAAAGAAGATGGAAAACTGCAAAAAGTCCATGCTGATCGAACCCAACGACAACGTAGCCGTTGCCGTTGAGCCCATTGAGGCTGGCGATTACACCATGGTAGCCGGGGAGAAGCTGACTGCCAACCAGTTTATCAAGGAAGGCCATAAGATCGCCCGGGTGGATATTGCCAAGGGTGGTGAGATCCTGAAATACGGCGTCCATATCGGCGTCGCGTCCAAGGACATCAAGAAGGGCGATTGGGTCTACGAGGAAAATGTCTACGACGATTTTGAGGAGATCAACCGGGATCAGCGGGCCTACTACCGTTCCATGGCTCCTGACGCCCTGGATTATACCGATACCCGGATCTACACAAAAGAGGAACTGAACCTGCCGGAAACCATTATGGGTTACAAGCGGGCTGACGGCTCCTTCGGCATCCGCAACCAGGTGCTGGTGATCTCCCTGGTCCAGTGCTCCAACAACGCGGTGCAGCGGATCAGCACGGCCTGCAATGTGCCCGCCACCTTTGTGGACGCTGCCTGCGGCGAGTTCCCTGACCGGTTTGCCCGGACACTGAAGGGCTTCATCACCGCCGGTACCCACCCCAATACCTTCGGTGTGGTGCTGCTGTCCCTGGGCTGCCAGCAGACCAATCCCGAGGAGGTGGCCGAGGCCATCCGCAAGACCGGCCGTCCGGTGGTGAACATCAGCATCCAGGCCGACGGCGGCGTGACGAAGGCCATTGCCGACGGCATCCAGGCTGTCAACGAGATGAAGGCGCAGGCTGCCGCCCAGAAGCGGGAGCCCTGCCCCACCAGCGGTCTGGTTATCAGCGGCTACAACGGCGGCTCCGACTGGACCAGCGGCCTGTCCGCCAACCCCGCTGTGGGCGAGGCCATTGATATGCACCTGGCCATCGGCGGCAAGGCTGTGCAGATCTGCGGCCGGGGCGGCTATCCCACCAATGCCGGCTCCTATGAGATCGGTATGCGCCTTATGGAGATCGGCGACTTCTTCAATGAGGACTGCGCCCGCAGAGGCGGCAAGGGCCTCTCTCAGGTGAACCCCACCCCCGGCAACAAGGCCGGCGGTCTGACCACCATGACGGAGAAGAATCTGGGCAGCTTCAAGACCCAGGGCCACGGCCGGATCCTGGGGATCCTGGACTGCGGCGATCCCGTTCCCGGCCCCGGCAACTGGGGTATCAATCAGGCGCAGGGCGCCAACGACGCCTATGCTTCCACGTCCCTGGCCATGAGCGGCTGCCACATCTGCCTGTTCACCACCGGCCGGGGCAACCCCATCGGCAACGCCTGCATGACCACCATCAAGATCACCGGCAACCCCTCCACCGCCACCAAGCTGGAGGATATGATCGACTACTCCGCAAAGCCCATGCTTTACGGTGAAAAGACCCTGCAGGAGAGTGGCCGGGAGCTGTACGACCTGATCCTCCGGGTGGCCAATGGTGAGGAGACCAAGGCAGAAAAGCTGGGGGATTATAGCTGGACAACTCCCCACGGCACCAGCTATAATGGTGATTATTGATCCCTGCTGTTGAAAACGGAAGGATAGGCGGAGTCATCCGCCTATCCTTTCTGTCGGGGGAGAACCATGACGGAACCGGCCGCAGGAGGCCGGCCCCGCCGGAAAACGGAGGTTTGAGAATATGGGCGGAAGAAAAATAAGAGCGGTTACGCTGATGCTGCTGTCATCCCTGTCCTTTTCCATCATGCAGGTATTTGTGAAGATGAGCTCCACAGAGGTCGGCACCTTTGAGCAGGTCTTTTTCCGGAACCTGATCAGCATGATCATTGCGGGTATCACGGTGTACAGAGCGAAGCTGGATCTGATTCCTGAAATCAAAAAGGGCGGTCTGGCTCTGTGGGGCCGGTCCTTTTTTGGCTTTCTGGGCATCGTGCTGTTCTTTTACGCCACTGGCCATGCCCGGCAGGCGGATGTGGCGATGCTGAACCGGGCGTCGCCGATATTTGTGACCATATTTGCCGGGCCGATCCTGAAGGAAAAGGTGTCGAAGGTTCAGGTGTGCGCTGTGGCGCTGTGCCTGGTGGGCGCTTATATTTCCATGCAGCCCTCCTTTGACTCCAATCCGCTGCCGCTGCTGTGCGCCCTGGGCGCGGCCATGGTGGCGGGCCTGGCCTATACGCTGCTGTCCTACACAAAGCGGTTCACCAGCGCACCGGTGATCATTTTCCATTTTTCCCTCCTGAGCACGGTCTGCGCGGGACTTCTGATGATCCCCGGATTTGTGCTGCCCTCTCCCAAGGTGATGGGGATGCTGCTGATGGTGGGCCTGTTTGCCGCCGGGGGACAGTATCTCCTGACCTACGCCTATCAGCAGGCTCCGGCCTCTGAGGTCAGCATTTATCAGTATTCCGGCGTTGTGTTCACGGCCCTGCTGAGCTATCTGATCTTCCATGAGACCCTGACAGCCACCTCGATCATAGGCGCCATTGTGATCCTGGCGGCCATTTTCTGGGTATTTGAGTACAGCAAACGCAAGACTGTAAAAAACTAAGCAGGAGTTGACTTGTGATGAATGAATCCCTTCATTATGACAGCTATCTGCATATTCTTGATGAAGAAATGATTGGGGTACGGAGTTCGTCGGTGTGGCATTAGCTGCTGCTAAAGCATTGGAAGCTTTGGGTGAAATGCCTACTGCGTGTCTGGCGGAAGTGAGCGGCAATGCCATAAAAAATGCCGAATCGGTAACGGTGCCCGGCACCGACGTCTTAAAAGAAATCCGCACTGCCGTAGTTGCTGGAGTTATCGGTGGACAGCCAGAGTTGGGGTGGGGGGTATTGTCTCAGATCGCTGTGGATGAGATCGAGGAGATAAATGATTTTCTGCAGGATTGTCCCATTCAGATACTGCCTACAGAAGGGGGCAAGCTTTTTTACATTAAAGTGGTGCTTACTTCTGGAAGGCATATCGCTAGCTGCAAAATTGCAGACATGCATATCAACATCATACTTACAAAGCGAGATGGAGAGATCCTGTTTTAGAGACCGAACGATAGATAATGTACACTAAGGGACCTGTTGACAAACGTAAAAATTCTGCTGGGGCCACGATGAGTTTCAGCAGTTTTTTGCTTTTGTCCTGTTTCTTGACTTCATGTTTCAGTTCATTGCTCGTCATTTACTTCACACCCTGAACGTTATAGTGGTGGGAAGTTTCACAACTCCCCACCACTATTGTCCCATATGTGTCCAGCCGTCTTCAGTTTTGACGGTTACAAAACACCGCACCATGCCCTCTGCTCACTATGGACCTCATGCCCGTGGCGGTGGACCGAATTTCCCGTGATAGTGGACTTCTTCCACCGTGCATCTGGACTTGCAACTCCGAAATTTACATGCATATCTACATTTTGCTGCAATGCTCAACGACGGCGGCGAGGGTGCTTAATTCCGCCGGAATGGATGCTCAAGGTTGTTGTATTTGAACCCATTATATCTGACATCGCGGAGATCGATATTTGTCTTGATTCGAATACACCGAACAGGGGAGAGGATTCCTTTCTCAACCGCATCTTGAATGTCAAGCTTGTGAGCAACATTCTGGAAAATATCAAGAATATCCTCACCATCTGCGCGTTCTGGTGTTGCTGTTAGACCAAGGGTAAAGCTGGGGCTAAAGAAGCTCAAAATCTTTTTGTAACTATTAGCTGCTCCGTGGTGGCACTCATCCAAAATGATGTACCCAAAATCATCGGGGTTGAATTTCTGGAAATTGTCAGCAATGCCCTGGACAGATCCGCAGATAACATAGGATTCTGTGTCATGGGATTCGTCCACATATCGCCCGGCGGAAACTTCTGGCCATATTTTGCGGAGTTGCTCGTATGCCTGAGTGACGAGTTCTTTGGTATGGGCTAAGAACAATACGCGCTTTCCAACAGCCTTGGCATCTGAAACTGCAGTGACTGTCTTGCCAGTTCCGGTTGCCTCATACAGCAACGCGATCGTTTTCCCCTCAGCTCTCATCTGGGATAGATTTGCCAAAGCATCTGCCTGGTGTTCTTTTAATGCGAAGGTCGCTCCGGCTGGCATTGATGCGGTGTCGTCAATATACGAGAACTTTGGAGAGTAGCCCAAAAATGTGACAAGCTCATCTTTAATCCGCTCGGACGTTTTATTGATTTGCCTTGATGTCCAGCGATATATTTTCCAGCCTTCGAACACAATGCTATTTTGCTTGAGCAGATCGTCGTGATATTTATCTTCAGATATTTTCGAAGGTTCATGCCAGGTATTCCCATCGACCTCAATGGCAATGCGGCCTTCGCTACTGTTCATTGCAAAATATTCCATCAAAATCAGCCTCCTTCAAATGTTTTCAGCAAACATATTGTAAGGC
>UQUC01000030.1 GCA_900544105.1 uncultured Oscillibacter sp. | reverse complement strand
CGTACCACGCCTTGGAGTCCTCGGGCTTGCAGACCACGATCATCTCCTGCTTCTCAAACTGGTGGATGCGGTACACACCGCGCTCCTCAATGCCGTGAGAGCCCTTCTCCTTGCGGAAGCAGGGGGAGTAGGAGGTCAGCGTCTGGGGCAGCTTGTCGGAGGGAATGATCTGGTCGATGAACCGGCCGATCATGGAGTGCTCACTGGTGCCGATCAGATACAGGTCCTCGCCCTCGATCTTATACATCATGGCATCCATATCCGTCTGGCTCATGACGCCCTCCACCACATTGCCGTGGATCATGAAGGGGGGGATGCAGTAGGTGAAGCCCTTGGAGATCATGAAGTCCCGGCCATAGGCCAGCACAGCCTCATGGAGACGGGCAATGTCACCCAGCAGATAGTAGAAGCCGGAGCCGGAGACACGGCTGGCAGCGTCCATGTCGATGCCGTCAAAGCTCTCCATAATGTCTGTGTGATAGGGGATGGGGAAGTCAGGCACCTTGGCCTCGCCGAAGCGCTGGACCTCTACGTTGGCGGAATCGTCCGGGCCGATGGGCACGGAGGGGTCAATGATCTGGGGGATCTGGAGCATGATGTGGTGGACCTTCTCGTCCAGCTCAGCTTCCAGCTTTTCCAGAGCGGCCAGCCGCTCAGCCTCATCGGTGACCTGCTTCTTCACAGCCTCGGCCTCAGCCAGCTTGCTGGGGTCCTTCTTGGCCTGGCCCATCAGCATACCGACCTGCTTGCTCAGACGGTTGCGGTCGGAACGGAGCTGGTCTGCCTCCTGAATGTTGGCCCGGCGCTGGCTGTCCAGTTCAATGACCTCATCCACCAGGGGCAGCTTCTCGTCCTGGAACTTCTTCTTGATATTTTCTTTCACAATGTCGGGATTTTCCCGGATAAACTTAATGTCGAGCATAGTTCATTCTCCTTGATCGATTAGATCGAAATAATTGTAATGATAATGTTTACTTGTTCAAGATCGCTTCTTTTAATTCCTGATACCGCTGGGCCGGAGGCGTAACGCCTTCCGTATTGGTGCTGGGCAGCAGCTCGTCCAGATGCTGATCGCTGATCTCCTGAAGGGTCAGGAGGCAGCCGTCCAGATTTCCTGTGAGATACTCCTGCTGAAGATTGTAGAGGGCCAGCAGCGCCTGAGACGTTTTCTCCAGATCGGAGATGCTGTCGGAAATGACCTTCAGCTCCTCCTTGGCCTCATCCCGTTCTGATTCTGTTTCATCCAGCCGCTTTTGCAGTTCGATGATCTGTTCCTGCGTTGCCTGGATCTCCTGAATGGCGGAGACGGAATTCTGCAATTGTCCCAGTGCCTCCGCATTGCTCCGCTGATGGGACAGCATGGAGAGGAACATCAGCAGGAATGCCGCCAGAAACAGGATCAGAATATAGATGATAACGGGCTTCTTGCCAGTTTCCGGCGTTTCTGAGGATGCGGGCGTCACCTCGCCTCCGTCAGCTCGTTTTTCAAATTTCATGCCTGGGGTCCTTTCTTTAATTGTGAGACCTTGATGACAGCCAAAGCGTCCAACAGGTCATTCAGATCGTCCACGCCGTAATATTCCAGCTCGATCCGACCTTTTTTGCGGCCGGGAACGATCTTCACACCGCGGCACAGCCGGGCCTTCAACTCATTTTGGGCCTCTGCCAGATAATCCACCTCGTCAGGATCTTTGGCCTGCGCCTCTTTCTTCTCGGCGGAAAGCCGTTTGACCAGAGCCTCTGTCTGCCGGACGGAAAGCCCGCCGCTGACAATGGCGTTGGCTGTGCTTTCTTGCAGGGAAGGGGAGAGGGGGACCAAAGCCCGAGCGTGACCAGCGGAGAGCTTGCCCTCCTCCACCAGCTTTCGGACGGAGGGCGTCAGTCCCAGCAGCCGCAGGGCATTGGTCACGGCGCTGCGGGATTTGCCTACCCGCTGGGCGGCCTCCTCCTGCGTCATGTGGTAGGATTCGATCAATGACTGAAAACCGGCGGCTTCTTCCATGGGATTCAGATCCTCTCGCTGGAGGTTTTCAATCATGGCCAGCTCGGCAGCCTTGCGGTCATCGGCCTCGATCACGATGACCGGGACCTCCTGTAAGCCTGCCAGCCGAGCTGCCCGCCAGCGGCGTTCTCCGGCAATGATCTGATAGTAGCCGGATGACAGCTTTCGCACGGTCAAAGGCTGAATAATGCCGTGCTGGGAAATGGAATCCGCCAGTTCCTGGAGAGATTCATCATCAAAGCGCTTCCGGGGCTGTGATGAGCAGGTCTCCACCTGTGAAATGGGAAGTGACAGACTGCCACTGGACTCGGTTTTCATCACGTCGTCGCCCAAAAGGGCGCCGAGTCCTCTGCCGAGACCAGAGGGCTTTTTTGATGCCATAGAAACGCTCCTTTCTACTGTTTTCTCAGAAACTCGACTGCGAGTGTCTGATAGGCCTCCGCACCGCGTGAGGTGCGGTCATAGGCCGTGATGGGCTTTCCGTGGCTGGGCGCCTCAGAGAGCCGGACATTCCGGGGGATCACTGTGGCGTATACCTTGCCGGGGAAGTAGTGCTTGACCTCTTCCGCCACCTGCATGGCCAGATTGGTGCGCCCGTCGAACATGGTCAGCAGAACGCCTTCCAGCGCCAGCTTCGGATTCAGAGAGCGCCGCACGATGCGAACCGTGTTCATCAGGTCGCTGAGACCTTCCAGAGCGAAATACTCGCCCTGAACCGGAACCAAAATGCTGTCAGCAGCACAGAGGGCATTCAGCGTCAAAAGCTCCAAAGACGGCGGGCAGTCAATGAAAATGAAGTCGTATTGTGCCGCCAATTGGTCCAGCGCGTCTTTCAGAAGAAATTCGCGGCGGTCCATGCCGATGAGCTCGATGCCGGCGCCAGCCAGTGCCTTGTTGGAGGGGAGCACGTCTCCGTATCGGGTGTGCACCACCGCGTCAGCGGCGGGCACGTCGGAGACCAGCACCTCGTAAATGCCTTTGGAAACGGTTTTGTCCACGCCCATGCCGGAAGTAGAATTGGCCTGCGGGTCAAAGTCGCAAAGCAAGACGCGCTTGCCCTGCTCCGCCAGAGCTGCCGCCAGATTGACACAGGTGGTGGTTTTGCCCACGCCGCCTTTTTGGTTTACGATGGAAATGATTTTTGCCACAGGCCACCTGCTTTCCGGGCCGCAGCCCTGTTTGATGCACAGCATAAGTGCCGTGGAGCATTGCGGTGCAATGACTCAGCAAATAGTATTATAACAAGGAGCCTGCGGTGTTTCAAGGCGTTCCTGTAAAAAAATGCGGTTTTGCAGCATTTTTTATAAAAAACAATTTTTGGGAAACTCAGATTCTATTGGTTTCACGTGAAACATTCTATTGGCGGCGTCTGTAAAGGAAACTCCGCTGACAAAAGTCGGCGGAGTTGTTTCACGTGAAACATGAAGCGGAAACAAAAGCGCTTCACGGCAGATCGGTTTGCAGCAGCAATCCGCTGCGGGGCGGCAATGTCAAGGGGATTGCATTGTCAGCCGGAATGAAGCGTTGGCCGGTAAGCAGATCCCGGGCGGGCGGAGCAGGCCAGGGCAGCGATAAGGCCTGAGCCACATCAGCGGCATTGACCACGGTGGTCAGAAGCTGGCCATCCAGCTCCCGCGCAAAGATCAGCAACGGACCGGAGGTCCAGATCCAATGAAGATCGCCAGCTTGCAGTGCCGGGAAGGAGCGCCGGAACCGGGCAAGTTCCGCAAAGTGCGCTTTGAGACCGGTATCTTCCTGTGCCCAAGGATAGCCAGCCCGGTTAAAGGGATCTTCCCAACCCTCCATGGCGGCTTCATCTCCGTAATAGACGGTGGGCGCGCCGGGGAAGGTAAAGAGGATCAGTGCCGCCAGCCGCAGCCGCTCCAAACCGATCTGACGCTGGGCGGGGGAGAGGCGGTACGCCGCCCGGTCTGCCTTGCTGTCCGGTATGCTGTCCGCACCTAAAACGGTAAGGATGCGAGGGGTATCGTGGGTGCCAAGGAAGTTCATCAGGGAGAGAAATGCCTCTGGCGGGTAGTTTTCCCGGAGGGCCTCCAGTGTTTCCCGGAAATCGTCAGCGTCCCCGCCCCGCAGGTAGGCGATGAGAGCCGTGCGGAAGGGATAATTCATCACGCCGTGCAGCTCGTGGCCAAGCAGATAGCGCCGCCGCTGGGAATAGGCCACCTTGGTGGTGGCGTCCTCCCAGACTTCACCCAAAAGGAAGCTGTCCGGGGCGGTTTCCTCCATAGCGGTACGAATTTCGGCAATAAAGTCATCCGGCAGCTCATCGGCTACGTCCAGCCGCCAACCGGAGGCCCCGGCCCGGAGCCAGTGACGCACCACGGAGTCCTGTCCCCGGATGATGAAGTCCCGGTAGTCCGGCTCGTTCTCCTGAACGGCGGGCAGCGTCATGATCCCCCACCAGGCGTCATAATCCGTGGGCCAGGGATGGAAGGAAAACCAGTTGAAATAAGGGGAATCGGTGCTTTGGGCCGCGCCTACGCCGGGATAGAAGCCATCGGCGTTGAAGTAGCGGCTTTGAGAGCCTGTGTGATTGAATACACCGTCTAAAATCACCCGGATGCCTCGCTGCTTTGCTTCCCGGCAAAGACGGCGGAAATCCTCCTCGGTGCCCAGCATGGGGTCGATGCGAAGGTAGTCGGCTGTGTTGTAGCGGTGGTTGGAGGTGGATTCAAAAATAGGATTCAGGTACAGCACGGTGACGCCCAGAGCGGCCAGATCATCCAGCTTGGCGGTGATGCCATTGAGAGAGCCGCCAAAAAAGTCCCGGTTTCGTACCTCACCGTCCGGGTCCGGCGCCCAAACGGGCTGGTCGTTCCAATTCTCGTGGACCCAGCGGTTTCCCACCAGACCGGTAGGGTCCGGGAGGGAAAGGCGGCAGAAGCGATCCGGGAAGATCTGATAGACCACACCGCTGCCGAACCAGGCAGGTGTGGCGCTCTTTTCATAAACGGTCAACTGCCAGCTTTGGATCTCCCCGGTCTCCTGCCAGCCGGATTGATCCAACAGGGCCGTGGAGCCATCGGAGCGGATCAGGCGGAAATGATACCAGAGCAGCTCCGGCTCTGAGGGGGCGGTGAGGACGCCGGTGAAGCGGGTACGCTCACCGTCCACAGCCTCCGGCAGCAGCTCCATCTGGATCTCTTCACCGGAAAATTCCCGCTGTGCCACCAGGACACAGCGGGAATAGCCATCCCGCGTGAGGGGACGGACATGAAATACGACCTCGCTGCCGCAAGGGACAGCGCCAAAGGGCTTTTTGCAGAACTCGCTGCGGGAGTCGAACACAAAGGGATCACGCATGGGAGAGACCTCCGAATCAAGGAATCAGTTGATTTTCCGGGAGAATGGACGCGGTGTCCTCCCGGTCAAAGTAAGCGTTGATAATGTCCACAGCGGTGGTGGCCAGAACCGCGCCGGCGTCAGCCTTTTCCAATACCAGAGCCACGGCGATCTCCGGCTCATCATAGGGCGCGAAAGCCACGAATACGCCGTTTTTCATGGAGCCGCCGATCTGGGCGGTACCGGTTTTCGCACCGGCGGAGACCACGCAGTTCTGGAAGGGACCGGCTACGGAGCCGCCGTTGGTGGTGTAGCCCAGCATACCTTTTTTCACAGCTTGCAGGGTGGAATCGCTGATGTTCAGGGTGTTCAGCGGTTCGGTGTCGCCGGTGGCGATGATCTCAGAGTTATCGTAGGACTTGACGTTTTTCAACAAATGGGCGGGGTAATGCTTGCCACCAGAGACAAGAGTAGCAATGTAGTTGGCAAGCTGCAACGGGGTATATTCCTGATTGGCCTGGCCGAAAGCTGCCCACGGGGCCTGATCCTGGCCGCTTTCGTTGACGGCCTGTCGGCCAGTGCTTTCACCGATCTCAATGCCGGTGGACTCGCCGAGGCCCAGAGCGGAATAGTATTCGTTCAGTGTGTCCAGTTCCATGCGGTAGCCCATTTCCATGAAATAGGTGTTGCAGGAATTGGTGATGGCGCTGGTGACGTTCATTTTGCCGTGTCCGCTGCGCTTCCAGCAATTCGTTTTGTTTTCCCAAGTGGCACTGGGGTATTTCCAGTAGCCGGGGTCAAAAATGGTCTCGGTGGTGGTGGTGACACCGGATTCCAGCGCCGCCACAGCGGTAGCGGGCTTCAGGGTAGAGCCGGGGGCGTAGGTGCTGTTGGTGGCGCGGTTGGTCAGGGGCTTGGCGGGATCATCCCGCAGCTCCGCAAAGTCCTTCCGCCAGGTGGAGAGGTCATAGGAAGGGCAGGAGGCCAGTGCCAGAATTTCGCCTGTACCGACTTTGACCACAGCGGCGGCGGCACCCCGGCTGTCCAGATGGTCTTTTTGGTTCAACTGGGCCACCTTAGCGGCCAAAGTGTCCTCCACCGCCTGTTGGAGCTTGAGATCCACTGTCAGCTCCACGGTATAGCCGGAGCGAGGCTCTACACTATAATATTTACCGGTGATCTTTCCGTCGCTGTTGACGGAGATCATCCGCTTGCCGTCCGCACCCCGGAGGTAGTCCTCAAAGGCGGCTTCTGCACCGGAGAGGCCGATGGTGTCATCCATCCGGTAGCCACGCTCCTTCAACTCGTCAGTATAGTCGGAGATGCCGCCCACGGTGCCTAAAATATGGGCAGCGTAGGTGGTGGCGTACTGCCGGGCGGAGGAGCGGATGATCTTGGCCCCCTGAAACTGGCCGTCGCTGATGAGGGAGCAGAAGGCTACATCCACGTTCTGCGCCAGAACGTAGGCGTTGTTGTTGGCGCCCAGCTTCCGCAGCTTCAATTCGTACCGGACACCCAAGATCAAGCGGGCGTCGCTGTCGGAATAATCGTCGGAGAGCTTCATATCCTCCCGCATCCAGTCGAAGAGCTTGGCGGGTGTGACGCCGGCGTTCAGCAGGAGGGAATTGGTCAGGGCGGTGCTGTTGGTCTGCTTCAAAAGCTCCGTGTCCTTGGCGGTGGCCGGGTCCAGAGCAGTTTCGCCCTCCTTGGGGGGCTTCAGCAGCTCCGGGTGCTGGCGGACATAGGCGGCCAGCAGCTCCCGTGTGGGCTTCAGGTCCCGAAGGTAGGAAAAAAAGCGGCTCTTCTGCGTGTCGGTAAGGGCATCTACGGTGAAATGGGCTGCGTTGTCCAAGGAGAGGGGAAGGTTATCCTCCCAGGCGACCCCCTGATCCCGGCAGAGGGTGACCAGACGGAGAATGGCGTCATTCTGGTTTTCACCGGGCTTCAAAAGAGAGGCGTCAAAGGTCAGGCTGTAAGTGGATTGGTTGGTCACAAGGGTCCGGCCGGAGCGGTCGGTGATGATGCCCCGGGAGGCTTCCACATTTTCCATGCGGGTGATGGTCTGAATGGATTTGGCCAGATATTCCTCGTGGTGAACAACCTGGGTATTGAAAAGGACCACCAGATAAATGGCCAGCACAGCCAGCGCCATGGCAGCCATGACGCGGAATCTGGTGAGCTGGGAGGGGAGTTGGTTCATGATTACCTCCGTGGAAAGTCCTTAATCGTCAACATGAACGCGGAGATAGACCCGGCGGAACAGCCAGGTCATAGGCAGGCTCCACAGCAGGGAGGCGCACAGTTCCCGCAGGGTGACGGACATGGCCGCACCCCATGCGGGATGGCCCTGAGCCCAAAGGACGATGCAGTGGAAGATGCCTGTCAGCAGATAGGCGGGCAGGGCCGCGGCAGCAGAGCAGAGATACCCGGCAGGGATCAGGCTCTGGGACAGCAGTCCGGCGGCGAGGCCCACAAGGGGGAGGATCAAGGTGTAAAAGCAGGGAATGGGGGAGGGAAGCAGCAGGTCGCAGAAAACGCCACAGGCAAGGGCGTAGACCGTACCGGCAGCGGGGCCTTCAAAGGTGGCGGGGAGGGCGGCGATGAGAGGATAGAGAAAGGGGATGACGCCCCAGATGGTCACACGCTGGAGAAAGGCGGCCTGAACAACGGCCCAGACCAGCCCGGCCAAAGTGTACAGAGTCCATTTGAAAATCGTGGCGCTGCGGGCCAGCATGGGGAATCCCTCCCTTCTGTAATGGTGGATGAACGATAAGCGGTCAGCTTATGATCTCAAAGGATTTGATGATGCAGACCTCCGTGAGACTGTTCAGGTCCGCGGCAGGGGTGAGGATGGCATAATTAGAGGTGTCGGAATCGTCAGCCCGAAGCTCGGAGACAGAGCCGATGACCAGATCCGGGGGCAGATAGCCGCCCAGACCGGAGGTAACTACCAGGTCGCCCTCCAACAGCTGGCAGGAGGCGGGGAGGGAGTCCAGCTTCAGCTTACCGTCGTCCATCAGGGCGAAATCGCCGCCGGCAATGCCGATGTCCTTGGTGCGGTAGACACGGGCGCCTAAGGAGGTATCAGTGTCGATCACAGTCAAAACCGTGGACCAGTCGTGGCCCGCTTTGCTGATGCGGCCCACCAGGTTGCCGTTTCCGTCGATAACGCAATCACCTAACTCTACGCCGTGGGCTGTGCCCTTGTTCAGAGTCAGGGAGGCGGTCCAGTTGGTAACGCCCCGCTCTGTGACGGTAGCGGTCTCGAAGTCGCTGAGGTCCCGGCGCTGCTGACGCAGGTCCAGCAGGTCCCGGAGAAATACATTTTCCTGACTGGCGGCCTCGCCCTGACGGACGGTGGCCTCCATTTCCGCGATCTGCTTTTTCAGGGCCTCATTTTCCGCTTTCAGGGCGGTGACGTCCTCATAGTAATTCTGCTTGTCGGTGAACCAGCCGGATACGGAGGTGCAGACTGTCCGGAAAGGACTGGTAATGGTGTTGGCCAGATCCACCAGCGGGGAGGCGTTGGTGCTGAAATAGGACAGCAGAGCCAGCGCCACGGCGATCACCGCCCCGGCGAAGAGGATCCATAATCCGTGATTCTTCAGAAAATCCTTCAAGGAAGTTCTCCTTCTAAAAAGTTAAAACGCAATCGATTACAATAGCTTAATGCCAAACTGAGCCAGCATCCGGCTCAGACGCAGGACAGGCAGGCCCATGACATTGAAGAAGTCGCCCTCCAGACGCTCCACCAGTAACGCGCCCTTGCCCTGAACACCGTAGGACCCAGCCTTGTCCATAGGCTCGCCGGTGGCAATATAGGCCCGCAGCTCGGATTCCTCAGCGGGGCGGAAGATAACGCCGGTGGCTTCGCTTTCCGTGAGTACACGGTCTCCCTGACGGACGGTGACGCCGGTGCAGACAGTGTGGCGGCGGCCTTGCAGCGCAGTGAGCATCCGCAGCGCGTCGGCCTCATCCTGGGGCTTGCCCAGACGCTGGTCGTCCAGAAACACCATGGTGTCGGCGGTGATGACGATCTCCTCCGGGGTGCAGAGCTTGGCGGCGGCATCTGCTTTTTCCCGGGAGATGTATTCCACGATCTGCGCCGGGGTGAGACCCGCCGGGTAGTGTTCGTCCGTTTGGGGCACACGGATGTCAAAATCCGTGATGCCGATGCGGTTCAATAATTCCTGCCGCCGGGGAGACCCGGAGGCCAAAACAATTCGAGACATGGCGGCCCTCCTTACTTGCCGGTGGAGCCGAAGCCGCCCCGGTTGGGACCGGTGAGGTGCTCCACACGGGTAAAGACGAGAGGAGGTTGGTTCTTCATAATGCGGAACTGGGAAATGCGGGTGTTCTTGTCGATGTGGACATCCCGGGTGGCGTACATGGGAACGCGCCACTGGTCGTTGTCTCCCCGGTAGGTGTAGTCCACCACACCCATGGAGTTGGCTTGCAGCAGACCGTAGTTCTTAAAGGTGGAACTGCGGGGCACCACGTGGGCCTCGTAACCCTCCGGCAGTTCGATGGCGACACCCAAGGGGATCAGGCGGAATTCTCCGGCCTTCATATCCACATCCTCGGCGGCGTGGAGGTCGATCCAGTCGGATTTGCCTGCCACATAGCACAGCTCGTCGATGCCGTCCACAAAATATTTTACCTTGATTTCTTCCATGTAAAACTCCAAAATTGAAAACGAATAGTATTATAAAGCATATATTATACAAATAGAACTGAAAACCTGCTGAAAAAGCGGGGGATTTCCGGTGAGACTCTGCCGCTGGGTCAATCCACGCCGCGATAATAGAGCCCTCGTGTGAAGGGGCCGGGGGCGGGGGCACCGGTCTGGTAGGCCCGGAAAATGTCCGCACATTCCGCAGGGGCTTCCAAGGTGAACCGCAGGCGGGCATAGGTCAGGCCGCAGTGCTTCCACTCCGACTTGTCCGCCAGCCACACCGACGCACTGTTCTGGATCTCCGTCCGGTGGCCGTAGGCCGGGAGCAGCGGGAATTTCACCCCGGTGCGGTCGTGAAGGAAGTTGGGTTTCCGGCAGGGGGCCTGCTGGGGAACAGCGTCACCTGCTTCGGACAGGCGGCAGCCGGTTTCGTTCTGCACCAGACAGTTTTCCGTGACCATCAGGGGCAGCCGGCCATAGACGATGGCCTCCGCCGGGATCAGCTTTTGGATATCCCGCATCTGTGGGAACCGCAGCTCGAAGGACAGGCAGGCGGAGGAGAGCTCCTTGCGCCGGAGATAATCCAGAGAGCGGCTGTTGAACACGTTGAGGCCGAAGTCGCCGCGGATAGTCAGTCCGGCGTCCCGCAAAAGGGGCAGATGGCCGATATTCCCAGCCAGAGCGGAGGTGACACCCAGTTTTTTAGCGTGGGCCAGCCACCCGCGGAGTTGAGGTTCATTTCGGTCCCGCCAGACACGGGGAAGAATGGCACACCACTCTTCGGCGAAGTCCGGTAGTGCGTCCCGCTCCGCCAGCAGTTCCAGAGGGAGGTCGATGCGAGCGGGGGCCAGGGGCAGCAGCGCTTCTGCCTGAGGCCAGGAGGTGACGGAAACGGTCAGGGCCGGGGTATCGGCGGCGCAGTCCAGATTCGGCAGGGGGGAGAAATCCTGTTCCCGGCGGACCGGGACCGCACAACGGGCGTTCTCCAAGGCGGCCAGAGCATCCCGGCGCAGGGCGTTTACCGCCCCGGCGGAGAGGAACAGGCCGTCTGCTACATCGGCGGAGCCATCCGTGCAGCGGAAGGCGGTGCCGCCTGTCTTTTGCAGACGGGATTCCAGATCGGAAGCCGTCAGTGCCTTGTTCTGGGCCGGCTCCGGGATGGGGCCTTCGGCGGCGGCCACATGGCCGTCATCGTCCCAAACTGTCAGGGAAACCGGCTGTCCGGCCTGGCAGGAGCAGGAGAAATGGATGGGAACGGTGCGGGCGTCGTCCTTTTCGTATTTGGCCCGGGCAGCGGAAAACAATTCCTTCGGCTCCGGGGTGTTTTCAGGGCGGGTGCCGAACATGGCGGGACCGTGACGGCCCTGCCAGTAGTCCGCTGTAAAGCCGGAGCGGGAGAAGGCCAGCTCCAGATCCGTTTTTTCGGCGGCGGTGGGCTTCCGGCCCTCCCGGAGCAGACGGGCGTAAATGTCCGTGATGACCGCCACATATTCAGGGCGCTTCATGCGGCCTTCCAGTTTCAGGCAGCTGACATCCATTCGCTCCATATCGGAAATGCGGTCGGCAAGGCAGCTATCCTTCAGACTGAGGGGGTAGGTGTTTTTGGCGGGGCCGTTGAAGCCATAGGGCAGGCGGCAGGGCTGGGCGCAGGTGCCCCGGTTGCCGCTGCGTCCGCCAATGAGGGCGCTCATTTCGCACTGGCCGGAATAGCACATGCAAAGAGCGCCATGGCCGAAGATCTCGATCTCGGCGGGACAGGCCTTGCAGATGGCGGCGGTGTCCTCCTGGGAACATTCCCGGGCGAGGACCACCCGCTCGCAGCCATCCCCATAGACCTCGTTGGCGCCGCCGGCGGTAAAGACGCTCATCTGAGTGCTGGCGTGAAGGGGGAGGTCCGGCAAGGCCTCCCGCAGCAGGGCAAACAGGCCCCAGTCCTGCACCAGCACGGAGTCTACCCCGAGACGGCAGGCCGTCCGAGCGGCATCTAAGGCCAGAGGCAGCTCCCGGTCCGTCAGCAGGGTGTTCAGGGTCAGAAAGACCCGGACGCCCCGGAGATGGCAGTACCGGATGGCATCGGCAAATTCTTCGTCAGAAAAGTTTTTGGCGCTCCGGCGGGCGTTGAAATTCCCCCAACCCAGATAGACCGCGCCGCAGCCGCTCTGGACAGCGGCCCGGAGTGCTTCCGGAGATCCGGCGGGGGAGAGCAGTTCCAGAGCCATTACTTGCGGTTGTCCAGACGCTGCTGAAGGCGGAAGATCTCCCGTTTCAGCTCGCTGACCTCAGCCTGAGCCTTGGAAGCCTCGTCCAGATAGCCTTTGATCTGGCTTCGAAGCTGATCGGCGGCAGCCTGAGATTTGAATAGCTCGTCCGTCAGGTTAACGGCAGTGAGCACGGCGGCGTCGGTGCGGCCCACCTTGGCATCGTTCATGACCTCAGTCATTTTGTCGCTGACACAGCTTCCTACCTTCTGCATGTAGGCGGAGGTTTCGTCCGCTACCAGGGTGTATTCCTCTCCGCAGATGGTGATGACAACACGGTTTGCCATTTGCGCATCCTCCTTTTTTATGTACGTCCTGCGTTGGGACGCAATACACAATATTACAGCTTCCAGTATAGCACAAAGGCCGCAGGTGTTCCACAAAAATCGTGGGAAATCGAAAAAGTTTACAACTCGATAACGGCCCTCTTGCCGTAGGGGAAGATTTCGTGTAGAATAAGGGCTGAATGAAAAGGAAGGAGGAGCGCGGATGGCGAGTATTTTGATCCACACGGCGGATGAGTCCGTTACGCTGACGGCCCAGACGGTGAAGCGTCTGCTGGACCGGGGCGACGGCGACGCGGCGCTCCTATATCTGGCGCTCCTGCGGCATCATGGCACGGTGCAGCCCCGGTCTTTGGCGGGAGAGCTGCGATGGGAAAAGAGCCGCATCGAGGCGGCGGAGCAAGCCCTGCGGGACCTGCGTCTGCTGGCGCCCGCAGCGGAGGAGATCCCGGAGCCTGCTGATGAAAAGCCCAGCTACCAGCGGGATGACATTGCCCGGCGGCTGGAGAGCAGCGAGGAATTCCGTCTGCTGACGGCGGAGGTGGAAAAAAAGCTGGGGAAGCGGCTCACCACGCCGGATGTGGGCGTTCTGCTGGGACTGAACGATTATCTGGGCCTGCCGGCGGACGTGATCTTCCTGCTGGTGAATCACTGTGTGGAGCGGGTCACCCGGAAGTACGGAGAGGGGCGGCGGCCGACCCTGCGGCAGATCGAGAAGGAGGGCTACGCCTGGGCCAGAAGGGGCATCGACACCCAGAGGGCCGCGGTGGAGTACCTGAAAAAGTATACGGAGCGTCAGGGGGCCATCCCGCCGTATATGCGGGCGCTGGGCCTGGGAGACCGGCTGCCGGTGGCGTCGGAGGAGAAGTATCTGAACGCATGGCAGGAGATGGGCTTTCCGCCGGAGACGGTGGCTCTGGCCTACGACAAGACGGTGCTCAAGTGCCACGAGCTGAAGTGGCCCTACTGCAACGGTATTTTAAAGCGTTGGCACGAGGCGGGCTTACATACCCCGGAGGAGATCGAACGGGCGGACAAGCCCCCGGCGAAGCAGCCGACGCAGTCGGCGGGCGACGCCTGGAAATACGTGTAAGGAGGGAGCGGGGACATGGCATACGACGGACGGCTGCTGCGTCTGGCGCAGGAGCGGTATGAAGCGGATCGGAGCGCCCGGGAAGCGGATCTGACGGAGCAGCGGGAACAGCTCTATGCCCGCAGACCCCGGCTGCGGGAAATTCAGGATCAACTGCGCCGTACGGCCAGCCGGGTGATGGCCGCCGCTCTGCGGCGGGGCGAAGATCCGCTGCCGGAGATCCAGCGCCTGCGGGAGGAAAACCTCAGCTTGCAGGCAGAACGGCAGATGCTGCTGGCGGAGCTGGGCCTGCCGGACAACGCGCTGGAGGATACGCCCCTTTGCCCCTTCTGCAATGACACGGGCTACCGGGGCGGTGAGATGTGCCGCTGCCTGAAAACCTACTATGTGGAGGAGCAGCGCAAGGAGCTTTCCAAGCTGCTGGATCTGGGCAGCCAGAGCTTTGACACCTTTGACACCGACTGGTATTCCGACCAGCGGGCACCGGGAAAAACCAAGTCTGCCCGGGAGCACATGGAGTGGGTGTACGACACCTGCGTGGAATATGCGCACAATTTTGGGAAAAAACCGGCTAACCTGCTGTTGTTCGGCCGTCCGGGGCTGGGAAAGACTCACCTGTCTGCCGCCATCGCCAGAGAGGTCAGCGGCAAGGGCTTCTCCGTGGTGTACGATACGGCGGGACATATTTTTGAGCGGTTCGAGGCGCAGAAATTCGGCCGGGATGAGGCAGAGCGGGACGTGGAGCGGGTGCTGAACTGCGACCTGCTGATTCTGGACGACCTGGGGACGGAGATGGTGACCACCTTCGTCCAGAGCGCACTGTATCAGATCATCAATGGCCGCCTGCTGGAAAAGAAGTCCACCATCGTCAGCACTAACCTGATGCCGGAGGCCATCGCCCAGCGGTATTCCGGACAGATCGCCTCCCGGATCGAGGGAGAGTATCAGCTTCTGCCCTTTGTGGGAGAGGACATCCGGGTATTGAAAAAGAAGCGGGGATTGTAAGTCCGCTTCTGCATAAGCACGTATAAGCATAAGAACCCTCCACCCATACCTCAGTATGGGTGGAGGGTTCGGTTTTGATCTAAAAAAACGGATGGAGATGGCTGCTTTGTATGGAAAAAGCTGTGGGGCGCTTCCGTTACGGTTCCGCCGGAGTTTCTGGTTCGACAGGAAGGTCAGGGGACGCGGCAGGTTCCGCGGGGACTGTTGGCTCCATAGGAACAGGAGTCTCCACCGGGGCGTCCGGCGTGGACGCGGGGATATCCGCTGTTCCGCTGCCGGGCTGGGCGGCGGGGGCCTGTAAGATCACCTTGTTGCGGACCTTGTAGTTACTGGACGCTTCAAAATGGCTGTCGATCACCTTGCCGTCCTTGTCATAAATGGTCTGATAAGAGTTGACCTTGTATCCGGTATAGGGCGTCACCTTCACCACATCCGGGGAGCCGGGAGCCATGGTGGGGTCCTCCTGATAGATGGTTTCCCAGGGGGTCTTCGAGAGGACCTCGTTGCTCATTTTTACATAGGTGCCGTCCGCATTGGTGCCCAGGATCTGAACGGTGAGATAGCCCTTTTCGTATTTGGTGACGATCTTCACGGGATACAGGGTATTGTTGGTGAACTTATAGTCGGGGCCGCCCCAAGACACCGTGGCATCCATGCCCCAGGCAATGTAAGCGGGGATATATCGGTGGGCGTACCGCTCCGTGATCTCCAGATTGCTCAGGAGACAGGCCAGATACAGGGTGGAGGAGGTCTGGCAGATGCCGCCGCCGATCTCGTCCACGGTTTCGCCCTTGACATAGGCGGGGGCGGGCTTGAAGCCCCGGTCCGCCGTCCGTTTGCCGACGGATCCATTGTAGGAGAAGGTTTCTCCGCTGTTGAGAACAAGGCCGTTGATGATCTGAGCGGAGAGCTTGACGTTGCCGATCCGCCCGGCGGAGCCGGAGACATGGGTCTTGGCCTCGCCCAGCACGTCCCGGAACAGGACGGCCTTCAAATCGGCGGCGGTGACCTCCGGCTGCTGAATGTCGGCTGGCACAGTCAGCGTTTCGCCGGGAGCGGCCTCATCCATGGCCTTCTGAACGGCGGCGATGTCGAAATCGGCCCCCAGCTGCTCCGGTACGATGGAGTCCGTAGCGGAGTCATAGGAGGCGTTTCGCACCTCGCCGTAGAGCTGGTCGTGGAGCTGCTGGGCGGTGAGGGTCTTGGCGGGGAGGATCTCCGCAGGAAGATCTACAATCGCTTCCTGTTCAGAACTGACCTGTACAACATTTTGAATAGAGCGGCGCAGTTCATTATCCGCAACGGACTGGCCATCCTTGGCCATGGTAAGTTGGAGGGAATGATCGCCCACCTGAAAGGCCATATCAAGGGGCTTACTATTCAGCACGGCGGACAGCCTGGCGATGGCTTGATCCAATTGCCGGCTGTCCCAATACAGACTGCTGTTGTAGCCGGTATTTTTTCCGAGGAGAGATTTCAGATAAGTGAAGCCAGTAGAGCAGTAGCCTTTTCCGTGCTGAAGAATATAGGCGGATTTCGCCATGCCGTCATAACCGGCTTCCGGGGAGACACCTAACTCTGCAAAGGTGATGGAGGCGGCGGGTTCCCGTTCTTCTGGAGAGGCGGTATTCTGTTCGCTCAGATAGATTTTACATACACGTTGGGGAAGTACAGTTTCCAGGCGGGACTGCGCCTCCTGGAGCGTCAAGCCACTCACATCTACGCCATTGATGGCCGTATGGGGGAAAAAGGCAGTGCTGGCATGAGCCAGAATACAGCAGGCTCCGAAGAACACCACAACGGCGGCTGCCACTACACCTACGACAATCTTCCAGACTTTGCCGTTCTTTTTGGATTCCTCGTTCAGCCGCTTCCCCGGCTGGGTCTGCATCTCGGCTTCACGGATCGGTTCCATAAGAAGCCCTCCTGTTTTGATCGTTATGTTAAATGAGAAACAATCACCCATTTAACGCTATCATATCACTCTTTTCTGAAAAAAGATGTTACAATCCGGTAACAGAGTGGAATAATTTTGACTTTTGGCGCCAGTGGCAGGCTGCGGTTTCCGAAAAAACCAAAAAGCGGAGACCGAAGCCTCCGTTTTTTGAAAAGGACTGTAAATGTCAGCCGACCTGACGGCTCTTGGGGATGCGGATAGTGAGGAGGATGGCGTCCTCCGTGTCCTCCCGGCGGGATTCCGCGCCGATGCCGGCCTCCCGCACCAGCCGCAGGCCCCGGTCCAGACTGTTGAGAAATAGGCGGACGTCCTTGAGAAGAAAGACCCGGCGGCCGGAGGGGGGCGTGGTCTGCAACTGGGCCAGACGCTTGTCGATGTACTGCTCCGTCTGGGCTACGTTCAGATGATGGCGGATGATGCGGTGGAGGGCGTTGAGACGTTCTTCTTCATCCTCCAGACGGAGAAGAGCACGGGCATGACGCTCGGTCAGGTCATGTTCTGTGAGCAGGCGGCGGCAGTCAGGGGAGAGCCGCAGCAGGCGCAGCTTGTTGGCCAGGGCGGAGGGGGAGCGGCCCAGCAGGGCAGCGGCGTCCTCCTGGGTGGAGCCGGACTGACGGAGATAGGCGGCGATGGCGGCGGCTTCCTCCAGATAATGCAGGTCCCGGCGCTGGATATTTTCGATAAGGGCCAGAATAGCGGAGTCCTGCTCATCCGCCTGCATTTCCAGGCAGGGGACTGTTTGCAGTCCCGCCAGCTTGGCTGCCCGGAGGCGGCGCTCTCCCGCTATCAGCTCCCAGCCGTCAGCGCTGTGGCGGACGGTCAGGGGCTGGATGATCCCATGGCGGCGGATGGATTCCGCCAGCTCCGCCAGAGGTCCGGGAGCGAATTCCCTTCGGGGCTGGTGGGGGTTGGGAGCGATCTGCTCCACCGGAAGCCAATGGACCTGCGTGTCCAACATGCGCGGCACCTCCTGACAGGTTCGGAAACGGCGGGCGTTCCCGGTTCTGCCTGTATTGTAGCGCCGGGGAGCGGGGGAAATGTCGGGAAATCTGTCGGGAAAATAAAAAAAGCACGGAAAATTCCGCGCTTTTTTTGCGAATAGGTCATTATGAGGCGGGATGCTCGACTTTTTGCTGCCGCTTTTGCAGTGCTCGTATCGCCAGAGAACTGGTGAGCTGGGAGAACAGGGGAGAGACGGAGGGGGAGAACACCACCTCCGAGGGGAAATACTGCGCGGCCAGCGTAGCGGCTGCGGCATTGTTCCGCATACTGGAATTGATGGTCACCGTCAGTTCCAGCGGATAGGAGAAGCGGAAGAGAATAGAGAGCAGGAAGCCCAGACTCAGAGCAATGAGCCGCATGGCCAGCGTTACGCAGAGCAGCAGCACCAGCTCGCGGTTCAACTCGTGGAGGAAGGGGGCACAGCGGGTGACGTTGGCGCAGATGATGACCAGCAGAGCCAGCTTGGAAAAGGGGCTTAGCCGCTGCTTGGCTTTGGTGCAGGTATTTTTGCCCAGCAAGCGGTAGAGCACCATGGCCAGAGCTGCCGGGACCACGATCATAACAAAAAGGTCCTGGATCATGCCCAAGGTGTCCAGTTCCACCACGGAGCCGCACAGTAGCCGCAGTGTCAGTGGCAGGACCACCGGGGAAAGCAGGGTATCCAGCAGGATGATGGACAGGCAGAGCTCCACACTGCCGCCACCGATGACGATCCACATCAGAGAGGATACGGCGGCGGGGGAACCCTCCAGCAGTACCAGACTCAGAGTATAGAGGGGCTGGTCGGGGAAGCATACACTGCCGATGCCCAGAGCCACCAAGGGCATGAGGATGTGGAGAGAAAACAGGGTGATGAGCACCGGCTTGGGATGGGAGAGGACCCGGCATAGATCCTGCACGCTGCTGCCCAGGCTGTTGGCAAAGGTCTGGAACATCATCAGGGCGGAAACGGCGGGACATAGCAGACCGATCTGATCGGGGAACAGCAGCCCCAGTGCCAGAGCGCCGAGGATCAGCAGAGGCATTTTGGGGGTCATCCAGGTGTTGAGGGCTTGAAGCTTGTTCATGGGCGTGGTCAGGGTCCTTTCCAAATTCAGCGGCAGGTGTAAGAGAACCAGCCTTCACCGGAATGTGTGGATTCGATCTCCCAGCCGTTTTGACGCAGAGCATCCGCCACCTCTTCGGCCCGGGTGTCGATAATACCGGAGCAAAGGAACAGGCCACCGGGTTTCAGGAATTGCCGCACTGAAGGGGCGAGACCGATGATGACGTCCGCCACAATGTTGGCGACCACTACATCGTAGTTGCTGCCCAACGTTTTCCGAACGGGACCGTCAGAAAGAGCGTCACCTACCAGAACAGTGTAGCGGTCCTTGCCGATGCCGTTGAGAGCGGCGTTTTCGTAGGCTACCGTCAGACATTTATCATCGATGTCGATGGCTTTTGCGGAGGCGGCACCCAGCCGCAGCGCGGCGATGGAGAGAATACCGCTGCCGCAGCCCAGATCCAGAACGGTCTCGCCACCGTGAATATTTTCTTCCAGCGCCGTCAGGCACAGGCGGGTGGTGGCGTGACTGCCGGTGCCGAAGGTGAGACCCGGCTCTAAGATCAGAGGAACCTTGTCGGCGTATTTGGCCAGCCCCTTCACGTTTTCCTGTTCCCATTCCGGGATCACCAGCAGACGCTCGCCGATCTCCATAGGCTTATAATACTGTTTCCAGTTATTTTCCCAGTCGGTGTCCTGCAAGTTTTCCAGAGTCATCAGGAGCGTGCCATATTTTCCGGCGTGGGCATCCTTGAAGCTCTGAAGGGCCGTGCGGAGCTGGGCAAGCTGGGCGAAGCCGTCTCCATCCGCCGGGAGGTAGAAGGTGATCCGGGACTTGCCCTTCATGGACGCCTCCAGATCCTCGTCCACATAGTCCCAATACTGGTGGTTGTTTTCCAGAAAACTCTGGAAATCCTGTTCGTCATCAATGACTACGCCGTCGATCCCGTTGGCGGAGAGAAAAATCTCCAGGGGTTCCAGTCCAGCGTGATTTGTGTCAATGTGTGCTTCCAGCCATTCCATATAAGATCCTCACATATATTCCGCCGGGGCGGAAAATTTGATTGCATACGCATAAAAATGAGCCTTGCCGATCAGGTGATATAGTTTCCACAGCGGTGAGGCAAAGCAGCCGTTAGCGGCTGTACCACTTTGCGGATGCCGTATACCCCTTGCGGGTAAAGGATGTATGCGGGACGACGCCCGCAGGTGTGTTTCGGAGCGCAACCGCCGCCAGTGGCGGATCAAGCGAGCCTGCTTCGAGGAAAATTCCAGGTTTCCGGGTGCAAGCGATCGGAAACCGGTCAGGCTGACAACGTATTTCTCCGCCATTTCAATCAAATATTTTCAGAACTCTTATGAAGCCCTGAAAAATAGTTTGGGGATCTCCCCAAACTATTTTAACATGATCAACGCTCGCTGCCAAGGAAAAACAGTGCCATCGTGCCGGGACCGGAGTGGTTGCCGATGACGGGGCCAACATAGTTGATGTGGATGGTCTGTACCCCCAGACGGCGGCGGACTTCGCTGGCAACAAATTCAGCGTCCTCCAGACAATCACCGTGGCTGATGAACACCGTCTGACCGGCGGGGTCGATGGCGGTAGCCGCCATCCGGTCTACCAGAGCGGTCAGAGACGCTTTGCGGCCACGGGCCTTGCTGACCGGGATCAAGCGGCCCTCGTCATCCACGTGCATGACAGGCTTGATGGCCAGCATGGTACCGAACAGGGCTGTGGCGGCGTTGATCCGGCCGCCCCGCTTCAGGTGGTTCAGATCGTCCACCGTGAACCAGTGAGAGACGCGCCCCTTGGTCTCCTCGGCAAAGGCCTTCACCTCGTCAATGGTTTTGCCCTTTTTCTGCTCCTGGGCGCAGAGATACACGAACAATCCCTGTCCCAGCGAGGCGCAGAGGGAGTCCACCGTCAGGATCTTCGCGTCGGGAAACTCATCCTTCAACTCCTCCGCGGCGATGACAGAGGACTGGTAGGTGGTGGAGAGGGCGGAGGAAAAGCTGATGCTCAGAATGTCCTTTCCGGTTTTCAGGATCTCCCGCATTTTTTCCTCAAATTCACCCACGTTGACGGCGGAGGTGGTGGCCAGCTCACCGGAGCGGACCCGTTCATAGAAATCATGGAAGCCGATCTCGCGGCCGTCCAGATAGTTGCGGTAGGTGCGATCACCCATTTGCAGGCTCAGCGGCAGGACCTCCACGCCCAGCTCCGCGGCCATTTCCGCGGAGAGATCGCAGCAGCTATCCGTTAAAATCACAAAATCACGCATTAGTCCTTGCGCTCCTTTCTGCTTTTCGAGGCCTTTTTAGCCTCAGCTTTAGACTTGTCGGTGGGTTCCGTCCGGGCGCGGAGCTGGGCCACATACTGACGGCTCACAAGGCCTGCGGCGTAGCTCAGCAGACCGAAATGAACAGCGGCGTCCGCCAGATTGTCAGTCCCCTCATAAGCGCCCATCTCCTGCACAGCACTGGACAGGGCACCGTCCAGACTTTCCAGAAAGGCCCGATAGCCGTTTTCCACGGAGCGGTCATCGGAAAGCTCGGTGCGGATCAGCAGGTCCATGTCCCGGACGGACATCACTTGCTTGAGAATGCAGACGAAGGTAAGATAGGCCAGATGGTCCCGGTTGTATTTCTTGCCATCAGCCCGGGGGACCAGGGCATTTTTCGTGTAGTTATTGACCATAGAGGCCGTCAGAGCGTCACTCTCATCCAAACGAATGGTTTGTCGTTCCATGTAGGAGAGGACCTGATCCATATACAGGGGGAAATCCGGCAGTGTTTCCCAGTCCGCAGGGCGGTGGGTCTCCAATTGACGGCGAAAGGCGGAAATTTCTTCCATACCGGTGCTCCTTCCTTTGAAATCAGAGCAAGTATATCACATTTTTGTAGTTTTGTAAACCGGATTATGCGTTAAGGAAAACAGGAAGAAAGACAGGGGAAAACGAAAATTGTCATTTTCCAACGCAGAAACGGCTGAACACCGCGCCTACGATCTCTTCCTTGGCGGTGCGGCCCGTCAGCTCACCGATGGCCTCCAGCGCATCTTCCGCGTCAGTGAGGACGGCGTCGGGCGTCAGGCCGCTGTCCAGAGCGGACAGTGCCCGGCGGACAGCATCCAGGCTCCGGCGGACGGCAGATTCCTGCCGGGCGTTGGTCAGGAGGGAACCGGCGTCAGCGGGGATCCCGGCGGGGAAGCAGCCTTGCACGGCGTCCACCAGCAGATCCAGCCCACCTGGGGCCACGGAGTTGAACGAGACGAAGGCGTCAGGGTCCCGCAGACCCTTGGGGAGCTGCCAGACGGCGGTTTTCACGGCGGGGTTCAGATCATCCTTGCTGACGGCTAAGATCCAGTGGGGGGCCTGGGCGGAAAGGGAGAGTATGTCCTCATCCACAGCCAGCGGCGTCTGACTGCCGTCCACCACGACGATCACCAGATCGGCAGTCTCCGCCGCTTTGCGGCTGCGCTCCACACCCAGCTGCTCCACGGCATCGGCGGTATCGTGGATACCGGCGGTGTCAATAAGCCGCAGGAGGGTGCCGCCGCAGGTGACGGTCTCCTCCACTGTGTCCCGTGTGGTGCCGGGGATGTCGGTGACGATGGCCCGGTCATAGCCCGCCAAGGCATTGAGCAGGGAGGACTTACCGGCATTGGGCAGACCCACGATGGCGGTGCGGACGCCGTTTTTCAGCACCCGGCCCCGCTGGGCGGTGTCCAGCAGGGCGGAGAGGGTGTCGGCGGCGATTTGCAGAGAGGATCGGATCTGCTGCGGCTGAATGTCTTCGATGTCCTCGTCGGGGTAATCCACCACGGCGTAAAACCGGGAGGTGATGTCGATAAGGGCCTTCTGCACCGGCTCCAGGCGGCGGCGGAGGCCGCCGTCCAGCTGGGCGACGGCGTTTTTCGCGGCAGCGGCGGATTGGGCATCAATGAGATCGATGACGGCTTCCGCCTCCGTCAGGTCCATTTTGCCGTTGAGAAAGGCCCGCTTGGTGAATTCACCGGCCTGGGCCTGCCGCGCTCCGGCGGCAAAGAGGGCGGAGAGCAGGGTGTGGAGGACTACGGGAGAGCCGTGACAGTGGAATTCGGCGGAGTCCTCCCCGGTGTAGCTGTGTCCGCCGCCGAAGCGGACGGCCAATCCCTGGTCGATGATGGCACCGGAATCATCCAGCATTTCTCCGAACACCATTTTGTGAGAGGGCTGGTCGGCAAAGGGTTTGCCGTTCCGGGGACGAAAGATCCGGTCGCAGGCGGCAAAGCAGCCGTCTCCGGAGACCCGGACGATGCCGATGGCGGTGGCGGTGCTGCCGGTGGCAATGGCGGCGATGAGATCAGACATAAAAGCTCCTTTCAGAGTGTGCCGCTATGCGGCACGGGAAAGTATGGTGATGCCATGCGGGATCGAATCCTAAAATGGGCTTTGCCCATTGAGAAGCAATTTCTTTATGGAAACAAAAGAACAAAAAAGACGGGGCGGGCGAAGT
>UQUC01000029.1 GCA_900544105.1 uncultured Oscillibacter sp. | reverse complement strand
TATAAGCTCTTTTTCTCCCCCGGCATAGCCGGGGGTTGCCTTTGTCAAGACAACGCAAATTCAATCATATAAATATTCACAAATAAATCATCTAAAAATCATCAAAACGTAGAACTGATTATTTTTCAATCAAAATTATTGATTAGTAATCAGGTTTGTGATAATTTGTACATGAAATTCATGCGCCGATTTTTAAGTCCGCGCGAAAGGACAGGATGACATGCTTGCTACATTGAAAGAAGTTCTGGAAATTGCGAATCAGCGGGGAACCGCTATTCCCCACTTCAATATTGATAACATTGCTGGGATCGAAGCCGTTATGGAGGCCGCCGACACCGAGAATTATCCCGTCATTCTCAGCATCGGTCAGGGTGCCATCAACGCCGGAAACCTCTGGTATCTGGCAGATGCCGTTCAGCGGGCCGCCAATGACAGCAAGGTGCCTGTCGTTCTGCATCTGGACCATGGCGTCAGCTATGAGCAGACTGTGGTGTGCCTGCGAGCCGGCTTTACCTCCGTGATGTATGATGGTTCCCATCATCCCTTTGAGGAAAACGTGCGGGAGAGTCTGGCCGTGATCCGCAGCGCCCATGCAGTAGGCGTTTCCGTGGAATGTGAGCTGGGCGCCATCGGCGGTGTAGAGGACGGAATGTCCCACGATCACTTGAATTTGGTGGATGTGGGCGAAGTAGAGCGCTTCTGCGCTCAGGTGGACTGCGACGCCTTGGCAATCGGTATCGGCAACGCGCACGGTCTTTATAAAGGTACGCCTCACTTCGACTTTGACCGGCTGACCGCCTGCCGCAAATTGGATACTCCCCCGCTGGTGCTCCACGGCGGCTCCGGCACTCCCGACGAGATGCTCCGCAAGGCGATCGAACTGGGTATCCGCAAGATCAATGTTGCCACTGAGCTGCGGATGGCCTATATGGAGGGCCTGGAGGCCAGTGTGGGCCAGCGCGATTTCTATAAAATGTGCAAGCAGGCCAAGGACAACATTACCGCTGTGGCCCGCCAGAAGATCCGTTTGTTCCAGGGACTGTAACCGTAAAACTTTTCCATTTTTCTGCGGTCTGCACAAAATATAAGCCCACGATTCTACATATTCGTGTCTTTACATCAAACAATCATTGCGTTATGATTGTTTCATCAATCAGGAATCATTAAATAATCATCAAAATGATCACAAAGGGGTGAACAGCTATGAGAATTCTTTGCGTAGGCGAGATGATGGCAGATTTGCTGGTGCACCCCGTGCCCGAGATCGTCTTTGACAATGACGCCGACAGCGTAGAGGAAATTGCTGTAAAAAGTGGCGGCGATGCCAATAACAACGCCATTGATCTGGCAAAGCTGGGAAACGAGGTCTATCTCGTAACTCTGGCCGGCCGGGATGCATTGGCAGACAACTGCCTGAAGATCGCACAGGAAGCCGGCGTGTGCGTGGATTACGTCAAGCGCTCCACCGACACAGACCAGACCCGGTCCCTCATCCTGATCAATGACCGGGGTGACCGCCACTTTCTCCAGTATCCCGGTACCAGCGCAAAGTTCTGTTTTGAGGACGTGGACCTGAGTCTGCTGGACAAGGTGGATATTCTCCAGATCGGCGGCGCGTTCCACCTGCCTGCATTTGATGGCAAAGGCTCTGCCCGGCTGCTGGAATTGGCCCGGTCCAAGGGCGTCACTACCTGCATGGATGTGACGAAGGACCGTACCGGCAAATGGACCGCCATTGCCCCCTGCTACCCCCATCTGGATTACTTCCTCCCCTCTATTGAGCAGGCCGCCTGCATCGCCGGGACGGAGGATGAGCGCCGGATCGCCGACTACTTTCTGGAACGGGGCGTGGGAACTGTGGCTATCAAGCTGGGGACCCGCGGCTGCTACTGCAAGAACAAGGACCGGGCATTCTACTGCGGGCGCTATACCGTGCCTGTGGCGGAGACCACCGGTGCGGGCGATGCCTTTGTAGCAGGATTCTTGACAGAACTGGGCCACGGTGGAAATCTGGAAGACTGCGTGCGGTTCGCCACCGCCACCTCCGCCCACGCTGTTCAGGCCTTCGGCGCGACCGCCGGAGTACCGGATTATGACACGGTGCGCCGCTTCATGGCGGAGCGCCCCGCCCTGGAGATCAGGGCCGACTGATATGCTGCGTAACACCTACTCGGGTGTTCGTATATATGAAAAAACAAAGAGGAGTAAAGATGATGAAGAACGTAAAGAAGCTCTTTGCCGCTTTGCTGGTCACCGCGATGGCTCTGTCCACCCTGACCGCCTGCGGCAGCAAGACTGAGACCCCGTCCACCGATGCCTCCACCGACAGCGACAATTCCGCTGCCACTACCACGGTCGACTATCCCACCAAGGACATCACCGTAGTGGTGCCCTACGGCGCCGGCGGCACCACTGACCTGTGCGTCCGCGGTGTGCTGGACGCTGTTGACAAGAGCGTTGTCACCAAGAATTTCATTGTTTCCAACGTTACCGGCGGCTCCGGTCTGGTGGGCGCCAGCCAGTTTGTCAATGCCAAGTCCGATGGCTACACCATCGGTGTGCTGAACTGCGACCTGGTGCTCAACAACGTGCTGGGCAACACTGACATCACCTCTGACCAGTTCGTGCCTCTGGCCTGCATTGAGAATGACCCCTATCTGTTTGTTGTGAGCAAGGACGCTCCCTATCAGACCTTTGAGGAATTCGTTGAGTATGCTAAGGCTCATCCCGGCGAGGTCACCGTGGCCGATACCGGCGCTGGCGCCGCTCCCCACCTGGCTTATCTGGCTCTGACCCAGGATCTGGGTCTGGATCTGAAGACCGTTGCCTATGACTCCGCCGCCGACAGCGTTGTGGCTGTGGTCAGCGGCGAGGTGCAGGCTGCCATCACCGCCTCCGGCGCTGCCGTTGGTCAGATGGACGGCGGCAACGTGGTGCCTCTGGCTGTGACCTCCAACGAGCGTCTGTCCACCTATCCCGACGTGCCTGCCATGGGCGAGCTGTATACCGAGCTGGCTGACATGCAGGTCAACAGCTGGATCATGGTGGCTGTGAAGGCCGACACCGATCCCGAGATCGTCTCCTTCCTGCAGAGCGCATTCGCTCCCGCTGCCGTGTCTGATACTTATAAGACCACCCAGGAAGGCTTCTTCTTCCAGCCCGTTGAGGAGATGAGCAATGAGGATATGCTCAACTTCGTGGCTGAGCAGCACAGCTACTACGAGTCCCTGCTGAAGTAAATCCATTGATCTCAGAGGCGGTGAGAGCTCCGCGGATCCCGCGTCCGGCTCTCACCGCCTTTCCCTTTATCAAGGAGGACACACATGAAAAAGTATAACATCGGCATCTCTCTGGTGCTGCTGGCGGTCTCCGTGGCTATGTTCGTCACGGCCGCCGGCCTGCCCGCCAGCAACGATGCCTCTATCGGCCCCGGAAGTTGGCCCAAGGTACTGGCCTGTCTGATGGGCGTCCTGTCCATCCTGCTGCTCATCCAGAGCTTGGGGGACAAGTCCGGCAGAGAGGCCCCCTTCAAGCCGGGAGCAGAGCTGAAGCGGGTATGCATCGGTATTGCGATTCTGGCGGTTTTCTGCGCCCTTTTGTATTTTGTGGGCTTTATGATCGCCTCCGCCTTTATGGTACCCGCCGTGATGCTGCTGATGGGTGAGAAGCGGCTTCCGGTTCTGGCGGGCCTTACCGTAGGCGTTCTAGCCGCGGTTTACATCATCTTCTCCGTGGCCCTGAAGCTGCCCCTGCCCCAAGGCATCCTGTTTTAACGGAAAGGAGCATACGCAATGGAAGCATTTATGACAGCACTGACCTATGTGCTCCAACCCTATCACATCGGCGTTATTTTCTTTGGTACCCTGATCGGTATTCTGGTGGGCGCAATGCCCGGCCTGTCCTCGATCATGGGCCTGAGCATCATGATGCCCCTGACCCTCTCTCTGGAGGGCAACGCCGGTATTCTGATGCTGCTTGGCATCTTCTGCGGCGCGATCTACGGCGGCTCCATCACCGCCATTCTGATCAAGACGCCCGGCACAGCCAACTCCGCCGCCACGGTTCTGGACGGTTATCCCATGGCCACCCGTCTGGGCCAGCCGGGACGGGCCATCGGTATTTCCACCATGGCTTCTACCTTCGGTGGCCTGTTCAGTGCGGTGATGCTGCTCTGGACCGCGCCTCTTCTGAGCAAGTTCGCTCTGAAATTCGGCGCCGCCGAGTATTTTGCACTGGCCATGTTCGGTCTGAGCATGGTCACCAGCATCTCCTCTAAAAACGTAATCAAGGGTCTCATCGGCGCCGTTCTGGGTCTGATGATGTCCACCATCGGTATCAACTCCCTCACCGGTTCTCCCCGGTTCACCTTCGGCTCCGTCTATCTCACGGGCGGTATTGCCATGGTCCCCACCCTGATCGCGCTGTATGCCTTCTCTCAGGGGCTGAGCAACATCGAGGAGGGCAAAAAGGGCGGTGAAAAGAGCAACGCCAAGCTGGAGCGGGTCCTGCCCACGCTGGCTGATATAAAGACCACCTTCCCCACCATTCTCCGCTCCAGCGTCATCGGCACTGTGATCGGCGCCATCCCCGGCACCGGCGGTGATATCGCCAGCTGGGTAGGCTACAACGAGGCCAAGCGCTGGTCCAAGCACCCCGAGAAATTCGGCGAGGGCATTCCCGAGGGCATTGCCGCTCCTGAGGCTGCCAACAACGCTATCTCCGGCGGCGCGCTGATTCCTCTGCTGACGCTGGGTATCCCCGGTGACGCAGGCACAGCCGTTATGCTCAGCGCCCTGATGATGCAGGGCGTGGTTCCCGGCCCCACCCTCTTTACCGAACAGACCGGTACGGTCTATACCATCATTGCCGGCCTGTTCTTTGCCAACATCGCCATGTGCATTCTGGGTTACGGCGCCATCCGCGGCTTCGCCAAGATTGGTAACGTATCCAACACCTATCTGACCCCCATTGTGTTCGTGTTCTGCGTGGTAGGTACCTACGCTCTGAACAACAACATTCTGGATATCTTCATGATGATGATCTTTGGCGCAGTCGCTTTCTTGCTGATCAAGTGCGACTTCCCCATGCCTCCGATCATTCTGGGTCTGATCCTGGGCAATCTGGCGGAAAAGAACCTCCAGCGGGCTTTGGTGATCTCCGATGGCAGCATCTCCATTTTCTTCACCCGACCCATCTCGCTGGTACTGATCATTATCTCCGTATTCTCCCTGCTGTGGCCGATCATCCATCCTCTTCTGAAAAAAAAGCCCGCTGAAAAGTAAAACTCAGCGCCGACAGGACTTGCGGCTCTCCAGTCTGTCTGGTATTATAAAAGAATAAGCGACTGGAAAGGAGTATTTGATTTGAACGGTACGGAACGACAAGAGCAGATCCTGGCCGCCATGCGGCTGTCTGGAAGCATCTCTGTAAATGAGCTGATCGAGATGCTGCCTGCCTCTCCGGCCACCGTGCGGCGAGATATTACAGCTCTGGCAGCCAACGGCAAGATCCGTAAGGATCGGGGACGGATTTTTTTGGAGGGTAATCCTCAGGTCCCGGCCTTTGAACTGCGGGGTGAGATGTACGGTGATGAAAAAAAGCGCATTGCCCAGGCAGCTGCCGCTCTGGTGCGGGACGGTGATACGATCATCATCGACGCCGGCACTACCACTCAAGCGCTGGCCAATGCTCTGCGAGACCGCCAGCGGCTCTCTGTGATCACCAATTCCATCCCCGTAGCCTATATCTTCAACGGTACCGCCGTCCATGTGTTCTTCTGCGGCGGGATGCTGGAGGACATGGCCGTGGTGGACAATGACGCGATCCAGTTTTTGGCCGCCCATCAGGTTGACAAGGCATTTATCAGTGCCACCGGCATCCGGGGGACACAGGGCCTCACCACCACTTCCCTCTTCCAGTTTGCTGTAAAACGGCAGATAATCAAATCCGCGCAGGAGGTCTATGCCCTGTTGGTGGAAAGCAAATTCCACGCTACCGGTGTGAACCTGTTCGCAGACTTCCGGGAGCTGACCGGCATCGTCACTTCCAAGCCTGTAACAAATCCCGATCTCCTGGAGCGGTTAGAACAGGAGCACGTTCAGGTCATCTCCACGGACCGCTGATCTCATCTTTTTACGTGCCTCAGCCCGAAGTTGCGAGCTGCTGCTCATGAAATGTACAACGAAAAATATAAGGTTTTTCCGGCCGGCAGTGTTTCACTGTCGGCCGCTTTTTATGCGGCAAGTCAGCCGTCTGTTTCCATCCTCGATCCGTATGGATGGAGATACAAATGGACACCCCTGGCACTTTTACAATCAAGGGAGCCTGCTTCAATGGCGTTTCCGCCCACGGTCAGCGCCATGTTGATAGAGGTGGCGTCCTTGTCAAGATCATAGCCAAAGCCGGTGTCCTTCCAACCGCTGCCCTTTTTCTGATGGATCGTCACGCGGTAGCCGTCGGCGCCGTCCCACGAAGTGCGCATCACCTCGTTGCCGACAAATTCCAGAGAAACACTTCCGGGAGCGTCAAGCTCGTTGGTGTTCGTATAAGTGATCGGCCTTGCCCTCGGCGCTGCCCAGATAGGTACGCAAGGTGTAGGTCCTCCCGGCTTCGGAATCCTTCACCTCACCGGAGAGTTTGTCATTGTAAAGGTATCCTTCGTCGTGTTATTCAGGTTCGCAGAAACCGCTCTGTTCCCGGTGAGGAGCAGCGTCTCAGGCTCGCTGTTCTGGTCATCCGTCCGGGTCACGGTGATTGCCTCACCATCGGAAACGCCGTTGGCGGTCAGCTCCACTGAGCCAAAGGCGGTGAGGCTCTGATAGCCTTACGCTGCCGGTTTTGTCGGCTCAAATAGTCCCATTCCCGCAAAGAAGCTGCCGCGGAAAACCATAATACCTGAATGAAGCGCTGGCCGCCCTTTATTTTCACGTTTCGTCCAAGAAACCGAAAATTATTTGGTCAAAATCACCAGTGGTAATGTCCGTTTCTGACGGACAGCGTTAAAAGCTGCATTTTCTGAAATCAGCCAATTTGTCCGTATGTCAAACGCATTTGGTTTTACTGCATGGTCATTTGGTGAAAAGTCTGCGAAAACCGCAGAAAAAATTTTGTGCGGATTTTCTCTTGCGGGCTGTATTGTATCTGCATAAAATACATCCATCTACAAGAGGCGGACGTTTTGAGCAGTCCGGATCTCGCAAGGAGGATGAATTGAATGAAGAAGTTTGTTTCCATCATGCTGGCGCTGGCCATGTCCATGAGCCTGGCGGCCTGCGGCGCTGACAGCTCCAGCGATGCCAGCAGCGACAGCCAGAGCAGTTCTGACGCCGCTTCCGGCGAAAAAGTTGTAAAGATCGGCGTATTCGAGCCTGCTACCGGCGACTCCGGCGCCGGCGGCAAGCAGGAGATGCTGGGTATGCAGTACGCCAACCACATGACCCCCACTGTGGATATCGGCGGCGAGACCTACAAGGTGGAGCTGGTCTATGCCGATAACGGCTCCGATTCCGCCAAGGCCCCTACCGCCGCCTCCGAGCTGGTGAGCAAGGACGTTTCTCTGGTGCTGGGTACTTACGGCTCCAGCTGCGCCATGGCCGGCGGCCCCATCTTCGGTGAAGCGGGTCTGGCCGCCATCGGCGTGACCTGTACCAACCCCGGCGTCACCGCAGGCAATGACTACTATTTCCGCATCTGCTTCCTGGACCCCTTCCAGGGCACCGTTCTGGCCAACTTCGCGCAGGAGAAGTTCTCCGCTAAGAAGGCCTATTGCCTGGGCGAGCTGGGCAACGAGTACGATCAGGGCCTGATCAAGTACTTTACCGACGCCTTTGACGGCGAGGTCATCACCGACTCCTTCCCCACCAACACCTCCGACTTCAGCACCTACCTGTCGAAGGCCGTCTCCTCCGGTGCGGAAGTCATCTTCTGCCCCGTGTCCATCTCCTACTCCACTCAGATCGTGAAGCTGGCCGCTTCCATGGGGCTGGAGATCCCCATTCTGGGCTCCGATACCTTGGACAGCAACATGGTTCTGGAAGCCGCTTCCAGCTCTAACGTGAAGCTGTATGTCTCCACCTTCTATCAGGAGGGCGGCTCTCCCGAATTCGATGAGGGCATCAAGGCCTGGCTGAACGAGGACGCCACCGCCATGACCAACAACGGCGGTAATGACACCATCGCAGCCGTCACCGCCATGGGCTATGACGCCTACTATGTGGCGCTGGAGGCTCTGAAGGCCGCCGGCTCCACCGATCCCGCCGCTGTAAAGGCCGCGCTGCCCGGTGTGACCTACACCGGTGTCACCGGCGACATCGCCTTCGACGACATCGGCGACGCTATCCGCGACACTGCCTACATCAAGGTGGCTGACACCGCCAACAACGCCTGGGCTCTGGAAACAATGCAGAAAGCCGGTTGATCCGATCCTGCCGACCTGCCTGGCGGGGACTCCCCCGCCAGGCGGTCTTACCGTTTACAGACGGTTCGCGTGAACGCGCCAAGGCCGGGGCCGCCCCGAAAGCAGCCGCTCCGCGGCTTTTTTCAAGGCGGCTCCGCCGTGTGCCTTTCCGCGTAAAACTTGAAAGAAAAGGGAGGGATCCCCGTGCAATACGGCATCTCCATTCTGCTCTCCGGCATATCGCTGGGCGGGCAGTACGCCCTCATCGCCATCGGCTATACCATGGTCTACGGCATCCTGCGGCTGATCAACTTCGCCCACGGCGATGTATTCATGGTAGCCGGTCTGATGATGGTCTACCTCAGCGCCAGCCTGCCGCTGGCCGCGGCCATTCCCCTGATGATCATTCTGACGGTGCTGCTGGGCTTCATCATCGAGCGGGCGGCCTACAAGCCTCTGCGGACAGCCCCCCGGATGTCGGTGATGATCTCCGCCATCGGCGTCAGCTATCTGCTGCAAAATCTGGCGACCTATGTCACCGGCGGCCTGCCCCAGATGTACCCCGCCCTGCCCGGTCTGTCCAACCAGCTGACCATCGCAGGGGTATCCACCAAGTATGTGACGGTGGTCACGCCGGTGCTGGTGGTGCTTCTGGTGGCGGCCCTGACCCAGCTCATCAACCACACCCGGATCGGCATGGCCATGCGGGCCGTGTCCCGGGATTTTGAAACCGCGCAGCTCATGGGCATCCGGATCAACAGCGTGATCTCCGTGACCTTCATCATCGGCTCACTGCTGGCGGCCATCGGCTCCCTGCTGTACTTCACCAACTACCAGTCCATCGTCCCCCTGTCCGGCTCCCTGCCGGGACTGCGGGCCTTCGTAGCGGCGGTATTCGGCGGTATCGGCTCCATTCCCGGCGCCGTGGTGGGGGCGTTTCTCATCGGTATCTGCGAGAGCGTCATCAAAGGCTCCGATTGGAGCGTCTTTTCCGACGCCTTTACCTTCGCCATCCTGATCGTAGTGCTTTGCGTGAAGCCCACGGGTCTGTTCGGCGAAAAAGTCACGGACAAAGTGTAGGGGGGGATCGACTGTGCTGAACGAAAAGAAAAGCAAACGGGGCACGGTGATCGCCCTGCTCTGCGCGCTGGCGCTGCTGGCGCTGGTCGTCCTGCTGGAAAACACCATGAAGCCCACGGGGATGCTGTTCACCGTTCTGAAAAAGGGCGCGGTGTATGCGCTGGTGGCAGTGTCCATGAACCTGCTCAACGGCTTCACCGGCCTGTTTTCTCTGGGGCAGGCGGGCTTCATGCTGCTGGGCGCTTACACCTACGCCATTCTCACCATTCCCACGGCGGACCGGGAAGCGGTGTACTATCTCTATAACGGCTCCGCCGTGAAGTTCTCCCTGCCGGAGCTGTTCGGCGGCGGGGCTGTGGGGCTGGTGCTGGGCGTTCTGCTGGCCCTGTTTCTGGGCGGCTGCGTGGCGGCAGCGGTGGCGTGGCTCATCGGCCTGCCGGTGCTGCGTCTGAAATCCGACTATCTGGCCATTGCCACCCTGGGCTTCGCGGAGATCATCCGGGCCATTTTCCAGTGGGACCCCCTCGGCCCTGTGACCAACGGCGCCAACGCCTTGAAGAACTTCCCCACCTTCTCCAGCTTCAATATCCAGAATGCCGACGGCAAGGTGATCCTGCGGCTATCCACCTTCGTGCCGTTTCTGCTGGCGGGGGTGTGTGTGGCGGTGATCGTACTGCTGATCAACTCCACCTACGGCCGGGCTTTCAAGGCTATCCGGGACGATGAGGTGGCGGCAGAGGCCATGGGCATCAATCTGGCCCGCCACAAGCGGCTGGCCTTCTGCATCAGCTCGTTTTTCGCCGGGGTGGGCGGCGGCCTGTTCGCCATGTTCGCTAATCAGGCGCAGGCCAAGGTGTTCACCACGGCCATGACCTACGAGATCTTGCTGATCGTGGTCATCGGCGGTATCGGCTCTATCTCCGGCAGCTGCATCGCGGCATTCCTGTATGTGGCGGCCAGTGAATGGTGGCTGCGGTTTCTGGATGCAGAGACCTACATCGGCAGCTTCAAGGTCCCCTTCCTGCGCACCGGCTTCCGGATGGTGGTGTTCTCCGTCATCATCATGGTGGTGGTGCTGTTCTTCCGGAAGGGCATCATGGGAGATAAAGAGCTGCCGGATCTCCTGAAAAAGCGGCAGAAAAAAGCAACGAAGGAGGCGGTACAGCCATGAGTGAGCAGCTTTTGAGACTGGATCACATCACCATGCAGTTCGGCGGCGTTGTGGCTGTGGACGATCTGGAGCTGGAGGTCAGCGAGGGCGAGATCGTGGCCCTCATCGGACCCAACGGCGCGGGAAAGACCACTGCCTTCAATGTCATCACCGGCGTATACCAGCCCACCAACGGCGCGGTGTGGTTCGATGGGGCGAAGATCATCGAAAACCACCCCCAGGGCAAAATGAAAAAGCAGTACAAGGGCCAGTGTGACAGCCTTTTCACGGAGACCCTCTCCCCTACCCCGGATAAGATCACCCGGGCGGGCATGGCCCGGACCTTCCAGAACATCCGCCTGTGGAAGACCCAGACGGTGTTCGACAATGTGCTCATCGCCAAGCATTGCCGCTCCACCAGCAGCGTTTTTTCCGCCGCGTTCCGGCTGAACCGGAAGGAGGAGGCGGCCCAGCGAGCGCAGGTGGAGGAGCTGCTGGAGATCGTAGGGTTGTCCGACGTGAAAAACGAGTTGGCCACCAGCCTGCCCTACGGCAAGCAGCGGCGGCTGGAGATCGCCCGGGCACTGGCGGCGGAGCCGAAGCTGCTGCTTCTGGATGAGCCGGCCGCCGGCATGAACCCTCAGGAAACGGATGAGCTGACAGCCTTTATCGGGGAGATCCGGGAAAAATTCAAGATCACGATCCTCCTCATCGAGCACCACATGAATCTGGTCATGGGCATTTCCGACCGCATCTATGTGCTGGATTTCGGCAAGCTGATCGCCCACGGCACACCGGCGGAGATCCAAAAAAATCAGCGCGTCATCGACGCGTATCTGGGGGTGGCGGACGATGCTTAAAATTGAAAACCTCCAGGTCCACTACGGCGGTATCCAGGCCCTCCGGGGCATTTCTCTGGAAGTACCGGACGGCAGGATCGTGACGCTGATCGGCGCCAACGGCGCAGGCAAATCCACCACCCTGCGGACCGTCACCGGACTGGTAAAGGCCTCCGGCGGCTCCGTCCAGTGGGACGGGCAGGCGCTGCTGGGCAAGTCCATCGACAAGATCATCTCCACCGGCATCGCCATGAGTCCGGAGGGCCGCCGGGTCTTCCCGGATATGACGGTGCTGGAAAATCTGAAGATCGGGGCCTATCTGCGCCGGGACAAAGCGGAGATCGACAAAGACATCCAGTGGGTGTACAGCCTGTTTCCCCGGTTGGAGGAACGGAGCTGGCAGCTGGCGGGCACCCTCTCCGGCGGCGAGCAGCAGATGCTGGCCGTGGGCCGTGCCCTCATGTCCCGCCCCAAGCTGATGATGCTGGATGAACCGTCTCTGGGCCTGGCCCCGCTGGTGGTGCAGGACATCTTCTCCATCATCCGGGAGATCAACCGGCAGGGCGTCACAGTGCTGCTGGTGGAGCAGAACGCTAACATGGCTCTGAAGATCGCGGACCTCGCCTATGTGCTGGAGACCGGCACCATCACCATGTCCGGCACCGGCGCGGAGCTGCTGGCGGACAGCCGGGTGAAGGAAGCGTACCTGGGAAAAAGCAGCTGATTTCTGCCGAATACACGCAATGCCCGAAGGAAGATCTCCTTCGGGCATTTTTCTGCGTGATGAAACTGGTTGCCGTTTTCTATCTCATACCATTGCACTCTATTACATAAATTCGTCCTACCAGGTTTTGCTTTTCAATATCCCACCGTCGGCAACCTCCTGCTCGCGCGCATGGCCCGCGGGCCGGAAGTGAAAAAGTGGCTCCCCCGGCCGCTTTTCGCAGTCAAGGGAGCCGCCTTTACGCATATTGCAATTACTTCCCCGCGTACAGTCTCCACAGGAATGTCACGATCTGCGCTCGCGTGCAGCCGCTGCCGGGGCTGAAGGTGGAGCTTGTTGTGCCGTTGGTAATGCCGTTGTCCGTAGCCCACTTCACCGCTTCGGCGTAGTAGGCGTCGGCGGCCACGTCACTGAAAGCAGGCGCGCCATCGGCGGACGCCTTGGACGCCCGGAACAGGAAGGTCATGCTCTGGGCGCGGGTGCAAGGCGCATTGGGGCTGAACTTGCCGTCTGCCGTACCGGTGGTAATGCCCTGGCTCAGCGCCCAACGGACGGCCTCCGCATAGTAAGCGTCACCGTGAACGTCCGCCAGATCCATGGCGTAATTCACCACCGGAGAACCGGCGGCCCGCCACAGGAAGGTGACGATCTGGGCACGGGTGCAGGGCTGATTGGG
Organism: uncultured Oscillibacter sp.; assembly: GCA_900544105.1. GTDB lineage: Bacteria > Bacillota > Clostridia > Oscillospirales > Oscillospiraceae > Oscillibacter. The sequence goes on along the minus strand of UQUC01000029.1, from coordinate 10,402 downwards.
ACCAAACAGGCCGTCGCCGATGCCGCCGGTAATTCCCTTCTTCTGCGCCCACTTCACGGCTTCGTAGTAATAGGCATCGGTGGAAACGTCCCGGAAGGGGCTGATCTTCACTTCCTCCGTGAATGTGGCCTTGACCTCCACCTTTCCGGCGGGCATGATGAAGGTGAATTTGCCATCGCCCTGATCGGTGAGTGGCAGCTCGTTGCCCTTGCTGTCTGTGATGGTGAGATTGCCCAGCTCATAGCCCTCGTCCGGCTTCACCGTGACGGTCACGCGGTCGCCTTGACCGGCGTTCTTCGGGCTGACGCTCACGCTGCCATTTTCCGTCTTGTCCGGAATTCCGACGGTATAGCGGGGATCGGAGTCACCCCGGTCGGACGAGGACGATCCGCTGTTCTTCGACCAGTTCGCCGTGACGGTCACATTGCCGTCCGGCATGATGAAGGTCGTTTCGGCGGCGTTGGCATCGTCAAAGGCAACGCCGCTGTCAGTCGTCCATCCATTGAAGGTGTAACCGCTGCGGTTGCCTGCGCTGACGGCGACAACGATCCCCGCCGCATAGCTTCCCGCGCCGGAGGCGTCCGCATAGCTGTTGTTCACGGTGACGGCATACCGGGTCTGCCGGGTGATCATCGCCATCTGCTGCGTGGATTCGTTGCCTGCGCTGTCCTTCGCGCTGAGGAAAAGGATGCCGGTATTTTTCTCTTTATTCAGCATACCGGAGACGGTAAAGCGGCCGTCGCTGTCGGCGGTGACAGACTGGGTGGCAGACTGACTGGTTTTTCCATAAATGATCTCGCTGCCGGCGTCCGCCGTGCCGGTGACGGTGTACTCGCCGGTGTCCCGGTCAGCGAAGAACACCGGATCAGCGAGGGTCAGCATGGGAGGCGTCTCGTCGCGGCTCACCAGCAGGAACACGCTGGTCACGTCCAGTCCCTGCTTGCCGTCGATCTTGAACATCAGACTGCCTTCAAATGCAGGGAGCGGATAGCTGCCTTCGCTATCAGGCGTTATCTCGTTACCTGTTGTCTTGTCCATTCTCGTGACAGTGATGCTGTTTGCGCCGTCCGCTGTCACCGTGAGGGAATTGCTGCCGCCGTCCACATAGGCATGGTACACGCCGTTTTCATCTGCGGTGATGGCGGTGCCGTTCACGGTGAGCGTCATATGCAGCGGCTCGTATTTCGGCAGGTATTCCTCAGCGGACATTTTCTCCGGACTGTAATACTTCGCGGTAAGCGCCTGGGTACCGGTTCCTCCGCTCCCCGCGGTACTGCCCTCTGTACCCTCGGCGATACTTGTTCCCTCGCCTTCCGTGGAGCCAGTCTCCGGATTCTCCGTGAAGTACGTTTCCTCCTTGTAGGCGCTCACGCCGATCTTGTAGGTCTCGTCGGCGGACAGATTTTTGGCGGGAACGGACGAAACCTTACCAGCTCCCGAAACCTCAACGGCGTTTCCGCCCACGGTCAGCGCCATGTCGATGGAGGTGGTGTTCTTGTCAAGATCGTAGCCAAAGCCGGTGTCCTTCCAACCGCTGCCCTTTTCCTGATAGATCGTCACGCGGTAGCCGTCGGCGCCGTCCACGGCGTCCCACGAAGCACTCATCACCTCGTTGCCGGCAAAGGTCAGCGAGACATTCTCAGGCGCGTCAGGCTCATTGGTGTTCGTATAAGTGATCGGATGGTCAAACTGCTGGCTGTCGATGGCCATAAGAGCGGTCTCCGTGCTTTCGTCCTCAAAGGTAAATTCCTTCTCCGTCATCAGGAACGACGTGGCGTAGTACTCGCCGCTGGGCATGAACGTGCCTTCGGTTGGAATGGTGACGGAAATGCTGTCGGTATCCTCCACGATTTGCTCGTCCACCAGATAATCGGCCTCGCCCTCGGCGCTGCCCAGATAGGTGCGCAGGGTGTAGGTCCTCCCGGCTTCGGGATACTTCACCTCACCGGAGAGTTCGTCGCCGTTCTGCGTCAGCTTCAGCGCCTCAAAGGGCAGGACGCTGGCGGTCTCATGCGAAAATTTCAAGTCAGAATCGCCCGTGCTGACGGGATAGGTGCCTTCGCCGGGCAGACGCAGCAGCACCACGCGGTATTCCTCGTTATCGTTCTTATTGGTGATGATGTCCGACGCGGCGTAGATCTTCGTCTCATCGATAGAATCGTCGAGTTCCCATGTAGGCTTCTTGCCGTCCACCATCAGATCGTCCCTGAGCGTTTCTTCACTCACGCTGCTGTCAAAGGCCAGCAGGATGTACGGCGTTTCGTCCGCTCCGGCTGTCACTTTGATATCAGCGCTGGAAACCGGTGTCATCGATGCGGCGGGTGCACGGAGCACATAGGTCGCAGCCGCCTCAGAGCCTCCGCTCGGCACCACCTGCTCAATGCCCTTGCTGCTCCAGTCCCACGCGGGGAGCTTTTTGATAAACGACCCTTCGATGGCCCAGCCCTCCTTGTAGCGGAATTTGGTTTGGAGGACCTTCGGGACGAGCACCCACACGCGCACGCCGAACAAGGGATTCTGCGTCTGAGCCATCGCGCCGAGATAGGCGTCGATGTTATTAAACGCCTGCTTCATACCCTCGCTGACGCTGACGTTTCTGATCGGAATTTCCGTCTGGCCGCCGGCGATGAGCTGGATCTTCGCGCTGCCGAATTTTGTTCCGGCAAAGGGGAAACCCTTCGGGATCTGTACTCTGCCGTCTACCGTGCCGTTGGCGCCGATGCCGAGATACACGCGATCCTTCGCTTTGTTCACGCCGCCGAAAGCGCCCAGCTCGATAGGGGAATCCAAAACGATCACGTTGAACTCCGTGTTTGGCAGATGAAGCTCCAGCTCCTCCGAGCCGACGAGATAGACGCCCTGGTAGGCCGTGCCTTTATAGTTCCGCTCCTGTCCGGTGAGCTTGAGGGCGTAGCCGAAGCTGTCAACGACCTGTCCGTACTTGCCAAATCCCACAATGCCCACATCGCTTGCCTTGAGAGAGATCTCGCTGGGGCCGAGCACCACATCGCCCCGGCCCTCAATGAGCTGTAAATAGGCGCCCGACACCGCGCCCCGCAGCTTGATGGGCGGGATGGCGAAATAGTTGCCGTTTACCGTGGCGACCAGATCCTTGAAGCCCGCGCCGCCGCCGGTGAGCCTGCCCACAGGCGCCGGCGGGATCAGGAGGATGCCCGGCTCACTTTTAACAAAGAACCACAGCTCGTCGGGGATCAGCGAACCGTCGTTGGCCCGCTCCAGCGCCAGTTTTGCCTCGGTCTCAAAGAGGTCAAAGACGTTCAGCTCCAGTTCAAAGGCGTAGCGCTCCTCACCCTTGAAGGTGTTGACCTCGCCCTCGATCTTGGCAAGCTCCAGCGACAGCATTTTTTCGGTGTCAAATCTGCCCTTCGCGTGGACGCCGTTGACCTTGAATTCATTCCCCTTCAAGCCGTAACCCAGCTTTTCCAGCGAAAATTCCGCGCCGTCGAAAATAGTCTGAAAACCGATATCGCCGCTGAACACAAGGTTCCCCGTCACGTCGGCGGCGGCCTTTTCCAGCTTTACCTTGGCGTAGGGAATGTCCACATAGACGATGGCATCGTTTTTGGCTGGATCAATGTCAAACGCAAAGCCCTTTTCCGCGAGAGAAATGCTCAGTGTGCCTTCCGCGCCGCTTGTCGGCTGATAGAACTTGAAGGTAGGCGCACTCAGGCTCACGCCGCTCTGCTCCACGGTTCCGTTCTTGTGGATAACGAGCTTGCCGCCGCTATTTTTGTCCCACGTCGCCGTGACGGAGGGCGACAGCAGCGCCGCTCCGCCGGTGAAGGTGAAGGCTTCGCCATTTTTGCTCTCATAATCGCCGTTGATGAGGGCAACGGGGTCTCCGTACCGCTTTTTCAGCGCCGAAAGCGCCGCGTCGTCGGCCACGTGCTCCACCGTCACGCCGCTGCCGCTGGAGAAAACGGCCAGCCGCTTGGCGTAGATGGCGGGATCGACCTTGTCCGGTTCGCTGGGGATCTCCTGTTTCAGTGTCTTCAGGTCGCGGAAGCCCCAGAGGAAGTGGGTGGAATCAGCCGCATAATTCTCCGGCTCGAAATCAAAGCTCACATAGCTCTCGCAGCTCACAAGGGAATTCAACGGTTTGTCCCCCGGCTGCACACTGACGAACTGCGCCAGATCGACACGGAGCGGCTCGCCGCTGGGGGCGGTGATCGTCTTTCCATAGTAATCCGACAGGCCCACAAAGGGATTGGCCCAGGGGTAGCTGTCCACATACGCCTCGGTGATGTAAATGCCGTCCACATCGCCCCACGAGGAATAGCCCTTGGGAACGGTCTTTGTGTTCAGCTTTTCCACAGGTACGGTGATGGTGGAGCTTTCCGTGGTGATCTTGGGGTCCTCCCCCTCCGGCACCGTGGTGCGGCTGAGTTTGATGGCGGGGCCGCCCGTTTCCTCCAGCATGGCCGAATGTCCCATGGAGGTAAAGCCATTGAGGTAATAGCCCCATCTAAAATCAAAATCACGGGTAAACTGTTCGCGTCCTCCTATGATCTCAATGCTGCCAACGGTCGTCAGCACGCCCCAGGTGTCCTCCTTCGCCGCTGTCCCGCTCTCCTTGAGCTGCACGATCTCGTAGTAGACCGTCGCTTTTGCGGCAACATGACTGTGGGACGAGAGCAGATCATACTCCGCCTTGATAGCCTTCGTGCCTCCGCCGTTGGGCGTACCCGTCACAAATTCCATCTTTTTCAGACTTATCACCACGCCCTCGGTGGTCGGCACGCCTTGATTATAGGTGGTGTAATTGCAGAACGGTGTCTGGCTGTTCCACATACTGTCCTCGTCAGGCTTTACGGTGGGAGCCACCGTAAGATAGGAATAGGTCTCAAGCAGTTTATGCAGCGTCACGTGGACGTACCCGTTTTGCAGGGACAGCGAGCCGTCCGCCATCTTGACCTGCGTCACATCGCCCGCCCGGTAAATGTCCCCCGCAAAGGCCACAGCCTCCGTGGGCAGCAGGCCCAGCAGCAGGCACAGTGTCAATAATAGGGTGATCGTTTTTTTCATGGTGCGTTTCCCTCCTTGTCTGTCTCGTTGTTCTTTTCTCGTTTCTCCCGTTCATGCAGGCGCATACAGACCACCGTCAGGACAGCGGCGGCCGTAAAGGATGCCACGCCCACCAGCACATAGCCGCCCGCGCTGTCCGCCAGCAGCGTCGCGCCGTAGGCCCCCTGGACGGCGGCGCCGGGCGGCCCGCCGATGAAATGGGCCAGTGCGCCGGTCAGACCCAGAACCAGCGCGGTACACAGCGTTTCCAGCCGCCGCAGCGCCGCCCGCTCCCGCTTTTGGATCAGCCGCAAGGCCGTCTGCTTCACACGCCGGACGCGCTCCGTGGTGTCATACATGCCCCTTCCTCCTTCCCGAAAAAGTCCTTACACTCTGATAGGGACAAAAATGGAGAAAACTACGCACCCAAAATTGAAAAAAATCCAAAAAAATCAGACCGCCCTGTTGGACGATCTGATGAGACTGTATTTACGCCCCGGCCTTCCGCGCCAGCAGCCGGAAGCACAGCGCCGTGGGCAGCGGGACAAAGTAGGCGATGAGCTGAGGCGTCCCCCCCGCGCTGACCAGAAGGTTGTAGATGGCGTGGTAAATGATGGCCACGCACAAAAGCGCGAACAGGCAGGCCGCCCGCAGGGGACGGCTGTCCCACACGGGGCGCAGCGCGCCGCCGTACACATTCCCGCAGACCACGTGCATCGCGCCGGTGCCGAAGCCCCGGATCAGCAGAAAGAGGATCTGATCCGCGCCGTTCTGCGTGAGGAAACAGATGTTTTCAAAGGTGGCAAAGCTGGCGGCCACGATGACGGCGGCCAGCCGGAAGCGGGCGAACATCGGCTCAAACACCGCCAGGAAGAACAGCAGCGGCAGCAGCTTCATGATCTCCTCCACCACAGGCGCGATCTGGGTGGCGGCATTGACGGCGTCCGCCTGATAAAGCCGGGCGAAAAATGTGTTGAGATAGGCGGAGAGCAGACAGGCCCCCATCCCCGCGAGGCAGAACACCAGTGCGGCGCGTTGCCCCCGTTTTAGGGACAGCAGCGCCACCACCAGCGGGGCCGCCATGCAGACGAATACATTTTCGATATAGGTCACGCCTCCACCGCCTTTCGCACCGCGGGCAGAAACAAAAGCAAAACGAGGGTCAGCAGGAAATCGAACCAGAAATAGGGGTTCGTCAGGGTGTCGCTCACCCAGAAGCAGGAGGCCGTCCACAGGGCGTACTCCAGCGCTGTAAAGGCCAGTACCGTTCCGTGAAACCGGCGCAGCCGCCCGTTTTCCGTCTTTTTCGCCCAGACGAGGCCCCGCACAGCGCACCACGCCAGCATCATCGTCAGGCCGCACATGAGGATGTTGAAAAGCAGATCGCCGTAGGTGACATACAGCACGAACTGCGGCAGGCAGAACACCGGCGCCAGCCAGCACAGTCCCGTCCGGGACTGCCGCTCCGCCGCGTCGGGCAGCGTCAGCATCAGGGCAAGTAAAAAGACATAGCTGGCCAGCCACGCCAGGTCGGAGACGTAAAAAACCTGCGGGGTCTCCTGCCGCAGCAGCAGATGCAGTGTCCAGTAAAGGGTGCCCAAGGCAAAGGTTCCGTAGAAGCAGGTCAACAGAAACCACGGCTGCCTGCGGCTCTTGAGATACACCCGCAAAGCGGCGCAAAAGCCCACCGCCACGGCGAGAAACTGCGAGAGATAGTCCCAAAACTCAATCATCGTACCGCTCCTCGTCCGCCGAATCCCCCTCATGCCCGCGCAGGCGGACGCACAGCACCGTGACGCACACGCCTAACGCGAAGGCCAGCAGGCCCACCACGAGATAGCCCAGGCTCCGGCCGCTGAAAATGCTGGCGGCCATGCCGCCGCCCAGCGCCGTGTCGGAAAATTCCTCCGTGATGCCGGGCATGGCCAGCGCGAGGGAAACGATCACGACGAGACAGGCCGCTGTACCGGCGCAGAGGATCCCACGGGCACGGCGGCGCTGCCGCTGCCGTTCCAGTTCCCTTGCCCGCCGCTTGGCCGCGGCCAGCCGTTCAGCCGTTGTACGCATCCGTGATCCCCTCCTGTTCCAGCCGCTTTCGCAGTGCGATTTTTCCACGGTAAATGAGGTCCGCCACCTGTTTTTCCCGCTTGCCCATGACGGCGGCGGTCTCCGCGTGGCTCAGTCCCTCAAAATAGACGAGGAACAGTGCCTCCCGGTAGTCCTCGTGCAGCTCTGCCATGCAGGTCCGCAGGAGCCGCGCCCGCTCCGCCGATTGCACGGTTTCCTCCACCAGCTCCCGGGCCTCCGGTTCCTCCGTCAGCGCGTCCAGTGAAAAGCAGTTTCTCGCTCTCTTTTTGTGCAGCAGCCGCAAGGCCATGTGCCGCGCCGACTGGTAGAGGTAGGCACGAAAGCCGCCGTCCCGGATAGCCGGCCTTTTGGCGATGAGATAGGCAAAGGCCTCAATCATCAGGTCCTCCGCCTCGTGAAGGTCACAGAGGTAGCCGTCCAGATAGAGGGTCAGCTTGGTGCCGTAACGCTCCATAAGCGCGCCCAAGGCGTCCTCGTCTCCGCTGAGGTAGCGGCGGTATAATGCTTCGTCTGTCATCTCTCCGCCGCCTCCCTTCGCCGCGTTTTTTATGATTATAACACGCCCCATGCGCCCTTGTCGATAGAATTGACCTCTGATCCCGCAAGTTAAAACATACAAAAGCGCTCCCCTGACCATGGTCAGGAGAGCGCCTGAAACACTATTCTTATATATTCGTCCGCAGGGGTCTTCGGCTGCCGCCTTACGCCTCCGCCGGGCAGTCCGCCAGGGCCGCCTCGTCAGCGATGACGATGACATCCCGGTGGAGCTGCAGGATCGACGCCGGGACCTGAGGCGTCACGGGGCCGAAGAAGCTGTTTCGGATGGCCTCCGCCTTGTCCGCGCCGCTGGCGATCAGCAGGACCCGCTTGGCCTGCATAATGGCCTGCATACCCATGGAGTACGCCTGCCGGGGCACCTGCGCCTCGTTTTCAAAGAAACGGGTGTTGGCGGCGATGGTGCTCTCCGTCAGGGTCACCTGATGGGTGCCGCAGGCAAAGCAGCTATCCGGCTCGTTAAAGCCGATGTGGGCGTTGCGGCCGATACCCAGCAGCTGAAGATCGATGCCGTTATGTTCCTCAATGATCCGGTCATACCGGGCGCACTCCAGGGCGCTGTCGGTCTGGGTGCCGTCCGGCAGGAAGCTTCTGTCCGCCGGGATATTGATATGGTCGAACAGATTCTCCCGCATGAAGCGGCGGTAGCTCTGGGGATGGTCCCCGGACAGGCCGCAGTATTCGTCCAGGTTGATGGAGACCGCCTTCCCGAAATCCAGCTCGCCCTTCTGATACCACTCAATCAAATGGCGGTAGGTGCCGATGGGGGTGGAGCCTGTTGCAAGGCCCAGCACGCTCTTGGGGTTCAGGGACACCTGGGCGGCGATGATATTGGCCGCCTTCAGGCTCATGTCCTCATAATCTTTTGCACGAATCAGTCTCATGGGACCTCCTTCTCAAACTTCCGATTTTTCGGTTGTATTTTTCTCACGGACAATTATAAGAGCTGCGCCCACTCCTGTCAATACGGTGAAAAAACGTTTTCCAACGGCGCTCATCGGTCAATACGGCCACTTGCGGGGCGCTTCTCCCGGTTTCCCCGGCTATTGACAAGCTCCGCCCTTTCTGCAATACTCATCTTTAGCAGGCGGAGCTACGGCATCCGCCTGACCAAATGGGAGGAAACATGTTGAAACGATCTGTGTGCTCCCGGGAAGCGCCTCTGCTTCCCGCTATTCTTCGCTTTTCCATTCCACTGATGCTGACAGGGATCTTGCAGCTGGCGTACAACACGGCGGACTCCATCATCGTGGGCCGCTATGCGGGCCACGCTTCTCTGGCGGCCGTTGGTTCCACCACCTCTATCATTTTCCTCATCATCACGCTGTTCAACGGCGTCTCCATCGGCGCGAACTACATGGCCGCCCGGGACTTTGGCGCTCAGGACGACAAGGGCCTGTTCCGGACGGTACACTGCGCCGCCTTGCTGAGCGTCATTCTCGGACTGCTGGCCTGCGTGTGCGGGCTTCTGCTCTCCACTCCCCTGCTGCGCTGGGCGGACGCACCGGAGGACGTTCTGCCTTTGTCGGTGCTGTATCTGCGGATCTACTTCTTAGGCGTCCCCGCTCTGGTGGTCTACAACTTCGGCAGCGCTCTGCTGCGGGCGGTGGGCGACACTTTTTATCCCCTGCTGTTCATGATCGTCTCCGGTGCGCTGAACATCGCGCTGAATCTGCTGCTGGTGGTGGTCATCCCTCTGGACGTGGCCGGCGTAGCCATTGCCACCTCTGTCTCTCAGCTCCTCTCCGCGGCGCTGGTGACGGTCCGCCTGTGTACCTTCCGGGGGCCGTGCCATCTGGATCTGCGGAAGATCCGGCTGTATCCGGACCGGACGGGCCAGATGCTGCGGCTGGGCTTCTCCGCCGGACTGCAAGGCGTTATTTTCTCCGCGGCCAACGTGATGATCCAGTCAGCAGTCAACTCCTTCGGCTCTGCGGTCATGGCGGGCAGCTCCGCCGCCTCCGGCATTGAGAACTTCGTCCATACCGCGCTGAACACCTTCTACCAGTCCGCCATCACCTTCACAGGCCAAAGCATCGGGGCCTCTGATCCCCGCCGGGCCGTGCGGGTCTTTCGGATCAACCTGGCCCTGACAACAGGGCTGGGCATTGTTCTATGCGCACTGGCCCAGATCTTTCAGGTCCCCCTGCTGGGGCTGTACATCCAGTCCACCGATCCGGCCTACGACGCGGTCATTGCCGCCGGTGTGGTCCGGGTGCTGGCCCTCAGCCGGTTCCAGTGGGTCGGCGGCCTGATGGAAACGGCCTGCGGCACCCTCCGGGGGCTGGGCCACTCCATGAATCCCACTGTTACCACCCTCATCGGCGCGTGTCTGCTGCGGGTGGTCTGGCGGTACACCGTGTTCGAGGCTGTGGGCACCGTGGAGAGCATGTACTGGTCCTATCCGGCCAGCTGGCTCCTGACCTTCCTGATCCATCTGGTGTATCTTGAGCGTGACCGCCGCAAGCTGATGGCGGAGGAGATCGGCGTCCATAGCCTGAACACCTGATCCGCTCAGATTCTCCGCGATCCCAAATGCACTCCAAAACGCGACGGTAAGCCATGCTTATCGTCGCGTTTCGTCTGTTTTGTCCGGCAAGCGCTCCCCCGGCGATCTCCACACGAGGTTGGAAAAACAAGATTTGTAAAAAAGCAGGGCGGCGGTATGATACCGCCGCCCTCAGCGTGTCGAAAAAGTCTTTTCGCCCCGCTGAGCAAGTTTTCAGAACTTTAT
>UQUC01000028.1 GCA_900544105.1 uncultured Oscillibacter sp. | reverse complement strand
GCCAAAGAGGCGGATATGCTTCTGGCAGTTGGCGGCGGTAAATGCTTAGATACAGTAAAATTAGCGGCAGACCACCTGGGAAAACCGGTATTTACAGTGCCGACCATTGCTTCTAACTGCGCGCCGATCACCAAGATCAGCATCATGTACCATGAGGACGGCTCTTTCTGCGATATTCCGAGACTGCATCACGTACCGGCGCATTGCTTTATCGACCCACGGATTATTCTGGCGGCTCCGATCAAGTATTTCCGGGCGGGTATCGGCGACGCTATGGCGAAGAATGTAGAGTCTGAGTGGTCTGCCAAAGCGGGAGAGCCACTGGATTACGGCAGTGAACTGGGTATCACCGCAGGAAAACTTTGCTTCTATCCATTCTTAAAAGAAGGAAAGAAGGCGCTGAAGGACGCAGAGGCGGGAGTTGTCACTGAGGAATTAGAGGACTGTATCTTGAATGTAGCCATTTCCCCAGGTATCGTGTCCGTATCCGTTCATCCGTATTACAATGGCGGTATCGCCCATGCATTGTTCTATGGTTTGACTTGTCGGAAACATATCGAAAAGCATCATCTGCACGGCGAGGTGGTCTCCTACGGCATTCTGGTCATGCTCACCGCCGACAAGCAATACGCGGAGCGGGACCGGCTGCTGGCCTTCAACCGCTCCATCGGCCTGCCCACCCATCTGGCGGACATCCACGCCAGACCGGAGGACCTGCCCGCCGTTACGGAAAAGGCGCTGGCGGGCATCGACGTCCGGGTCTGGCCCTACCCCGTCGCCCAGCAAATGCTGATCGACGCGGTGATGGAGCTGGAGCAGGTCGGCTGATCCGGCAAGGCGGACCGTTTCCGTCAGAAAAAGTCAGAAAACCCCCGGAGCAAACGGTCTTGATCGACCGGTTGCTCCGGGGGTCATCCTTTCATTTGGGGAGAGAAACAGCAGACTGAGGGAAGCGGCATGGAAGATCCCCCCTGCCCCGCCACGAGAAAAAGCCCCGTCCGGCGCAATCACACAGATTCCTGCTTCTCCCGCTCGCTGATTTTACATTCAAAGCGGTCCTTGTTGGAATCCTGCGGGATGGAGGTGGGGTAGCCGCCGCCGAAGCAGGCCGTGCAAAAGCCGCTCTCCGTATGGTCGGCCAGCTTCACCACGTCGCTGAGGCTGAGATAGCCGAGAGAATCCACACCGATGATCCCGGCGATCTCCTCAACCGTGTGATGGTTGGCGATGAGCTTGTTTTTGTCGTCAATATCCGTGCCGTAGTAACATTCGGACACAAAGGGCGGCGCGCTGACCCGCATGTGGATCTCCTTCGCGCCGGCTCTGCGCAGCAGGTCGATGGTGCGGCGGCAGGTGGTGCCCCGGACGATGGAATCATCGATCAGCACCACGCGCTTGCCCTCCACCACGGAGCGGATGGGGTTCAGCTTGATGTTGACCTCATTTTCCCGCATATCCTGCGTGGGAGAAATAAAGGTGCGGCCGATGTATTTGTTCTTGATAAAGCCCATGCCGTAGGGGATCCCGGACTGCCGGGCGTAGCCCATGGCGGCGTCCAGACCGGAGTCCGGCACACCGATGACGATGTCCGCCTGCACGGGATGCTCCAGTGCGAGGAACGCGCCGGCCCGCTGACGGGCCACATGAACGCTGCTGCCGTCGATCACGGAGTCGGGGCGGGCAAAGTAGATGAACTCAAAAACGCACAGTCTCCGGGGTGCGATGCCGCAGTGGGATCTGTCGGACTTGACGCCGTTTTTGTCCGCCACCACGATCTCTCCGGGCAGAATATCCCGCTCAAAGCTGGCGCCCACGGCGTCCAGTCCGCAGCTTTCAGAGGCGAACACCACGCTGCCGTCCTTCAGCCTCCCCATGCACAGGGGACGGAAGCCGTGAGGGTCCCGGACGGCGATCAGCTTGCTGGGGGATGAAATGACCAGAGAATACGCCCCCACCAGACGGTCCATGGCGGCGGAAACCGCCTCCTCGATGGAACCGTGCTTCAGCCGCTCCTGCACAATGATGTAGGCGATGACCTCGGAATCGGTGGTGGTATGGAAGATCGACCCCTGACTTTCCAGTTGGAGACGCAGCTCCTGGGAGTTGGTCAGGTTGCCGTTGTGGGCCAGCGCCATGCGGCCCTTATAGTGGTTGACCAGAATGGGCTGGACGTTGCGCTTGTTGTCCGAACCGGTGGTGCCGTAGCGCACATGGCCGACGGCGATGTTGCCAAGCCCCAGAGAGCGAAGCCGCTCCTTGGGAAACACATCGCTGACCAGCCCCACGTCCCGCCAGGAGCGGAACAGGCCGTCATCGTTGACAACGATGCCGGCACTTTCCTGCCCGCGGTGCTGAAGGGCGTACAGAGCGTAATAGGCTAACGAGGCCACATCGGCGGTGACATTGGAGTAAATGCCGAATACGCCGCATTCCTCGTGGAGGTGGCGGTCATCGCCGGGAGCCGGAGCCGCCTTATCAAGATCCGTGCACGCCATAGATTTACTGGGCATCGTGATCCAGCAGACGCTTCATGATCTCGGCGTAGGCGTCCTCCACGCCGCCCAGATCCCGGCGGAAACGGTCCTTATCCAGCTTTTCATGGGTCTTGGCGTCCCACAGGCGGCAGGTGTCGGGGCTGATCTCGTCAGCCAGCACGATGGATCCGTCGGCCACCTTGCCGAATTCCAGCTTGAAGTCCACCAGCGTCACGCCGCACTCGGCCCAGAACGCCTTCAGCACCTCGTTGACAGCGAAGGCATAGTTCTTGATGGTCTCGATCTCCTCTGCCGTGGCCAATTTCAATGCCAGCGCGTGATAGGTGTTCAGCAGAGGATCGCCCAGCGCGTCATTCTTATAGGAAAACTCGATGGTGGGCTGATCGAACACGATGCCCTCCTCCACGCCGTAGCGCTTGGCGAAGGAACCGGCGGAGAGATTGCGGACAATGACCTCCAGAGGGACGATGGAGACCCGCTTCACCAGCGTTTCCCGCTGGCTCAGCTCCCTGACGAAATGGGTGGGGATTCCGGCCTTTTCCATTTTGGCCATCAGGCGGTTGGTCATCTGGTTGTTGATGACGCCCTTGCCGAGGATGGTGCCCTTTTTCAGGCCGTTGAACGCGGTGGCATCGTCCTTGTAATCCACGATGAGCAGCTCTGGATCATCGGTTTTGAATACTTTTTTTGCTTTGCCCTCGTAGATCTGTTCTAACTTCTGCATGTTCTGCTCCTCCTGCGCATCTGCGCATAAAAATGATCAAAAACGTCAATTAGCCGCGTACATCTGCCGGTACGGGTTTTTGCTGTCCGGCGTCACCACGGTGAAAGGCCCGTCCATCAGTGCTTCCGCGTCGCCGCCGAACAGGGCGCACCAGCGCTCCACCAGCGGCCGCAGAAGGGCGGTCTCCTCCTCTGTGGGGGGATGGGGCGTCACCTGATCCGGGAAACGGATGGCGGAAACATCGCCTCTGAAAATCACGCGCCCGCCGTGCTGTCCCGTGCAGGGGAAATAACCGGCGGCGGGCTTTCCGTCCGTATGCAGTCCCAGCACCAGGATCGTGCCGCCTGCCTGATATTCCCCCAGAAAGCTCCCCGCCCGGCCGCCAATGACGATCACCGGCTGCTGGTCCTGATAGGCCTTCATGTGGATGCCTGCCCGATAGCCCGCGTTGCCTTGGACATAGATCTCGCCGCCCCGCATAGCGTAGCCCGCCGTGTCGCCCACGCTGCCGCGGACCACAATGGAGCCGCCGTTCATCGTATCGCCTACGGCGTCCTGCGCGTTGCCGTTGACGGTAATGGAACCGCCCCCCAGATACGCGCCCAGGGCGTTGCCGGGGATGCCGTCGATCTCCACCCGGCGTCCGCTCATGCCCGCGCCGATAAACCGCTGCCCCAGGCAGCCGGTGATGCGGCATGACGGCCCGGCAGCCCGAATCGCCTCATTTAAGGCCCGGTAATCCAGACCCTTTGCTTGAATATCCATGAACTATCACACCTCCGCTGTTTTTCCGGTGGATCGGGATTTTTTGCCGGTTACTCTCCGGCGTGGGCCACGCCCAGAATGGACAGCTCCTTTTCCGTCAGCCCCACGGCCCGCAGCATCAGCCGGTTGCCCCGCAAAGCCTCGATGGAATTGATTCCCATGCCGCCCATGATCTCCATGATCTCGTGCTTCCACGCCGTCATCAGATTGATGAGGCGTTCCGTACCCTCGTCGGGGTCCAGCCGCTTGACCAGCTCCGGGCGCTGCGTGGCGATGCCCCACGCGCATCTGCCGCTCTGACAGGTGCGGCAGAGGTGGCAGCCCATGGCGATCAGCGCCGCCGTGCCGATATAGCAGGCGTCCGCTCCCAGAGCCACGGCCTTGACCACGTCGGCAGAGGAACGGATGCTGCCGCCTGCGATCAGGGACACCTGATTGCGGATGCCCTCCTCCCGCAGCCGCTGGTCCACGGCTGCCAGCGCCAGCTCAATGGGGATACCCACATTGTCGCGAATTCGGGTAGGCGCGGCGCCGGTGCCGCCCCGGAAGCCGTCGATGGCAATGATGTCCGCGCCGCCCCGCGCGATGCCGCTGGCGATGGCCGCGATGTTGTGGACCGCGGCTACCTTGACGATCACCGGTTTCCGGTACTGCGTCGCTTCCTTTAAGGAGCAGATCAGCTGTCGGAGATCCTCGATGGAATAAATATCGTGGTGGGGCGCCGGGGAAATCGCGTCGGATCCCTCCGGGATCATGCGGGTGCGGGAAACATCGCCTACGATCTTCGCCCCCGGCAGGTGTCCGCCGATGCCCGGCTTGGCCCCCTGCCCCATCTTGATCTCAATGGCCGCGCCAGCCATCAGGTAGTCCTCGTGAACACCGAACCGCCCGGACGCCACCTGGGTGATGGTGTTGCGCCCATAGCGGTAAAGGTCCTCGTGGAGTCCGCCCTCTCCGGTGTTATAGCAGATCCCCAGCGCCTCCGCCGCTCTTGCCAGACTCTCGTGGGCGTTGAAGCTGATGGAGCCGTAGCTCATGGCGGAGAACAACACCGGCATGGACAGCTCCAGCTGCGGCGTCAGCTCCGTGATCAGCCGCCCCTGAGCGTCGCGCCGGATGCGCTCCGGCTTCTTACCCAGAAACACCCGGGTCTCCATCGGCTCCCGCAGCGGGTCGATGGGTGGGTTCGTGACCTGGGAGGCGTTGAGCAGCAGGCGGTCCCAGTAGACCGGCAGTTCCTTGGGGCTGCCCATGGAGGACAGCAGCACGCCGCCGGTGGCGGCCTGTTTCCAGATCTCCTCCACGGCATCGGAGGACCAGTTGGCGCTCTCCCGCAGGGTATTGCTGTTCTTCTCGATTTTCAATGCATGGGTGGGACAGTATGCCACACACCGCTGGCAGTCCACGCATTTGCTCTCATCCGCCAGCATCCGGCCGTGGGTCTCGTCAAAGCGGTGAACGCCGTTGGGACATTGCTCCACACAGACCTTGCAGTTGACGCAGCGCTGCGGATCCCGCACCACCTCAAATTGCGGCGGCACATAGAAATTTTTCATCAGTAAGTCCCTTCTTTCAACCGGACGATGACCGGCTCACCGCCCATGGGCGCCCATATATTCTCCGCGTCAGGCTCCATGACCCGGATGGCCGCCTCCTCGCTGGAAATGAACACACGGTCATCCTTTTCGCCTACCACCATGCTCCGCAGCTTCAACCGATCGTTCAGCGCCATCAGCCCGCCGGAAAAGCCGAGGATGATAGAAAACGGCCCCGTCAGCAGCAGGCTGGGAAACACCTTGCGGAGATACGTCAGCCGTTCCGCCTCCTGCGGCTCCATGCGCTCGATGGTGCTCCAGAAGGGAGCCGCCATCACGGAGGCTGTCTCCTCCAGCGTCAATCCCTGCCGTCGCAGCAGGTAATCCGCGATGTACGCCATGACCTCCGTATCCGTTTGCAGCGTGCACTGATAGCCGAACATCTCCACGCAGCGGCGGTTGGCGTCGTAGGAGGAGATCTCGCCGTTGTGCACAACCGACCATTCCAGCAGGGAGAACGGATGGGCGCCGCCCCACCAGCCGGGGGTGTTGGTGGGATAGCGGCCGTGGGCCGTCCAGCAGTACGCCTCGTACTCCTCAAGGCGATAGAACCGGCCCACGTCCTCCGGATAGCCAACCGCCTTGAAGGTCCCCATATTTTTGCCGCTGGAAAACACGTATGCGCCCCGAAGCTCCGCGTTGATCTTCGTCACGATTCGCGCCACGTATTCCTCCGCGTCCAGCTGCAGCCGGCTCAGCACGGACTGCATAGGCGCCAGAAAATACCGCCAGATCAGGGGCACATCGGTGATCTCCGGGATCTGCCGGATAGGAACGTGCTCCGCCTTGACGATCTCAAAGCCCTCCTTCAGCAGCGCCTCAC
Source organism: uncultured Oscillibacter sp. (assembly GCA_900544105.1). Lineage (GTDB taxonomy): Bacteria > Bacillota > Clostridia > Oscillospirales > Oscillospiraceae > Oscillibacter. The sequence goes on along the minus strand of UQUC01000028.1, from coordinate 16,929 downwards.
AGGTCTTGCGGGTGTCCCGGCTGTCAAAGAAGATGTGGAAGGCATAGTAGTCCCGGTATTCCGGATAAATGCCGTATGCGGCGAAGCCGCCGCCCAGACCGTTGGAGCGGTCGTGCATGGGGATCATGCTCTCCATGATCTTCTCTCCCGTCATCCGGTGTCCCTCCCGGGAGATCACAGCGGAGATCGCGCATCCGGACGGGATGCGGACCTGTCCTTCTCTTTTCATGGTATCCACCTTCCTCAAAACGGCGTTTTTTCCGTTACGAAAAAAGACGTCCATTTTTCAGCAGAGGGCCGCGCCTCTTGCCGAAAAATGAACGTCATTGCTCATTCAGTATCCAAATGATGTGATATCATACTATAAGTGTTCTGTCTTGTCAATCTTTTTCAAAAAAACAAGGGCGAACAGGGCGATCATCCGAAACGGAATGATCGCCCTGTTTCATTGCTTATGGATCCATTGTCACTGCACGCAGCCGGTGTCCGTCTATCCTTTCATTTAAATAGGAGATACTGCGGATCACTTCAGAGCGACGACCTCATCGTTCTCATCGTACATACGGATGCCTTCCTTTTCCTCCTTGGTACGGCCCAGACCGAACTGGATCGTAGCCAGAGCCACCAGCGCCAGCAGGAAGCAATAGTAGTTGGCGCCGATGATGGAGAAGGGAGACAGGCCGGTCAGAGAGACGCACAGCAGGATCTGGCCGCCGTGAGGAATGAAGCCCTGGACCACGCAGGAGAAAATATCCAGGATGGAGGCCGCACGCTTGGGAGCCACATTGTGCTCCGCCACGACCTTGCGCACCAGGGGAGCAGCCATCATGATGGCGATGGTGTTGTTGGCCATAGCCGCATCGAACACGGAGACCATGCCGGCGGTCATGTACTCAGCACCCTTGCGGGTCTTTACGCTGGCGTGCATCTTCTTCACCAGCCAGTCAATAGCGCCCAGTTCCTCGGCAACACCGCCAACGCCGCGCAGCAGCAGGGCGATCAGGCAGATGTCATACATACCGCTCATGCCGCTGCCCATAGCCTGCGCAAAGCCGGGGATATCGAAGGAACCGGTCGCGAAGCCAATGGCGCCAGCCACGCCGATACCGGCCAGCAGCAGGATAAACACGTTGCATCCGGTCAGGGCGAACACCAGAATGAAGATATAGGGAATGACCTTAATGAATTCATAGGAGAAATCACCGGTCAGCTCAGCGGCGCTGCCGACCACGGTATAGATGGCCATGGCGAGCACAGCGGCAACTGCGGCGATCACGCCGTTCATCTTGAACTTATCCCGCATCTCGCAGCCGCAGCCACGGGTCGCAGCGATGGTGGTATCGGAGATCATGGACAGGTTATCGCCAAACATGGCGCCGCCCAGAACAGTACTGATCGCCAGAGCCAGATTCAGGCCCGCGCTCTCAGCAACAGCCACAGCGATGGGGCCAACAGCGGAAATGGTGCCCATGGAGGTGCCCATGGCGGTCGCCATAAATGCGGAGATCAGGAACAGACCGGCAAACATAAACTGGGTCGGAACCAGGCTCAGGCCCAGGTTTGCAGTGGCCTGCACGCCACCCATGGCCTTCGCGACGCCGGAGAAGGCGCCGGCCAGCAGGAACACCATGATCATGATCATCGTGCCCTGGTTGCTCATGCCCTTGCAGAAGGTATCCATGCGGTATTCCAGGTTGCGCTCTTTGCCGCCCATGCACATGCACACCAGCAGCGCACCCACAAGGGCAGCCATACGGGGAACCTGCTTAAAGGAGTCTCCACCGTAGCCCAGAGCGGCGCAGATCAAGCCGCTGCCAAGATAAATTGCCAGGAACGTAAGCAGGGGGAAAAAGCCTTTCCAACCGTAATATTTCTTGTTCTCCATAATGCGCTTCCTCTCTTTTTTTATTTCACAGATCTCTCTGGATTTTTAAGATACCTCCGGAGAAGCCGTGACCTCTCCGGAGGGGCAAATACGAGGATAACGGGGGTTTGGGATCAGATCGCGGCAAAGGCGGTCTCAAAATCGTTGATAAGGTCTCTGGCGGACTCCAGGCCAACGGAGAGACGGATCAGACCGTCCGTGATACCGGCAGCCAGGCGGTCCTCCTTGGACACAGCGGCGTGCGTCATGCTGGCGGGGTGCTCGATCAGCGTATCGGGGTCGCCCAGAGACACGGCGATCGAAGCGATGGACAGGTTATTCAGCAGCTTCTTGCCAGCCTCGAAGCTGGTCATGCCCTTTACGTCATCGTTCAGCTCAAAGCTGAGGATACCACCAAAGAGGCCGTTCTCCATCTGGCGGCAGGCCAGCTCATGGCTGGGGTCGCTCTCCAGACCGGGATAGTAGACCTTCTTCACGTAGGGGTTGGACTCCAGATACTTGGCAACCGCCATTGCGTTCTGGCAGTGACGCTCAATACGCAGCGCCAGGGTCTTCATGCCCCGCAGTACCAGATAGCTGTTGAAGGGAGAGGGCGGGCAGCCGTTGATCTTCGTCATGGCGTTGCCGCGGATCAGGCCCATATCGGCAGCGGAGCCGACCACAACGCCGCCCAGCGCATCGCCGTGGCCGTTGATGTACTTGGTGATGCTGTGCAGGACCACGTCCGCGCCCAGCTTCAGCACGTGCTGAATGGGAGGCGGTGCAAAGGTGGCGTCCACCACCACGCGGATATCCTTGCCGGCGACTGCCTTGACAGCCGCAACGTCCGTCACCTTGATCATGGGGTTGTTGGGGGTCTCGAAATAGATCATCTTGGTGTTGGGCTTGATGGCGGCCTTCAGTGCCTCCAGATCGGAGGTATCCACGCGGGAGACCTCAACGCCCATATTGGGGAGGTTTACGGTCGCCACTGCGTTGGTGCCGCCGTAAACAGAGTTGTCAAAGATCACATGGTCGCCGCACTTCAGGAACGCGATCATCACAGAACCGACTGCGCCCATGCCGGAGGCGGTGGCCACAGCGTCCTCACCGCCCTCCATGGCGGCGCACTTCAGCTCGAAGGCACGGGTGGTGGGGTTTCCGCCGCGGGTGTACTGATAGCCGGGGATCTTCTTGGCAAACTTGTCAGCACCCTCCTCCACAGTTTCAAAGCAGAAAGTAGAGGTCTGATAGATCGGCGTGGCCAGCGCGCCGTGGGCGGGATCGTGGCCCTGTCCGGCGTGGATGATCATGGTCTCAAAATCGACATTGCTCCAGTCCAGCTTGCTCATGTTAGCAGCCTCCTTCAGTAAAAATCATAAATTGGGTTTTGTAACATCAGATGTCATATCTTATAGGCACAGTCTACACGTTTCCGCTTCTTTTGTCAATTGCACAATTTGACGATACAAAAAGCACTTTTTTGTGGGAAAAATGAATAATTTTTCGTAAACGTTTGCTTCCCTTCTCCCCTTTTTTCTTCTTTTTGAATTGGAGAAAACGTTTGGGTACGTTAACAATTCGTAAATAAAATAGTTGTATAATATAGCCGAACATGATATAGTAATAATTGAAAATTTTTTATACTTTGTGCAGGTCAGTTGGCCTTGTACTTTATGCACGGCCATTTCTTACAAAGAGTGTCCGCATGTGAGGAGTTGTTGGTATGGAGATTGGCAAAAAACAGCGCGATCCAAAGAAAAGTCTTTCCAGACAGGTGGTTGATTCCATCGAAGAAATGATCATGGAGCGCAAGCTCGGTCCCGGAGATGTACTGCCCACGGAAATTCAAATTTCCGAAGAATTGCAGGTCAGCAAGAGCAGTGTACGAGAGGCCATCAAAATGCTGGAGGCCCTGGGCGTCGTAGAGATCCGCCGGGGGCTGTGCACCGTCATCAGTGAGAATCCGGAACAGGGCTATATGAATGTCATGCTCTCTCACTTCTACCTCAACAGCGGAAATGAGGAGGATCTGCAAAACTTCCGTTATATTATAGAGTCCGCCTACACGACCTACGCCATCCGCCAGGCAACAGACAACGACCTTGCGGCCATTCGCGAAAAGCTGGAGCTGTTCCGCGAAAAGCTGCGGAACGGCACGCTGGAAGCGGAGGACGATATCCTGTTCCACGGGCAGATCTTGCAGGCAACGCATAATTCCTTTATGATCGGTCTGGGAAATGCGCTGAACGAGCTGTTCCGCCGCTCCATCGCCATCGCGATCCGGGATAACTCCGAAGTGGCCCTCCATGACCACGAGAGCATCTATCAGGCCATCGTCAACCGGGACCCGGTCGCCGCGGAAAAGGTGATCGCTGCAAGCGCCAGACAGTGGGCTGCATCGTTTAAGATCCAGGACGCTGTGGCAGAGTCCACCTTATAATAAAATCAGACGGAACGACCCGGTCTATCACCGGGCCGTTTCTTTTTACAAAATTTTACAAAAAATCGAGAAATCACCCTTGACAATCTGGAACTATGTGCTATACTTTAAACATCAGATGTCTTATGTCATGTATCTTTTATTTTTAAATACGCTGAGGAGGCACTTATTATGGGCAAGGTTTATTACGATCAGGACGGTCACATCGAGGCGATCCAGGATAAAGTCATTGCGATCATCGGCTACGGCAACCAGGGCCGTTCTCAGGCTCTGAACATGAGAGATTCCGGCGCTAAGCACATTATCGTTGGCAGCATCCATGATGAATCCTGGAACACCGCCAACGCCGACGGCTTCCCCACTTATTCCATCGCTGAGGCTTCCAAGAAGGCTGACATCGTGTTCCTTCTGCTGCCGGACGAAGTGGCTCCCGAGATCTACGAGCGCGATATCGCTCCCAACCTGCATCCCGGCGCAGCACTGAACTTTGCTTCTGGCTACAACATCACCTATGGCTTCATCAAGCCCGCCGCTGATCTGGACGTGATCATGGTCGCTCCCCGCATGATCGGCAAGGGCGTTCGTGAAACCTATGAAAACGGCACCGGCTTCCCCACCTTCCTGGTCGTCAATCAGGACGCTACCGGCCACGCCAAGGAGATCGCCGTTGGTCTGGCCAAGGCTCTGGGCTCTACCAAGGCCGGCGCCATCGAGGTCACCTTCAACGACGAGACCTATCTGGACCTGATGAGCGAGCAGGCTATCTGGCCCCTGATCATGAACGTCATGGTGACTGCATTCGACTTCTTCGCCGAGAAGGGTCTGCCCGCTGAGGCGATCCTCACCGAGATGTACATGTCCAAGGAGCCTATGGTCATGATGGAGAAGATGGCGGATATGGGTCTGTTCAAGCAGCTGCCCCTCCACAGCCGTACCAGCCAGTATGGTCAGATGTCCCGCTTCAAGATGGTGGACAACACCTCCATGCGTCAGTTCATCGAGGAGCAGTACAACAAGATCGTCGATGGCAGCTTCGCTCAGGAGTGGGAAGAGGTCAAGGCTGACGATATGAAGAAGTTTGATGAGCTGCGGGCCGAGACTGAAAAGCTGCCCATCTCTGTGGTCGAGGCAGAGGTCCGCAAGAACCTCTCCGGCGGCAAGGCCAACTGATCGCCCCCTCTTCATTCTTCTCTACAAAACGTTCCCTACGGCCGCGGAAAATTGTAATCTGCAATTTTCCGCGGCTTTTTTACAACTCCGGTTGTATTTTTCAAAGAACTATGGTATATGTGCTCTTGAGGATACCCACAGGCTGTTACGCTGACAGAAATATTTGTTTTCAAGAAAAGGAGAACGCTTATGAAGATCACAAGTATTGACGTATACGATTTTGGCAAATGCCTGAACTACGAGGACTGCTCTCCCATCTGTATCCGCATCAACACGGACGCGGGGATCAGCGGCTTTGGCGAGGTAGGTCTGGCCTACGGCAACGCCCATAACGCGGGCGTTTGGATGGTGAAGGACTTCGGCCAGCTCATCATCGGCAAGGATCCTCTGCGCAGCGAAGCCATTCGGGAGCAGCTGTTCCGCACGACCTTCTGGGGCATGGGCGGCGGCACCGTTATCAACGCCGGCATGAGCGCTATTGACATCGCCCTGTGGGATATCAAGGGTAAATACTACAATGCCCCCGTCTATCAGCTCTTAGGCGGTAAGATCAATGAAAAGCTCCGGGCCTATGCCAGCCAGATCCAGTTCGACTGGGACCTGGAGGACCGCAATATGGTCACGCCGGAGCAGTATGCCGAGGCGGCCAAGAAGGCCATGGCGCAGGGCTATACCGCCGTGAAAGTGGACCCTGTCGGCGTTGCCGCCAATGGCAACTGGCAGCGCACGAAGCAGGACGCTGACTGGCGTCTCCGGGGTCAGCTCCCCCAGAACGTGCTGAAGCTGGTTCGCGCCAGATTGCAGGCGATCCGGGACCTCAGCCCCGATCTGGACATCATCATCGAGCTTCACTCCTTCACGGACACCAGCACTGCCATCCAGCTGGCCAACTACATCGATGACCTGAACATCATGTACTACGAGGAGCCGGTCCATCCCCTCAACGCCGTCTCCATGCGGGAGATCAAGGAGAATATCCGGATCCCCGTGGCCTCCGGCGAGCGGATCTACACCCGTCTGGGCTACCGCCCCTTCTTCGAGAACCGCTCCCTCAGCGTGATCCAGCCGGACGTGTGCCTCTGCGGTGGTATTTCCGAGGCCAAGAAGATCTGCGACATGGCGGATACCTATGATGTGAAGGTCCAGATCCATGTCTGCGGCGGCCCCATTTCCCAGGCAGCGGCCCTCCATGTGGAGACCGCGATCCCCAACTTCCTGATCCATGAGCAGCACTCCTACGGCATCAAGCAGGGCTTGCGGGATACCTGCGTCTACGACTACCTGCCGGACGATCACGGCGAGCTGACGGTCCCTGAGCTGCCCGGCATCGGTCAGGAGATCACCGAGGAGACCATGGCTAAGACCTGGGTCTACACCATTCAGTAAATTGCTTTGGAGCCACGCTACATACGCTTGACATCCGGTGGGGAAACTCTGTATGACCCAAGCTGCCTGTCAGGATGATGACTGTTTTGACCGGGAGGGACGTGGTTCACGCTGAACCACGTCCCTCCTTCCGTTTGCCTCCTTCGCTGTATGCGGTATATCCCCCTCCCGGCCCGTCAACTGTTTTTCTTGCACTCCGGCAGGTGCAGGGCTATAATTCCAAGCAGTAAGAGCGCGTCTGTCGAAAAGGCGGTAAATTTCCCTGGCCGGTAAGGTCGGGCAGCCGTTAGCGGCTGGGCCGACGGTGTATTCCCGCTCCACGCGGGGAGCAGGAATTTTTTCGGCGCGCAGGCCCGTTCAACAAAGGATATCCCATTTTGCGAAGGAGCACATTCTATGAAGATCATTGTAACAGACGGCTACGTGGAAAACCCCGGCGACCTGAGCTGGGCCCCGCTGGAAGCATTGGGCGAGGTGACGTACTACGACCGCATCGACACGGCTGACGAGGATGAGAGCATCCGTCGGATCGGCGACGCGGAGATCGCCGTCATCAACAAGGCGAAGGTCTCCCGGAAGGTCATTGACAACTGCCCCAACCTGAAGTTCATCGCAGTGATGGCCACCGGCTACAACGTGGTGGACGTGGCTTACGCCAAGGAAAAGGGCATCCCCGTGTGCAACGTGCCCAACTACGGCGGCTATTCCGTCAGCCAATTCACCATCGCCCTGATGCTGGAGGCCTGCCTGCACATCGGCCACCATGATCGGACCGTCCACGAGGGCAAGTGGCAGAACAGCCCGGACTGGTGCTACTGGGACTATCCTCTCATCGAGCTGGCGGGCAAGACCTTCGGTCTGCTGGGCTGCGGCCGTATCGGGATCCACACCGCCGAGGCCGCCAAGGGACTGGGGATGCACGTCATCGCCTACAACCGCTCCCAGTCTCAGGCCGCTAAGGATCTGGGAGTGGAATTTGTGGATCTGGACGGCCTGTTTGCCCGGTCCGACGTGCTGGCGCTCCAAATGCCCTTAGCGGACTTCAACGTGGGCATCATCAACAAGGTAAACATCGCCAAAATGAAGGACGGCGTGATCATCCTCAACAACAGCCGGGGGCAAATGGTGGTGGAACAGGATCTGGCGGACGCTCTGAACAGCGGCAAGGTGGCCTTCGCCGGGCTGGACGTGGTCTCCACGGAGCCGATCCGGGCCGACAATCCTCTGCTGGCGGCGAAAAACTGCATCATCACCCCCCATATGTCCTGGGGCTCTCAGGGCAGCCGCCAGCGGATCATGGACTGCACGGTAAACAATATCAGGGCGTTTCTGAATGGAACGCCGGAAAACGTGGTGAACCCGTAAGTCTTTTCAACGGGACATCTATTTTGAAAGGGGAACCTGACTATGGACAGCAAGACCCTGCAAACCCTCCGCCGGGACGCGGAGGACATCTGCCGCAGCGCCATTGAAGCCTCGGTGCCGGACGCCGCCATCCAGCGGGCGCTGGCCCAACTGCCCCCCTGCCAGGGGCGGACGGTGCTGGTCTCCATCGGCAAAGCCGGCTGGCAGACCGCCAAGGCCGCTTACGACGCGCTGGGCAGCACCATCGAACACGGCGTGGTGGTGACGAAATATGGCCACAGCCAAGGCCCCATCGGTGATCTGGCCATTTACGAGGCGGGCCATCCCGTGCCGGATGAACATTCCGTCCGGGCCACGGAAGCGGCGCTGGCGGCAGTCAGCGGCCTCAGCGCAAGGGACCGGGTGCTGTTTCTGGTGTCCGGAGGCGGCTCCGCCCTGTTTGAGCGCCCTCTGGTGCCTCTGGCGGAGCTGGAGGACATCACCGGCCAGATGCTGGCCTGCGGCGCGGACATCACCCAGATCAACACCATCCGCAAACGGCTCTCCGGCGTCAAGGGCGGACGGTTCGCCCAGCTCTGCGCCCCGGCCCATGTGTATGCCATCCTCCTCTCCGACGTCATCGGAGATCCCCCGGATATGATCGCCTCCGGCCCCGCCTATCCCGACAGCACCACAACGGCGCAGGCCATGGCCCTTGTGAGCCGGTACGGTCTGACCCTCAGCCCTCAGGCGCTGGACTTGCTGGAACAGGAACCGCCCAAGGTGCTGGATAACGTCACCACGGTCATCACCGGCAGCGTGGCCCAGCTCTGCCGGGACGCGGCGGCCCGCGCGGAAGCACTGGGCTACCGGACCTGCCTTCTGACGGACCGGCTCCAATGCGAGGCCAGGGAAGCGGGCCGCTTCCTGTCCGCCATGGCGGGGACCCACGCCGGAAAGGGCGAAAAGACCGCCTATATCTTAGGCGGCGAGACGGTGGTCCACCTGACGGGCCACGGCCTGGGCGGACGGAATCAGGAATTGGCGCTGGCAGCGGCGGAAGGGCTGGCAGGTCTGGAAGCTGTGGTGGCCTCCGTCGGCTCTGACGGCACCGACGGTCCCACGGACGCGGCCGGCGGCATCACCGACGGCGCCACGGCGGACGCTCTGGCCGCTCTGGGCATTTCCATCGACAAAACACTGGCGGACAACGACGCTTATCACGCCCTGAAAGCCTGCGGCGGGCTGATCGTCACCGGGCCTACCGGCACCAATGTCAACGACATCACCGTGCTGCTGGTGTGACCCCCTCCCCTGCCGGCAGGCGTTGGACCGCAGCCGGTCGCAATCAAAATTGAGATGTTCGCCTCGTATTGGCAAAAAATCAGCCACGGATCAGGGTACCCTGATCCGTGGCTGTTTCCTGTTGTGTGATATCCGGCTCTCTCCCAAGCTGACAAAGGGCACCGCGGTTCCGGTCTCAAAAGAGCCAGCTCTTTCGCTTCTGTTCAAGCAGCACACGCTCTGCCTTTTGGAGTTGATGGGAGCAAGGGCGCACAAAGCAAAGCCCGCGTTTCGTTCCTTTTAGCTCAGATCGCCGGCAGCCTTGATCTTCACGCGGTTGGTGTTGCCGGGATAATAGGCCAGCGGCACATCCTCCATTTCGATGATCTCCACGGTATCCCGCACGGCGCCAGCCTCCACAGCCAGCTCAATGGCCTCCTTCTTGGCCTTTTCCAGCGACTGCTCCCGGGGCAGCTCATCGTAGTTCATCAGCTTTTCATAGGTGCCGCTCACCTTGGAGATGGCGGAGCCGATGGCGTTGGCGCAGCCGAAGTGCTCCGGCTTCAGGACCGTTGCCGCGCCGCTGATTTTCTCCGGCAGGATGATGGAGCCGCCGCCCACAAGGATCAGATCTACGTCCGCGTTGGAGACCTTCATGGCGTCCACGCTGTCTTCCACCAGTGCGCGGATCGCAGCCATGGCCTTGTCCGCCACTTCCTGAGAAATGGTTTCCACCTTGGACTTGTCGCCCAGCTCCACCATGCCCAGCCGCACGGCGATATCGGTGGCGGTCATCACATCGCCGCCGAACACAAGCGCCTTTTTTGTGATCTCATAGCCCACGCTGTCGGGGCCGACGGTCACGCTGCCGTCATCCCTGACACGCACGATGGAGCCGCCGCCCAGACCGATGGAGATAACGTCCGGCATCCGGAAATTGGTGCGCACACCGCCAATGGTGACGGCCACGCTGGATTCCCGGGGGAAGCCGTTCTGGATCACGCCGAGGTCGGTGGTCGTACCGCCCACATCTACCACGATGGCATCCTTCAAGGAGGAGAGGTAGCTGGCGCCGCGAATGGAGTTTGTGGGGCCGCAGGCGACCGTCAGGATCGGATAGCGGCGGGCGTGCTCCATGGTCATGAGCGTGCCGTCATTCTGGCTGAGATACACGTCTGCATTGACAATGCCCTCATCCCGCAGGCTCTTGGCAAAGCCCTCGGTGAAGCGCTCGGCTACCTGCCACAGCGCGGCGTTCAGGATCGTGGCGTTTTCCCGCTCGATCAGGCCCATAGAGCCAATCTCGCTGGAGATGGAAATATGGACGTCCTCGCCCATGATCTCCCGGCAGAGTTTGGCCGCCTCTACCTCATGGTCATTGCGGACGGTGGAGAACACACTGGAAATGGCAATGGACTTCACGCCCTTTGCCTTCATCTCCTCAAAGAACGACTTGGCGGCAGCGGTATCCAGCGGGGCCAGTTCCCTGCCGTCATATTCAAAGCCGCCTCCGATGATGGTGCTGCCCACGGCCACCTTCTGAATATCCTCCGACCAGTCCACCATGGGACGGATGCCGGTGGTGGCAGGCGCGCCGATGCGCAGGATGCCGATGGGGGCCAGATTCTTGCGCTCCACAATGGCGTTGGTGCACTGGGTCGTACCCAGCATTGCCTGATGGATCTGCGCGGGATCCACACCGGAGACCTCCAGCACCGTGCGCATAGCGCCCAGAATACCGTCGTAAATATCCGCAGAGGTGGGATACTTGATGTCCGCCACCACCGCGCGGTTCTCGTCCACCAGGACGGCATCCGTATTGGTGCCGCCCACATCAATTCCGAGTTTATACATGATCAGTTACCTCCCTTGCAGCGCTCTTCCAGAGGAATGTAATCCGTGTCCACGCCGAAATAGCGGGGGCCTACCAGCTCGATGCCCTTTTCCGTCCGCCACAGGTGGAAGCACTTGAGACCGACCACCATGACACGCTTGCCGTACTTGAGGCCGTCTGTGGTAACGGGGATATAGGTCTCCGTATCCACCAGAGAAATGAGGTCGGGGGTGGTAGCCAGGATCTTGCCGTCCACCGTGGCGGTCAGGTTCTCATTCTGGAACTCCACATAGGCGGTATGGCCCTTGTACTCACCGATGCCCTCCAGCACGACCTTGCCGAAGTTGAAGCCGGCCCGGGTCTCCCGCAGCACATCCGCGATCTTGCCCTTAAAGAGCTTGAAGCCCTCGGACAATTCAAGGAAATGCTCCTCCGGCGTCTGGTCGCCGCAGTCCTTGACAGTGCGGATGGCCTTGCCAAGCTGCTGGCTGCGGGTGACGATGCCGTGGACGCCAAATTCCTTCATCTGTTTGCCGCTCATGGGATAAAGAGACACGGAGACCGATGCGCCGCAGCTCATGGTGACCGACCGGGCCAGCTCCTCCGTCCACTTGTTGGTGATGGTCTCAAAGATGCAGCTGTTGCCCTTCTCGTCCACCAGCGCCATCGGCGTTGCCTTGATACCGCCGATGGTAAAGGTCACCATCTGCAATTCAGGGAAGGCACGGCCCATGCCGTCCACATCCACCATCGGCATATTCAGCCGGGCCGCCGCAGCGATGGGCAGCATGGAGTTGACGCCACCGGCCTCGATGGGCATAAAGGCGTAGATCTCCCTGCCGAAGAACTTGGAGACCATATCAAAGAGCTTTTTGTATTCGTTGCCGCCGATGGCCTTCTCCGCCAGTACCGTCGGCGCGCCCATCATGGCGATGGGAACAACAAGGGCGTCATCCGGCACCTCCTCCGGGTCCAGCAGCGTGACAGGGCCGCACTCCTGTACAGCGCCGATGGCCACCAGCTTGCCTACATAGGGATCACCGCCGCCGCCGGCGCCCAGCAGCGCCGCGCCGGTGGCAATATCTTCGATCTCAGGGATTCCGATTTTTCGCATGACCTTTTCCTTCTTTCGTTATAATTGCAGTGCACAGGAGAAGCGGGCAGATCCCCGCTCCTCCTGCGACAGATATTACGCAGTCTGCTTTGCGGGCATCGGCTTTGCGGACGTCAGCTTCGCGAGACCCACATAGAGGACCAGAGAAACCACAATTCCGTTGACCGGGCCAACAAAGAACGGCCAGTTCAGAAACGGCATCGCCTCTACCAGACCGGGGAAGCTGGCGAAGGTACCGCCGGTGATGCAGGCAAACACAGCGCCCACGGCAAAGGAGATGACGCCGACGGCGGAAAAACCGGGGCGGGGAGAGAAATTCTCCCGCTTGCCCTTGCCCACGATCCAGTAGGAGGCGATCAGCACACCGGCCAGCGGCGGGATCAGCGCGGACATGAGGGACAGGAAGCCCTGGAAGGCATTCAGCAGGCCGAAGGCTGCCAGCAGCGTGCCGATGGCGCCGGCCACACCTGTGGTGATCTTGAACTTGCTCTCATCAAAGCCAAGGAGATTGCTGAGGGCCAGACCGCCGGAATAGGCGTTGGTAACGTTGGTGGTCCAGGTTGCCAGCACCAGCGCCACAAGACCGACAAACGGTACGCCCAGAGAGGCGAGGATGGCGGAAATGTCATACTGGCCCGTCACAACGCTCATAAGCGCGCCGGTCAGCAGCATAAAGAGTCCTGCGGGAATAACGCCCACAAGGGAGGATTTCACCACATCCGCACGGCTCCTGGCAAAGCGGCAGTAGTCGGCGGAGATCACGCCGCCCAGGGCAAAGGAGGCGACCACCATAGAGATGCCGAACACCATGCCGGAGGAATTCTCGGGCGCATAGTTTGCGATGGCACTGCCGCCGTCATTTGTGGTAATACCGGCAATGAGACCGTACAGGCAGACGATGACCAGCAGCGGCACGGCGATATAGTTCAGCCACTTGAGGCCCTTGAAGCCGACGCAGGCCGTCAGCAGCATGATGACGCCCCAGACGATGGAGCTGATGGAAACAAATACCGGGGACGCCTCCGTGCCCAGCATATTGGCCACCATGTTGGCAAAGGCGCTGCCGCAGGTGGCAGACTGGATACCGAACCAACCGACGCAGGCGATCGCAAGAAGTGTGCTGATGATATACCGTGCGCCCTTTTCGCCCAGCGCACCGGAGGCCATCACGGACACCGGCAGTCCGGTATCGCAGGCCTGCATACCGATGCAGATCATATAGGCACAGATCAGGCCGTAGCCGATCAGGATGGACAGAACGATCTGACCGAGGCTCAGTCCGCCGCCAGCCAGCACGCCGCCGATCATCAGGCAGGGCACGCAGATCATGCCGCCCGCCCAGACTGCCGCAATGGACAGCCAGCTCTGGCGCTGGGATTCATCGATTTTGAAGCCGCTGTTGTTTTCACGCATGGGAAAACACCTCTTTCTCTTGGGTATATTCTGTGTCCGAACTAAAGAATGGGGCAAGTATAGCACTTCAAAGCAGTGAAGAATACTGTCAGATAGGCAGAAAAAAAGGCTGCACTGCTTGTCCCAAAGGACAAACAGCGCAGCCGTACTTATTGTAAATATCAACGAATCTCATGGAGGAGCCGGTAAACCGCGGCGCTGCGGTAAAGCTCGATGGTCTCCGGCATTTTTCCAAGGCGGTAGCCCAGCAGGTCCGCAATCCTCTGAAGCCGGTACTTGATGGTGTTCTTATGGAGAAACAGCATCTCCGCGGTCCGTGTAACGCTGCCGTCGCAGTCCAGAAGAAAGACACAGGCCGTATCAAGCAGATCGTGGTATTCCCGGTCAGCCTGCAACGCTGCCAGCGGCAGGGTGCGCCGCACAGCAGCAGCCTCCCCTTCGTCAATGCGCTTGCGACAGGAAGCCGCCAGCTCCAGCTCCCCTTGCAGGAACATTTTTTTATGAGGGAAAATGCGCCTGGCATCCTCCAAATTGTCGAGAGTTAACAAATATGCTCTCCGGCAGCTTGTTGTATTGGACAATCCACTGCATCGCACCACCACAGCATCCGGACTGGTTTCCAGCGCGCACGAAAGGATCTCCTGGATGGCGCTCTCGGTTTCCCTCAAAGAATGTGGCGTGCTCAGGCACATGACCGGCTGCCCTTCATAGATCGCGCCCACAACGGTATCCGCACACTGTCTGGCCAGAGCCAGATCCTGCTCGATCCGCTGCTCCACTTCCCCGGCATCCACACCGCACAGCATCCACAGCTCATGGACAGAGGCAACGTCCACATGAAAGATCTCCGCCAGACGGCGCATTTTCAGCGGCTCGTCCTGCAAGATCGCCCGCAACAATTCATGGATCGCCACAGCGCCATGCTGCTTTCCCCAGATATTGATGCAGATCCGCACGATATCCGCCGCCTGCTCCACCAACGAAGCCTCCAGCGGCGCGCCGACCTTGATCAGCGCCAGACGGAGCGGCTGCGCCAGGTCCGAGCGGATAGGAATGCAGGACATTTCCGCATCCGCAAGGAAGGGGCAGGGTGCGCAGGTCTGTTCAGCCGAAAGCGGCAGACAGCGTTCTATCCCCTCCCGGACCGGATCCTCCATGCCGCTGGGCCAGGTCGCAAGATTCAGAATGTTGCCTTCATGGGTAGTCAATACCGCGGAGCACCCCAGCTCCGCGCACAGCATTTGCAGCGCGGTCCCCACCGTCTGCTGATGGTGCGGCGCTGAGGAGATCCGCGCAAGAATATCCGACACAAGGGAGCCCGGTACCAGGCGATCCTTGTAGATGCACTCTGTCACGTCGGTGATCAGGTCGCTGTAACGGAGATGCCGCTGGCCCTCCGGCATACAGATCAGGACGAAATCGTGTTCGTTGGCAATCTCAATGAGCCGCTGATCCACATAGGGGAGATACACGCCCACATAATACAGCACCATCCCCACTTCCCCGCCCTCAATGAGCCGCAGCAGATTGGAGCACTGTCGCTCTACATCATTGATGCAGTTGAGAAAGCCGGTAATAACGATCTCACTGCCGGGGTATTTGTTGTGGTGAAACACCTCGTTGATCAGGACCCCCGGATCGGTAGATTCCAATACGGAGATCGAAGACACGACCTTTTTCAGCCCGCCTGCGCCGCCAATCACGCGAGCCTGTTGCAGGGACGGCAGCTTCAGCAGGTCGGATACGGTCACGCTCATGGTTTCACCTTCTTTTTTTCATGGGCAGCGTTCAAAGGTTGGTCTCATCGATCATGCCCTGAAAGCAAACCTCTCAATTTTAGAAGTATTGTAGTTGTTTTTCTGTCAAATGGCAATAGTGGATATCACTAAGAAATATAGACTGTTATCAAGATGCCAGATAAAGCCGGCCTGATGATACCACGCAAATCGTGCAAGTGCCGCTTGCACGATTTTCCGATCAGGAAAACGCGAGGCGAATTGGAAAACCACCCGTGTTTCGAACTTTTTGTCGAGGCACGGGTGGTTTCTTACTCGGAAAGCCTTGCGGCACAGGACTTCCATGACCTGACCGGCCGGAAGCCGGATCCGTATTCCATCACGGTCAGGACCGGCTTACGCAAAACGAAACGGCACGGGTTTGCGGAAGCTGATGCGCAATTACATGACGGAGTGGTTTCCGGAACGCATCTTGACCGTTGATAGACTTGGCCGGGTTGGTTGTTTTTGCTTACTTCTTCTCATCGACAAATTCAAACAAGTCCTCAACAGTCACATGGAACACGTTCGCAATATCCATAGCCAATTTGAGGGATGGATTATATCTTCCGTTTTCCAGATGGACGATCGTTTCCCGTCTTGCGCCGACAAGCTCGGCCAGCTCGCTCTGCTTATACCCCGCCTGCTCCCGGTATTCTTTGATTTTGGTTACAAGCACGATCAAGCCCCCTTCGCGTCCATATAGCAGAACAGGATCGCTCGTATCATGGACGTCAGTACCAGCACACCCATCAGCAGGTAGCCAATTACCTCTGAGGATATAACAAGCCGAAGGATGGCGGACAGGAACCCGATGCAGACGATCAATACCATCGTGATCTTATAACAGACCGAGTCACAGCGTTTCAGATTTGCCGCAGCCATTTCGTCCACGACCTCTTTCTTGTATTTCCTTTCCCGCACACCCAAAAAGCAGAAAAAGAGAAAAGCAAAGGTTGCAACCGTTGTCTGGATGGAGCTGAAATAATTTTCCCATCCATTTCTGGCCCAGCACCAATAATAAACCGCAATACAAATTGCCAATACGATGCGGGCGATAAGCAGCTCCCGCAAGGTTACTCTCCTATCCATAGTTCTTCCCTCGATGTTATATATTTCGCACTTGTGATGTTACAAATATATCACTTACATGTGCGGATGTCAACAGAAAAAGTGAACTATTTTTAACTTCTCTCGCAGACGGCTCCTGCTTTCTTTCGCGGGGTACCCGCCCTTGCTCAAAGGCGCGCGCACAGCGGCTTCCACGCCGAAACAGGGGGCTTCCCTCCCCCGGCCGCAGTG
>UQUC01000027.1 GCA_900544105.1 uncultured Oscillibacter sp. | reverse complement strand
GCAACGTGGTTCTGGATAAGAAGTACGGCGCTCCCCTCATCACCAACGACGGCGTCAGCATCGCCAAGGAAGTGGAGTTGCCCGATCCCTTCGAGAACATGGGCGCTCAGCTGGTGAAGGAGGTTTCCACCAAGACCAACGATGTTGCCGGTGACGGCACCACCACCGCTACCCTGCTGGCTCAGGCCATGATCCACGAGGGCCTGAAGAACCTGGCTGCCGGCGCCAACCCCATCATTGTGAAGAAGGGCATGTCCAAGGCTGTGGAGGCTGCTGTGGCTGAGGTCAAGAAGCAGGCCAAGAAGGTGGATGGCTCCAATGATATCGCCCGTGTCGGCGCTGTTTCCAGCGGTGACGAGGAGATCGGCAAGCTGATCGCCGACGCGATGGAGAAGGTCTCCGCCGACGGCGTGATCACCATTGAGGAGTCCAAGACCGCTGAGACTTACAGCGAGGTCGTGGAGGGCATGCAGTTCGACCGCGGCTATATCACCCCCTATATGGTCACTGATACCGAGAAGATGGAGGCCGTCATTGATGACGCCTATATCCTCATCACCGATAAGAAGATCTCCGTGATCTCCGACATCCTGCCCATTCTGGAGCAGTTGGTCCAGTCCGGCAAGAAGCTGGTCATCATCGCCGAGGATGTTGAGGGCGAGGCTCTGAACACCCTGATCGTGAACCGTCTGCGCGGCACCCTGAACGTTGTCTGCGTCAAGGCTCCCGGCTTCGGCGATCGCCGCAAGGAGATGTTGCAGGATATCGCTGTCCTCACCGGCGGTACCGTTGTCAGCGAGGAAGTGGGTCTGGAACTGAAGACCGCTACCATCGACATGCTGGGCCGTGCCCGTCAGGTGAAGGTCACCAAGGAGAACACCACCATCGTGGACGGTGCTGGCGATGCCACCGCCATCAAGGACCGTGTGGCTCAGATCCGCAGCCAGATCGCCAACACCACCAGCGACTACGATAAGGAGAAGCTGCAGGAGCGTCTGGCTAAGATGGCCGGCGGTGTGGCTGTCATCAAGGTGGGTGCTGCTACCGAGACCGAGATGAAGGAGAAGAAGCTCCGCATCGAGGACGCTTTGAACGCTACCCGCGCCGCCGTTGAGGAAGGCGTTGTGGCCGGCGGCGGTACGATTTTTGTGAACGTCATTCCTGCCGTGGAAGCTCTGCTGAACACCGTGGAGGGCGATGAAAAGACCGGCGTGCGCATCATCGCCAAGGCTCTGGAGGCTCCTATCCGTCAGATCGCTGCCAACGCTGGCCTGGACGGTTCCGTGATCCTGGAGAAGGTCCGTGCTTCCGGCAAGAACGGCTACGGCTTCGACGCTTATAAGGAAGAATACTGCGACATGGTTGCTGCCGGTATCATCGATCCCGCTAAGGTGACCCGCTCCGCTCTGGAGAACGCCGCTTCTGTTTCCGCCATGGTGCTGACCACCGAGTCCCTGGTAGCCGACAAGCCCGAGCCCCCCGTTGCCGCTCCCGCCGCTGACCCCAGCATGGGCGGCATGTACTAAGAGACACCGCAAAGCCTTGAAATTGCTTGATTTTTTGAGTGTGCAAAAGCGGATTTACGCCAAACTTACGCCACTTACACCAAAAATTCAAGCGCATGATAGGGTAACAGAAATCGGCACCTGCCAAAAGCAGGTGCCGATTTTTTGCTTACCGGGAAAGTATCCGATTCTGAAAAATCCTATGTCAGTCCGTCAGCTTGGCGCAGTCGGCGGGACGGCCGGAGAGCATTTCCAGACCGTGACCGATGGCGGGCAGCACCGCCTCCAGATTCTCCTTGGCCGCCTTGGGAGAGCCGGGGAGGTTCAGAATCAAGGTTCCCTTCCGGATGCCCGCCTGCGCCCGGGACAGCATGGCCCGGCTGGTGATCTGCATGGAGGCGTAGCGCATGGCCTCCGGGATGCCGGGGGTCAGCCGGTCGCACACGGCAAGGGTAGCCTCCGGGGTCACGTCCCGTGGGGCGAAGCCGGTGCCGCCGGTGGTCACAAGCAGTTGAATGTTACCATCGTCGGCCATCTGCCGCAGCGCCGCTTCGATCTGCGCCTGCTCGTCCGGCACCACATCGGTCCGGACCACCTCATAGCCTGCGTTTTTCAGCAGCTCCGCCACCAGCGGGCCGCCCTCGTCGGGCCGCTCGCCCCGGGAAACACGGTCGCTGACCGTCAATACAGCAGCATGATACATACGCTCATCTCCTCATTTCAACAGTAGAATATCCCTTGGCTGGACGGCAATCCAAAGCCCCTCCGGGCGGTTCAGCCGCCGCCAATCGTCCCGTTCCAGTTCCATGCGCAGGAGGGGGGCACCGGACGCGGCCCCCTCCGGCCGCAGCAGGACGATGGTGGTGAATACATCCTGAATGACCCGCTCCACCGTGCAGTAGAAGGCGTCCGGGGTGTCCTCCGGCACCGCCATCACGTGTCTTGCCCGGATGCCCGCCTGACGGATGTCCGCCGGGACCGGCTTGCCGCAGTTCAGCGTCAGGCCCCACGGGGGCAGCGTCACGGCGCTGCCTGCCGGTACGGCCTCCACGATGTTTTTACACCCGGAGAGCCGGGCGGCGGCCTCCGTTTCCGGCTCGTGGAACAGCTGCCGCAGAGTGAAGGTCCCCTGCGAGGCCCCCTGATCCAACACACACACCCGCTTGCAGTTGCGGAACACCTCGCCCCGGTCATGGGACACCCATAAAATCGGCCCGGAGAAATTCTCCAGAAAATCGGACAGCTTCAGCTCCAAGTCCCATTTCAGATAGCTGTCCAGCGCGGAAAACGGCTCGTCCAGCAAAATGACCTCCGGCTGGGAGCAGAGAATTCTCGCCAGCGCCACCCGCTGCTGCTGTCCGCCGGAAAGCTGGGCGGGATACCGCTTTTCCAGACCCTCCAGCCGAAAGCGGTGGAGGGCCGCCGACAGTGCGGCGGCTTTTTCCGCCTTGGAACCGGAGCGGATACCGCAGAGGATGTTTTTCTCCACCGTCATGGTGGGGAACAGGGCGTAATTCTGGAATAAGTACCCTACCCGCCGCTGCTGGGGCGGCAGGTCGATCCTGGCCTCGCTGTCAAACAGCACCCGGCCGTTCAGCACGATCCGCCCCCGATCCGGGGTCATGATCCCCGCGATGCATTTGAGGGTCATGCTCTTGCCGCAGCCGGAGGCCCCCAGCAGGGCTAGCGTTTCCGTCTCCGCCTGAAAGCGGACGTCCAGATGGAAATTTCCCAGCTGCTTTTCAATTTCTACAAGCAGGCTCACGCCGTCCCCCTCCTTTTCCCGCCGGACATCAGAAAGTCCCGGCGTTCCAGCATATTCACCGTCAGCAGCACCACGGCGGAGATGCTTAGGTTGACCATTACCCATTTCATAGCCAGCGCGTCGTTGCTGGTCTGCCAAAGCTGGTAGACCGTGGTGGAGATGGTGGCGGTCTTACCAGGGGTGTACCCGGCGATCATGCTGGTAGCGCCGTATTCACCCAGAGCCCGGGCGAAGGCCAGCACCGTTCCCGCTAAGATCCCCTGTCGGCAGCAGGGCATCCGGATGTGCCAGAAAATATAGGCGTTGGAAAGGCCAAGGGTCTGCCCAGAGTAGTCCAGCGTCTCGTCAAAGGATTCGAAGGCTCCGCGGGCGGTGCGGTACATCAGGGGGAAGATCACCACGGCGGTGGCAAAAATAGCGGACCACCAGGTCATCACCACCTTTACGCCGAAATGACGCAGCAGCCACGCGCCAAGGATCCGCTTTGGTCCCAGCAGCCGCAGCAGCAGATAGCCGATGACAGTGGGGGGCAGCACCAGCGGCAGTGTCAGCACCACGTCCAGAACGCCCTTCACCAGCCGGGGCAGGCGGGCGATATAGTACGCCGCGAAGATCCCGGCGAAAAAGACGATCACCGTGGAAATAGCCGCAACACGCAGCGAGTTCCATAGGGGAAACAGGTCCATAAGTTACCTCCTGAGGGGGAAGGGATGGAGGACCGACGGCCCGCCGCCGTATCAGCGGCGGGCGAGCAGTTTGCCGTCGGTCTTTTCAGAAATAGTTCTCGGTCAAGCGGCGGAGAAGCCCACGGACTCAAACACGGTCATGGCCGCGTCGGTCTGGAGATAGGCCAGGAAGTCCTGGGCGGCATCCTCCTTGTCTCCCTTGAGCACGGCGGCGGGGTAGATGACCTGACCGCACATCTCGGCAGTGGCGCTTTCCACCACCGTCAGACCGGCGGAGTGGGCGTCGGTGGCGTAGATGATGCCGCAGTCCACAGCGCCCTCGCTGACCTGAGAGGCAACCTCCTTCACGTTGTTGCCATAGGTCAGCTTATCCGCGACGGCGGTCTCGTCGATGCCGTAGTAGTTGAAGATCTTCAGGGAGTACTGGCCCACAGGCACGTCGCTGTTGCCGATGGCCAGCATCATATCGCCGTTCTTCAGCAGCTCGGCCAGATGGTCAAAGCTCTCAATGCCCTTGGGATTGCCGGCGGGAACGGTGAGCGTCACCTTGTTTTCCAGCAGGTCCACACGGCTGTCAGTGACGATGAGGTCAAGGCCGTCGGGGTTCTTCTCGGCATCACCGATCAGGCTGCCGTCCATGGCATTCATCTGCTTGGGTGCGGCGGAGATGAACAGATCGCAGTCCGCACCCTCCTTGATCTGGGTGAGCAGCTTGCCGGAGGAATCGAAGTTGTATGTAACGGTCACGCTGGGGTCATTCTGCTCGTACATTTCCTTGAGTTGGTTCATAGTCTCCGTCATAGAGGCGGCGGCGAACACGATCAGCTCCACAGGATCACCGGCAGGGGCTTCCGCAGGGGCGCTGTCCTGCGTCTGAGAACCGTCAGCGGCGTCGACACTGGTGTCGACCTTGGAGCCGCAGGCGGAGAGGGACAGGGTCAGGCACAGGGCCAGCAGCAGAGACAAATACTTTTTCATGTTGGTTCTTCCTTTCTGATTCGATGAAAAATCTATCTCGACTCTACAGAGTAAAGCGTGATACTTAATTGAGATGAACGGTTCTGAAAAGCAGGAGCGCACTTGGGCGCTCTCACTTTTATTTTCCGAAGGGGCAGTTGGGCCAGTGACAGGGCTTGCAGCCAAGGCACAGCCCGCCCTCGCCCATCACGGCAAAGTCCGCTTTCGTCATCTCCACACCCGCCGCGATCCGAGGAAGCGCCAGATCAAAAATGGTTGCTCCGGCATACATCACGCAGCCGGGCAGGCCGCAGATGGGGGTTCCGTTCTCAAAATAGCCCAGCAGGAACATGGCGCCGGGCAGCACGGGCGCGCCGTAGGTGACGATGCGGGCGCCGCTCGCCCGGATACCGCTGGGGGTGTTGTCATCCGGGTCCACGCTCATGCCGCCGGTGCACAGGATCAGGTCCGCGCCGGTTTTCCGGGCTTCGCTGATGGCGTTGGCCACGTTTTCCACGCCGTCGCCGGAATAGGCAACGGAGATGGTCTCGATACTGTAGGCCGCCAGCTTCTCCTTCACCACCGGGGTGAAGGTGTCCTGGATCAGCCCCTTCTTCACCTCGCTGCCGGTGGCCACGATAGCGGCGGTTTTCTTCACATAGGGCAGCAGCTCCAATAGAGGGCCGACGCCCGCTGCCTGCTCAGCGGCTTGCAGCGTTTCCTCCTTGATGATGAGAGGGATGACCCGCATTCCCGCCAGCTTGTCGCCCTTTTTCACGGCGGTATTGCCCTTCCGGGTGGCGATCATCACATCCTCCCGGGAGTTGACGGCGATGAGCCGCTGGCCGTCCACCCGGAACAATCCGTCACAGGCGGCCTTCAGCTCGATCTTGCCCTCCTTCACCTCGCTGCGGACCATGTTCTCCTGACCGCACAGGGCCAGCAGACGCTCTGCCGCGTCATTCTCATGGACCATGCCCGGCGTCATTTCCCAGACGTACAGGTTTTCCTTGCCCATGCTCAGCAGCACGGGGATGTCGTCCTCCGTGACGATGTGGCCCTTGCGGAACCGGGCGTCCTTATATTGATCCTTGATGATCTGGGTCATGTCGTGGCACAGCACGTGTCCCACGGCCTCCTCTGTCCGAATCAGCTTCATTTCAGCACCTCGATCTCATCTCCGGCCCTGACAACGCCCTCTTTTACCACCACGGCGAAGATGCCCTCCGTGGGCATGACGCACTTGCCTACCGCCTGTTTGATGGCGCAGTCATTGTGACATTCCTTGCCGATCTGCGTCACCTCCACCTCCGTCTCACCGATCCGCAGGTGGGTCCCCACGGGCAGGCCCTTGAGGTAGATGCCCTCCGTATTGATGTTCTCCGCGAATACGCCGGGGTCCAGAGCGATGGGGGAGCGGGGGCGCATGGTGTCCACGCTTTCCTCCGCCAGCAGAGAAATCTGGCGGTGCCAGTCGCCCGCGTGGGCGTCCCCCACGATGCCGTGACGCAGTTTCAATTCAATTTCCGGAACGGGCTTTTTCAGCGTTCCCTTTTTCTCGCTGATATTGACGGATACGACCCTTGCCATGGTTCTATCAGTCCTCTCGCTTATAGTCTCCGCTCTTGCCGCCGGATTTTTCCAGCAGGCGGATGTTGGTGATCTCCATGTCCTTCTGCACCGCCTTGCACATATCGTAAACGGTGAGGGCCGCCACGGAAACGGCGGTCAGTGCCTCCATCTCTACGCCGGTGACGCCGGTGCAGGTGACGGCGGCCTGAATTTCCACCATGCACGGCGCATCGGACAGGCGGAACGTGATGTCGATGCCCGTCAGGGGCAGAGGGTGGCACATGGGGATCAGCTCCCAGTTGTGCTTGGCGGCCTGAATACCCGCCACCTGCGCCACCGCCAGCACATCGCCCTTTTTCATGGTGCCGTTTTTGATGTGGGTCATGGTCTCCGGGGAAACATGGATCTCTCCCGCGGCTACGGCCCGCCGGTGGGTCACGGCCTTTTCTGTCACATCCACCATCCGGGCACGGCCCTGCTCATTGAAATGGGTCAGTTCTCCCATGGTTCAGCCTCCGATCTCATTCATGGTCCGGGGCGTATCACTGGCATGTTCCGTGAGGTGATGACTTCTTGGCTTTTGCTGGATGCCCCGATAAAGGGCTGCTTCCAGCTCCGCACCGTGAAGCCCCCGGAGGGGGATTTCCTCCCGGCTATGAAGGCAGCCCTTCAGCTTGCCGTCCGCCGTTACCCGGATGCGGCGGCAGTCGCCGCAGAACTCGTGGCTCATGGGGGCGATCAACCCCACAGTTCCCACGGCTTCCGGCAGACGATACCGCCGGGTCACGCCATTAGGCGCGATCTTCTCCAGCTCCGGGAAACGATCCAAAATCTCAGTCACCGGCAGGAATCGTTCCTTTGGCCATCCGGCGCACGGTCCCATAGGCATCAGTTCAATGAACCGCACCTCCCAGGGGTGTTCCTTCGTCAAATTCAGAAAGCATCCGATCTCGTCATCATTCACGCCGCCCATCAGCACGGTGTCCAGCTTTAGATTCTGAAACCCGGCATCCTCCGCTGCCCGGATGCCCGCAAAAACGTCATCCAGATCTCCCCGGCGGGTGATTTCCCGGAATCGCTCCGGCCGCAGGGTATCCAGACTGATGTTCAGCCGATCCACTCCGGCCTCCCGCAGGGGACGGGCCAATTCCGGCAGCAGACTGCCGTTGGTGGTAAGGCATAGCTCCTTTAATTCCGGGATGGCCCGCAGGGTCCGGCAGATATTCAAAATTCCCCGGCGCACCAGCGGTTCTCCGCCGGTCAAACGGATCTTCTGGACCCCCAGCTTCACCGCCGCACGAGCGATCTCACCGTATTCCTCCACAGAGAGGACGGCCCCGTGTGGGCCTTTTTCCACACCGCCCGCCGGCATACAGTATTGGCACCGGTAATTGCAAAGGTCCGTTACCGACAGCCGCAGATAATCAATTGTCCGGCCATATTGATCGATCATTTCACAACTTCCTATCATTCATGGTCGTATTCCAGAGCAATTCTGGGGGGCTGCTGAAAACAGAGTCCGGCTTTGGCTTAATTGAGCCTGCCACTTTTTCCATAAGGTTGACCTTTATTATAGCAGATATCTTTTGGAAATACAAACCACTTTTCTTCAGAAATGAGAAGGCGGTCAGTTTAGATCGTAGAGCTGGCGGAGAGGCCGTTATGGACTGCGGAAAAGTCTGTCGTAATGAGGCATGTTTCCACAGGCTGCGATTGTGAAATTTAACCGGATTGTAGCGTCTTGTTCACAATTTGTTCATGATTACAGAGCAACTTTCCGTTATGGTAGGTTTATACAGATGTACATAGATGCGGATCTGAATTTAGGAGGTATTCTATGAGACGATTTTTCAGAAAACGGTTTCCAGCCTTCCTGCTGACATTGGTCATGGTCATGACGATGGTCCCGGCCGTGTCCGCCCGTTCCTCGGCGGATTTGACCTATGAAGTGGATAGGGGTGAATCTGTGTCCTTCAGCAAGCGGGACTTCCGTTCCCTCTATCGAAATGAGTATAGCGGTGAAAATCCAAGCTACATTGTATTTACCGATTACGATGATCTGGATGACTATGGTTATCTGACCGCTAAAAATTATCGTGACAAGACCATCAGCCTTGATGAGAGCGCGTTGGATAACACCTGGTTCTATTATGACAGCAATGATGTGCCCAAAGATGTGGATTACGCGTTGGATGACCTGACCTTTGAAGCCAACCGCCGGGCCGACAGCGGTACACTCCGGCTAAGATTCAAGATCTGCGGCAAAGACCGGGATTGCTATGTGTATGGCACGATGGATATTAAAGTCGGCGGCGGTTCCGGTTCCTCCAAGGGTGACATCACCTATACGGTGAAGCCTGGCGAGGAGACCGCCTTTGATGTAGATGATTTCGAACAGTATTATGATGATCATTGTTCCGGTAATTTCAAGTATGTGACGTTCAGCTCTTCCACCAGCAAGTATAAGAATTTCAGTGGTTATATTGCCTGCCGTGGGGAAGCGATGAACCGCGCTGAGCTGGTGACCCAAAAGTTCTATAAGGACGATTCTGATTACGGAGACGATCCGATCAAGCGCCTGACTTTGGCGGCGATCAAGTCTGCATCTGAAGACCGCGTGGAAATCAGCTTTACCGTTTATGGTGAAAGAAAGAAGGACAGTGCTGATGGTACGTTGGTGCTGGAGGTTTCCAAGAGCGGATCTTCCGCCAGTACCAAGGGCGACATCACTTATACAGTGAAAGCTGGCGAAGAAGTTGCTTTCAATGATGCGGATTTCGAGAAGATCTATGCGAACAGCCGCTGCACAGGAAGCCTCAAATATGTGATGTTTGATCGTCCCAGTAGTTCCGATTATGCAAACGGCGCCGTTTACTTCCGGTATGGCAAGCGGAACGAAGAGGAATTCACCCGCTCTGGCCTGAGCAGCAACAAGTTCTATTATGAGGATAGCGATTACGGTGACTATGATCTGAATGAGCTGAGCTTTGTTGCAGAAAAATCCTTCTCTGGCAGCATGACCCTTCAGTTTACCCTTTACGGCGGAAAGAGCGGCAAGGATGATCAGACGACTACCGCTACACTGATCATTACCTCCGGTAAAAGTGACTCTGCTAAGAGTGATATCACCTATACGGTGAAGGCCGGTGAGAAGGTCGAATTCAATGCCGATGATTTCGACAAGTTTTACAGCAACAGCAGTTGTACAGGCAGTCTCAAATATGTGGAGTTCAGCCGGCCTGACAGTGCTTTTGACGATGCCGGTACGATTTACTCCCGGTACGGCAAGAAGAGCGAGACCGCCTTTTCCCGTTCTGATCTCCGCGACAACAAGTTCTATTATGATGACAGCGACTACGGTGACTACGATTTGGAGGAGCTGAGCTTTGTCGCGGACAAGTCTTTCTCCGGTAGTGTTACGCTGAACTTCACCGCATTTGGTGGAAAGGATACCAAAACCAATCAAACGGTCAGTGGTACGCTTTCTATCACCACTACTGTGACACCTCGTTATATTGGTAATATTCGCTATAACACCACTCCCGGTACTGCTTTGCAGATCAATGCCAACGACATTGCCCGTTTCTTCCGCAAGTATGCCTCCGGTGAGCCTTTGGTGTATTTGACCTTGACGGGTGTGCCTGCTACCGGCAGCCTGTACTACAATTATTACAATACCAGTAAGTACGGCGCCGCGCAGAGAACACAGCTTACCGCTACCACGGCAGGCAATGTGGTGTTCTCTTACAGCCCCGCTTCTGCTTCGGAATATGACCTCTCTGAGCTGACCTATATTCCCAGCGGGAGCAATTACTGCACAGCTTTCAGCTTTACCGGATACAGCAGCAGCGGCACCACTGTTTCCGGCACGATTTTGATCAGCGTGACGACTTCTCCCATGTCTGAAGTTTACTGCGTGACCACAAAGGGCACTTCCGTGAACTTCCCGGCTTCCACTGTATATTCTGCGGTGAAGACTGCCACCGGCGCTGGACTTACCAGTATTCAGCTGTTGGACTTGCCTGCTGTGAAAGCAGGTGCTCTGTATGTAGGCTCTTATGCGGCAGATGTCACCAGTGCGTACAACTATGGTAATGGCATTGTTTCTATGAACCAGCTGCGCTTTGTTCCCAAGAGCGGGTTCACCGGTTCTGTCACCATTCCTTATGTAGCTTTGGACAGCGATGGCGCTGCTTTGGGTGCCGGTGTGGTCTCCATCGGTGTGGTGGGCAACATGGAGAGATTTACGGATATCTCCACATCCACCTGGTGCTATAAGTATGTTACAGAGCTTGCCGGAGCCGATGTGATCTCCGGTTACGGTAACGGAACGTTCCAGGAGAAGAATACCATTACTTACGGCGCGGCCCTGAAGCTCATCATGCTGGCAGCGGGCTATGGCGAGCAGGCCCCCACGGTGAAGGACAGCACCTTCAGCGGCTATCTGGCGAAGGCTAAGGCTACCGGCCTGGTATCCGGCAATCCCAAGCTGAACGGGCCCATCACCCGTTTGCAGATCGCGCAGATCGCTGCCAAGGCGTTGAAGCTTTCTACCAGCGGTTTGCCCAGCAAGAAGCCCTTTACCGACACCAATGACGTCTATGTGCAGGCGCTGAATGCCGCCGGCATCATTGAGGGCTATTTCTCCAATGGCACCACCGCCTATAAGCCCAACAACACCCTGACCCGCGGCCAGGTCTCCGCTATTGTGTGGAGAATGCAGAATTACAATCAGTAACCGTAAAAGCAGACAGAAGGTAGAATAAAAAGCGGGGCCATCCGTAAGGATGGCCCCGTGGTTTTTTCTGGATGACAGCAAGTAGCTGGAATTCTGAATTTTCTGTTGCCTCATTTACCGTCGCGGAGGCGGAGCAGTAGGTCCCGCTTGAATTTCCTGCTCGTATTGTTATAATAAGCATATACAGATGTGTTTCTATGGCATTGAGATCCCTTTGAAAGTTCGTTCCACTGTATCCATGTGCGGTGCTCGGCTTTGGTTATGGCCGGAACCCGTGGAGGTTGTTGTTTGGTATGGCCACATGATCAAAGATCGAGAGGTGAATGGGATGAAACGCAGAATCTTGACGGTATGTTTGCTGCTGGCTCTGCTGCTGACCGCTTGCGGAGGGCAAAACAGGGAGCCGGGGGATCCGCCGGATATGAAACCATCGGCACCGGGGGAGGGGTAACGGAACCTCCCGATGAAACACCGGAACCTGAATCTGCAAAGCCGGAGGAAAAAGAGCCACTGAGTCTGGAAGATGTGCTGACAGACATCTACACCGTGGCGCCCGGCACGGCAGGCAGCTCCCTGCGGGCCATCTGTGCCGCCGGAGAGTTGCTGGACTGGATCGATGTGAACTTGGTGGAGCAGGAGGACGTATTCAGATGGATAGATGAAAACGTGCCCATGGAAAACTCTGCGGAGCTGGCCCGGGCATGGGCGGCGGTGCTGACGGAGGCGGAGGCCCTCATGCGGGGCGATGAGACTGCCTATGACGCACTGGATGACGCGGGCTATACCCTGGAACAGCCGTACCGCAGCACGGGCCGGGTGAAGTGGGCGGCGTGGAAGCTGCTCCCTCTGTTTACGCAGATTTTAGACCGCACGGACCGCACGGAGTACCGCTACGAAGCGCCGGGGGATTACAGCGCCGTGACGGAGGAAGCCCTTGCGGGTATCTGGGTGGACGATACGGGTACCACAGTTCTGCTGTTTTCCGAGGACGGCTGCCGCATCGTGTATCCGGAACTGGAGCTGTTTGGCGAAACCGCCTATCCATTCCGCGTCCGGGACCGCAGCAGCATGGGATACTGTCCGGCGTTGGACATTGACTATCTGCAAAATGACTTTTCCGCTCCACTTGTTTACTACGTGTCCGGCATCGACGACACTCACTTCTGGAGCAACACCCAGAATGAGAGCTTCCGCAGATTGGCGTAAAAGGGGTGCGGAGATCGGTTCTGTCAGGTGTGCCCTGGCGGGGAGAAATTCTCTTTTAGCGATGTTCCGCACAAACAGATAAAAATGTTTACGCAGCCGTCTCTGGGATGTTCTCCCGGAGACGGCTGCGTTGTTATCGGTTTGAAATGGATTTATCTTCTTCTGCGGCCACCCTGCTTGCCGGAGATGTTCCGGTTCAGGTCCGCCATTTTCCGCTCCGAGGAGGAGAGGAACTGCTTGAGCTTGTCCTCAAAGGCCAGATCACCGGAGGGAGTGGCATCCGCTGACTGAACGGCGGGCCGCCGGGGAGCCGCCGCGGGACGGGGAGCTGCTGCCGGGCGGGGCTGGAAGTTCCGCTGGGCGGGGCGTTCTGGTGCAGGCAGCGCCTTTTTGATGGAAAGATCCAGCTTTCCGTCCTTGATGGCAAGGAGCTTTACCTTGACGTCCTGCCCTTCCTGCAAAAAGTCATGTACATCGTTGACATAGCTGTTGGCGATCTCCGAAATATGTACCAGGCCGGACTTGCCGCCCTCCAAGGCCACGAAAGCGCCGAATTTTGTAATACTGGTGACCTTGCCCTCTAAGACTGTTCCGACCTCGTACTCCATAAGTGCTGTGTTACTCCTATTCTTGTTCTTGTTAAAATAATAGTGACCGGCCGCGCCGGTAATACTCAGTTGGATCGATCTAAAAACAGATAGCTGTTGCTGTCGATCATGCCCAGTTCTTCCCGGGCCAATTCTTTCATTTTTTCCTCGGTGGGGCCTTCTGCGATGTCGCTCCGCAGCGTCTCGTTTTCCTGTTGGATATTCTCCACCTGCCGGGCGTATTGATCCCGCTCCGCCTGCGCGGACCGGACCTGAGATTGCATGGCATAAAGTCGCCAGCCAACTGTGGCCAGAAGCAGCAGGATCACCACATGGACCAGCAGATTACCGGATTTTTTCTTTTTTGCGGGTTTGACGGGCTTTGCCATGGGACATCCCTCCTTTGCGAAGGGGCTTCCATACTCCTTCAATATGTATTGTAGCGTATTTCCTGAGAAAATAAAAGAGGGTTTTTGCCTGAAATGCAAATTTTTTACAAACTGCGGCGCAAAACCGTCCCGGCAGACTCAGAAATTGGAATAATTCCATCCACCGGTCCAGCCAGAAATCCCAAACCGGCCGCAAGGGACGGGAGAACAGGGAGAAAAACAGAACACCGCCGCCCAGCCCGCCCAGCAGGATGAACCCGCGGAGCTGGCCATCCGACTGCCGCAGGATGAATAGAAAGACTGCCAGACCTACGGCATGGCAGTAGAGCAGATCCAACGGCGTCGTCAGCCGTGGATGCCGAAGCCGCACTGCTCGCAGCAGGTCGTACAGGACCCCGGCGCCCAGCCCCAGAAGAATGGACAGGAGAAACGTGCGGAGCTGCTCCGTGACATGGATGGCCATGACCTATCCAAACAGGCGGCTGAAAAAGCCACCCTGACGGTCCGGAGTGTCCTCATAGGAAATGGAGGTGATACGGCCATCCACAAATAACTCGCCCCCCTCTAAGGACAGCTTGCCAATGTGCAGATCCTCGCCGGTGACGATCAGGGTCCCGGCAGAGGTGGTCATGATGACGCCGCTCTCATCAAAGCGCTCTACATCCTCCACGCCGGAAACGGTAAGATGTGCCCGGTCCATCAGTTCCAGCCGATGAGGAGCAGCGGGCATATTGAAGTCATTGGTCATAAGATCCCTCCCTGTCCCCAATGTATGCGGACAGGGAGGAAGATAGAAGAACTTATTGGATCTGCCGGTACAGGGCAGCGGCCTCGCTCTGCCGCACGGTCTCCTGAACGGACAGAACCTCCACGGTGACGGTCCGTACACCGAAGCGCAGGGTGATCTGGTCGCCCTCCTTCACCTCGTAGGAGGCCCGGGCGGGTTTACCGTTGACGGTGACCAGTCCATTGTCGCAGGCTTCATTGGCCACGGTCCGCCGTTTGATGAGCCGGGAGACCTTGAGATATTTGTCTAAGCGCATGGTGCTTCCTTTCTTGTAAAATGAAAAGGGGGCGTGCGCCCCCTTTTGCCATGTGAATTTATTCGGCCACAGCGTCCTTCAGAGCCTTGCCAGCCTTGAACACGGGCACCTTGGAAGCGGGGATCTCGACAACTTCCTTGGTACGGGGGTTACGGCCGGTGCGGGCTGCGCGGGACTTGACCTCGAAAGAACCGAAGCCAACCAGCTGGACCTTGTCGCCTTCCTTCAGAGCGGCGGTAATGGCGTCCAGGGTAGCGGAGACAGCGGTCTCAGCGTCCTTCTTGGAAATTTCAGCGGCAGCAGCCACGGCAGCGATCAGTTCAGCTTTGTTCATGAGTATATCCTCCTGCAAAATAATTAAAATTCAATTTATCTTTTATCGCGTTTCCGCAATGAAGATCTTATTTTTCTTTGGCTTGTTCCCAAAGCATGATTTTTTCCGCTTCTGTATAGTTGCTCAGCGGACGGTCGGCGGCATCCGCCACCCGGCGGAACCGACCTTGATATTTGTCACAGGCCCGGTGCAGAGCGTCCTCGGGGTCCACACCGGACATCTGGGCGATTTTGCAGAGAATGAACAGGGCGTCGCCCAGTTCCTCCCGGATGCCGTGAGGAATGTCCATGGGCTGACCGGACTCCACGGCCTGTCGCAGCTCGGTGGTTTCCTCGTCCAGCTTGTCCAGCGCACCGGCAACGGAGTCCCAGTTGAATCCGGCCTTTACAGAGCGGGAGACGATCTTCTCTGCCCGCCATAGCGCCGGCAGCGTATGGGGAACGGCTTCCACAGCGTCCGCCGGGGAGGTGAACCCCTTTTCCTTTTTCTTCTGAGCCTCCCAGCCCTCCAACGCCTGCGCGCTGTCGGCGGCCTCGGCAGCGCCGAATACATGGGGGTGGCGGAACACCAGCTTCTGAGCAATACCGTCCACCACGTCATCTGCGGTGAAACGGCCCTGCTCCTCTTCCATCACGGAATGGAACACCACCTGAAGCAGAACGTCTCCCAATTCCTCACACATACCGGGGATGTCATCCCGGTCAATGGCGTCCAATGCCTCGTAGGTCTCCTCCAGAAAATTCCGGCGGATGGACTGGTGGGTCTGCTCGCGGTCCCAGGGGCAGCCCTCGGGGGCGCGCAGCAGGTGCATGATGGTGAGAAGATCCTCCCACCCATAGCGTTGTTTCCTTTGAAAATTTACCATATCTCCACTGCCTTTGCAAGCTATTTTATCCTGAAAACCTTGATATTACAGGATTTTTTATAAATCGTTCACTTCAAACGCAAAAGTTTGGCTATTTTTTCGCCCTTAGGCAGAGCTTTTACGTCTTCTGCCCGTAAGATCCGCAGGGCAATGACCAGAACGCCGTATACCACCACACCGGCCAGAATACCGCAGAAGGTAGCGAGGGCATTGGCGCCGTAAGCGCTGTGGCCGCTAAGGACTCTGGCGACAAGACCGTACACCGCCCAAACGGCGGCGCCCATCAGGGCGGAGGCTACGATGGGCTTTCCGAACAGCCGCGTGTACCGGGGCTTCTCCGGGGAGTATTTCCACACGAAGAACAGGTTCAGTCCGCAGATAGTCAGATAGCAGCACAGGGTAGAAATGGGCGCTCCATGGATGTTGATGTCCGGGTTCCCCACCAGAATGTAGTTCATGACCACCTTCACCACACCGCCGGCGATGACAGTGAAAATGGGCAGCTTTTCCTTACCGTAGGTCTGCAAAATGGCATTGGTCAAAATCATCAGGCAGATAAAGACCAGGGCAATGCCCAAGATCTGCAAATGGGGACCCGCCGCCAGTGCATCCTCCGGCTGCATGGGCAGCATGAGCCGCTCAATGGGGGTGGACAGCACGGAAAGGCCGATGCCTGCCGGCAGCGCCAGAATAGCGATGAGACGGAAGGCGGAGGAAATGATGCGGTCCGCCTCAGCGTGGTCCTTCCGGGCCAGCGCCGCCGCCGCGAAGGGGATCAGGCTCATGGTGACGGGATAAACAAAGGAGGCCACCATGTTGGGCATATTCATGGCGATACGGTACTGGCCGTTCAGCACAGCCGCTGCTGTTTCTGAAAGGCCCAGCCCGTTTTGCAGGCGGCCCATGACGATCTTGGTATCGATGATGTTGATGATGCTCATGGCGGAGTTGCTCAGGGTGATGGGAACGCCGATGAGCAGGATCTGCTTAATGATCTGCCCGCTGGAGGAGGGAACGTCTGGCGATTCCTTCCGGTTCCGGTGGGTGACGAGATAGGCGCACAGGAACAGCATGGATACCGCTGTGCCCGCCGTGACGCCTACGATAGCTCCTGCCGCGCTGAGCTCAGCGGTCTTACCGATGTGGAGCACATACCAGGCCAGAGGCAGACCGATGCCCAGCTTCAAAAGGGCCTCCAACACCTGGCTGATGGCGGTGGGGGTCATGTTGCCCTGACCCTGGGTGTAGCCACGCATACAGGCCAGCAGGCACACGCAGAACACCGCCGGGGCCAACGCCTGTACAGCAGTGGCGGCCAGAGAGTTGTTCAGGAATCGGGCCAGCGCGTCCGCACGGAAGAACATCAGCACGGAGCACACCAGACCCAAACCGAAGAACAGCCAGATGGCGGTGGAGAAGATCCGCCGCTTCTCATTTTCCAGTCCTTTGGCGTGGGCCTGGCTGGTCATCCGGGAGATGGCCAGGGGCAGACCTGCCGTGGAAAAGGTCAGCAAAAAGTTGTAGATCTGGTAGGCGGTGTCAAAATAAGTTTGTCCCGCACTGCCCAGAATATTGCTAAGAGGGATCTTATAGGCTGCGCCGATGAGCTTGACGATGACCACAGCCGCAGCCAGAATGGCAGCGCCGCCTAAGAAGGATTGTTTTTTCGCAGGAGTTGCCATGGATGTTACCTCGAATTTTCAGATTGAGAGAGGCGGGGCGTATCCCCGCTGAGCAGGTTTTCAGAACTTTATAAAAGTTCTGAAAACTTAGGATTTCAATGGCGCAGGAAACCCCTCTTAGGTTTCCCGCACACGCCCTTTACCAGCAAGGGGTATGCGGCATCCGTAGAGCGGCGGAGCCGCTAACGGCTGCCCTACCTTACCGTTGCGGAGAATTTATCGCTTTATCGACAGTCTTTCGGCGGCGTACCGCCGCTATTGGTTAGGTATGCGCCGCAGGAGCGGAACATACCCGCCATCACAGCTTTTCGCCGCAGTCCCGGCAGTATACGTCCTCCGGCTGGACCTCATGTCCGCAGCGGGGGCAGATCAAATGGATGATGGGTTCTCCCTCCAGATCTCGGAGCCGGGCTTTGAGGTCATCGATCTCCTGCATTTTTTCCAGCAGCAGCTCGGAATCCGTAGGAGTGCCGGTGTGGGTGGCATACAGCAGCTCGCCCAGTTCCCGGAGACCGACGTTGACGCCGGCCCGGAGATCCGCGATCTCCAACTGCCGTTTGGCGGCATCCGTCAGCCGTTTGGCCCCCAAACCCATGGTGCAGATGGCGTCCCGCACCAGTCCTTCCGCCTTGGTCCAATACGCTTCACAGCTATGTTCCATGAATGACCCTCCTTGCGGCTGCGGCCGCCCATTTAAGTTTCGGGAACGTATTTTTGATAGAACTCCGCGAAAGCAGCCTGATTTTGCTGGATTTTCTCCGGCCGCTCCGTGTATTCCTTGGGATACTTCAGGTTAAAGACCCGCTCGATGTGGTTGGTGCCTGGTTCTACCATCTTGGTAGAGCCGCCCGCACCGAAGGATAGAATGGAGCACAGCTCCGACATGATATCCACGTTGTACCAGCACTCTCCACCGGGGCGGCTCCAACCTACATTTTCAAAGCTGCCGGACATATACTTTTGCCGGTAAAGGTAGTAGGGGACGAAGCCTGCGGACCGCAGAGTAGGGGCGGCATAGTCCAGCATGGATTGCACGGCCGCGCCGTCGGGAATGGAGAGGCCTTCCATCAGGATGCGGCTGCCCTTTTTCAGCGACAGGGTGTGGATGGTGATGTCATCAGCCCCCAGTTCCAGACATTTGTCCAGAGAACGACGGAAGCCCTCCGGTGTATCCGCCGGCAGGCCTGCGATGAGGTCCATGTTGACGTGGGGGAACCGGTAGGCCCGCACCAGCTCCATGGCCCGCACCGTATCCGCAGAGGCGTGGCGGCGGCCAATGGCGGTGAGAACGTGATCCTCCATGGTCTGCGGATTTACGCAGACCCGTGTGACATTGTGAGATTTCAGGACGGCCAGCTTTTCGGCTGTGATGGTATCCGGACGACCGATCTCCACCGTGATCTCCGGACAGGCGGAAAGGTCGAAGGATTCTTCCAAAGCCGTCAGGATGGCATCCATCTGATCTGGCGTCAGAATACCGGGGGTGCCGCCGCCCATGTAGAAGGTGCGGGGCCGCAGGTGATTACTGCGCACCATGTCCCCGCCGGAGCGGATCTCCGCGATCAGAGCCTTTACATAGGGCTCCACCAGAGAAAAGCTCCGTTCCACGCTCTGACTCACAAAGGAGCAGTAGGCGCAGCGGGTGGGACAGAAGGGAATACCCACATACAGGTCGATGTCCCGCTTTTCCAGCCGCTTCCGGGCGTGATAGCCCACGGTGCCGGTCTCTAATGCCAGTGCCGCCCGGTCCTCCGGGACGAAGTAGCGCGCCTTCAGTTCTTGCTTGGCTTCCTCCGGGGTTTTGCCCTCCAACAGCGCCCAAGTGATGGGCTTGTCAGGCCGGACGCCGGTGAGCATCCCCCAGGGGGGCAGCGTCAGCTTTTCCGCGGCGCGGAGCGCTTCCGGCAGCTTGGGATACAGTTCCAGAAACGCCAGATAGAAGCAGGCTGCCACGGCATAGCGCCGCTGGCCTTCTTTTTCAAAGTCCGTGCCGGTAAGGGGTGAGGCAAAAACAGCGGCGGCGGTGTATCCGTGATAGTGCAGCTCCGCAGTGACCTGACAGTCCGCCGCCGTTTCCTCGGCGGCAAGGCGGCACCACGCCTCGTCTCCAGGCTGTACCGCGTCATAGGCCGGTTTTTCCAGCGGAAAGAGGGTCATCAGGCTCTGCTCGACGATATAGCGTTCGTCATGACCTAAAAATTCCAGCTTCATATCAGCCTTGCTCCCGCAGCGCCATCTGCATATAGGGGTTGTAGCGCCGTTCCCGGTCCAGAGTGCTGGGCTCCATGTGTCCCGGCAGGACCCGGTAGTCCCCGGACAGAGCGGCCAGCCGGGACAGAGAGGCCATCATCTGCTTCATGCTGCCGCCGGGAAAGTCTGTCCGGCCGCAGGAACCAGCAAATAGGGTGTCTCCGCAGAACAGGGTATCTCCGCACAGCAGCGTGACGCTGCCCTCGGAGTGACCGGGGGTGTGGAGTACCTGGAGTTCCAGAGTGCCCACCGTGATGCGGTCTCCCTCCCCATAGAAATTTACGCCGCCGAAGGGGATCCGGGATAGTTCGCTTTTCAGCGGGAACAGTTGGGTCTGCGGACTGTCAAAATCCGCCTGATGGATATAGACCGCTGTCGGCGGCAGCATCTCCAGCAGCGCCGCCACCGCGCCGGTGTGGTCATAGTGACCGTGGGTCAGCAGGATCTTGTCCACGGTGCAGTCCAGTTTTTCCGCGGCGGAGAGGATCAGCTCCGGCTCCGCGCCGGGATCGATCACGGCGCAGACCTTAGCAGCTTCATCGCAGAGAATATAGCAGTTGGTGCCGATGGACCCCACCTGCAAGGCTTGGATCTTCATAAGACACACCTCATTAAAATCAGTTTACTCTTCCGTGTCAAACAGGATGGTGACCGGACCATCGTTCTGGGAATAGACCTGCATATCGGCACCGAATTCGCCGTGCTGCACGTCAAAGCCCCGCTCCCGGCAGTGGGCCATGAACCGCTCATAGAGGGGGATGGCCAGGTCGGGCTTGGCCGCGCCGGAGAAACCGGGGCGGCGGGAGGAGGTATCGGCGTACAGAGTGAACTGGGATACCACCAGCAGGCTGCCGCCCACCTGCCCCAGATTCAGGTTCATTTTTTCATTTTCATCCTCAAAGACCCGCAGATTGCAGATCTTGTCCGCCAGCTTGTCGGCGGTGGCCTCCGTATCGTTGGGGCCTACGCCCAGCAGCACCAGAAAACCGGTGCCTATCTGACCGTTGACCTGTTCATTGATGATAACAGAGGCGTTTTTGACTCGTGTAACAACAGCGCGCATGGTAGCAACTCCTTATTTGGTATCCAAAAGGGTATACTTTGTAATGGGCTTTACCCGCAAAACAGGCAGAGCCAGACGTCTTGTATTTTATCGAGAGGGACCTTTGCGGCAACGAAGGAAACTCGTTCCCAATGCCGCGAAAGATCAGCCCACGGGCCGGTTGACCCGCAGAACACCGGAGATCTGATGGAGCTTATTCATCAGGGTGGAAAGCTGCGCTCCATCTTTGATCTGGATCTCAATGCGGATAATGGCGAAGCCGTCCTCCGTGCTGCGGGTGTTCAGGCCCAGTACAAAGGTCTTGGTAGTGGAGAGGGCGGAGGAGATGTCCAGCAGCAGATTCAGCCGGTCCTTGCACACCGCCTCGATGGTGGTGGGATAGCTGTCATTGGTATCGGTGCCCCAAGAGACATGGATCCAACGGCCGGGCTGTTCCTTCCGCTTTTCCTCCGAGGCGTTGGGACAGTCCGCCCGGTGGACGGACACGCCGTAGCCACGGGTGATGAAGCCCACGATGTCGTCTCCGGGGACGGGGGTGCAGCATTTGGAGAACTTCACCAAACAGTTGTCCAGACCTTCCACGATAATGCCCTGCTCGCTCTTGACGGCCTTGGGCTGCTTGGGGGTATCCGCGGGCTTGGCGTCCTCCTTGGGCTCCGCCACAGCCTCTGCCAGCATTTGCTCCTGCTGCCGCTGCTGCTGGCGGCGCTGCAACTCGCCCTGGATCCGGCTCACCGCCTTCTGAGCAGTGAAGCCGCCGTAGCCAATGGCAGCGTAGAGATCGTCCAGCGTGGGATAGGCCACCTTTTTCAGCAGCACAGGCAGGAACTCCGGGTCCAGCACGTCTTTCATGACGATGCCGCAGTGACGCAGCTCCGCGTCGAAAGCGGAGCGGCCGTTGGCAATGTTCTCGTCCCGCTTTTCCTTTTTGAACCACTGACGGATCTTGGAGCGGGCCTCGTTGCTCTTGGCGATCTTCATCCAGTCCCGGCTGGGACCCTTGGCGTTTTTGGAGGTCAAAATCTCCACGATGTCGCCGTTTTTCAACACATGATCCAGCGTGACGATGCGGTTATTCACCTTGGCGCCGATCATGCGGTTGCCCACGGCGGAATGGATGGCGTAGGCGAAGTCGATGGGAGTGGCTCCGGCGGGGAGGTTCTGCACATCGCCGTTGGGTGTGAACACGAACACCTCGTCGGAGAACATATCCACCTTCAGGGAGTGGATAAACTCTTCAGCGTCGGCGCCCTCCTGATTTTCCAGCAGACGGCGTACCCACTCGTACTTGCCCTCGGTGCCGGCGCCCTGACCGTTCTGCTTATACTTCCAGTGGGCGGCCACACCGTACTCGGCGATCTCGTGCATCTCCGTGGTACGGATCTGCACCTCAAAGGGGATGCCCTCATTGCCCATGACGGTGGTGTGAAGGCTCTGGTAGCCGTTGGGCTTGGGAGTGCCGATATAGTCCTTGAAACGTCCCAGAATAGGCTTGTAGAGGTCATGAATCACGCCCAGCACGTTGTAGCAGTCGCTGACGGTGTCTACCACCACCCGGAACGCAAAGAGGTCGAAAATCTCATCCAGAGACTTATTCTGGCTGAACATTTTCCGGTAGATGGAATAGGGGTGCTTCATGCGGCCGTAGACAATGTGCTTGATGCCCATTTCATTGAGCCGCTGATCGATCTGAGCCTGGGTGCGGCTCATAAGAGCGTCATACTCCGGGCGCTTGGCGTCCAGCTTGGAGACGATCTCATCGTAGCCGATGGGGTCCAGATATTTTAATGAGAGATCCTCCAGCTCCCACTTCATCCGCTGCATACCCAGCCGATGTGCGATGGGAGCGTAGATCTCCATGGTCTCCAGGGATTTCTGCTTCTGCTTGGCGTGGGTCTGATACTCCATGGTCCGCATATTGTGGAGCCGGTCGGAGATCTTGATGAGGATGACCCGGATGTCCTTACTCATGGCGATGAGCATTTTCCGGAGGTTCTCCATCTGCTCATCTTCCTTGGTGGCGTACTGGATCCGGGTCAGCTTGCTGACGCCCTCCACCAGATCCGCCACCGTGGGGGAGGTGAGCTTGGCCACGTCATCATACGTGGCGTCCGTATCCTCAATGACATCGTGAAGCAGGGCCGCCTCGATGGATTCGGAATCCAGGTGCAGCTCCTCCGCCACGATCTGCGCCACGGCTAAAGGGTGGGTGATATAAAGCTCACCGCTTTTGCGGCGCTGCTCGCCGTGATGCAGCTTGGCGAATTCATAGGATTCCCGGATGCGCTTGAAATCCGCGCCGGGATTGTATTCCCGGACGGTGTTCTCCAATTTCTCAAACTGTTCGTCAATCGTCACTGCGAATCACCTCGTTTAACCTCCGCACCGCCCCGGAGACGGCGCAGGCAGGGAGAGGCGTAAAGATCCACCTTTCCCTGAATGGGATTGAGACATAGCGTTACCCGATCCTCCTGCCGGGACAGGGAGATGAGCCCCCGTTCCTGAAAGACCGTCAGGGCCAGCGCAGCCCGGAGAAAACTGTCACAGCCGCCCACCTGCGCCGCCAGAGAGCGGAGATAGGGCAGCAGATCCGTTTCCAGCTTGCCCTGCTTCAGATGCCGGTCCAGGATCCGCCAGAAGGCGGCAAACTGATCCCGGGAGATCATGAGCCGGGCGGTCTCCTGGGCCGTGAGGGGCAGATCCTCCGTCAGGCGGTGCAGCAGGTCCATGGATTCCGCCTCATGGCGGCTGGGGGTCAGAGAGGGACGCAGGTCCACCAGCTGCAATTGCAGGGTGGTGGTGCCCCGGAAGGTATTGGCCTGGAGATAAAAGGCCGCGTCCACCCGCATGCCCGCCGCCACGCCGCACGTCTCCTCCGTCATGGAGAAGAAGATGGCGTCAAACCGGCACGTGCCCTTGGAGAGGCGGAGCTTCAGGTGCTTCCCCTGGCCCACGGGCTGCAGGACATCCACCGTGGCGCCCAGCAGGGCGAACACCGGCCGGGGATTGCCCGCGCCATAGGGCTCCAGCTGGTCCAGCTGCTCCACCTCCGCCAGCGTCACCTCGCCGGGGCAGGAGATGGGCGCGTCCACGTCCAGGCAGGATACCGCCCGTTCCCCGCCGGAGGCGGAGCGGACATACCGGTTCATCCGGGCCCGGAAGGCGTCGATGTTCTCCTCGGAGATGGTAAAGCCCGCCGCCAACTCGTGGCCGCCGAAGCCCTCCAGCAGGTCGGCGCAGGACTCCAGCGCGGAAAACAGGTTAAACCCGCCGTAGGACCGGCAGGAACCCTTGCCCACGCCGTCTTTTAGATGAATCATGAAGCTTGGGCAGGCGTACTTCTCGCTGAGGCGGGAGGCCACAATCCCCACCACGCCCTGGTGCCAGTCCTCGCTGGAGAGGACCAGGGCGCTGCGGTCCTCGGCCCGGAGGCGCTCGATCTTCTCGGTGGCGTCGGCGCAGATGGCCTGCTCTACCGCCTGCCGCTCCCGGTTTAGGTCACACAGAGCCTTTGCCAGCTCCTCGGCCCGGGCGGGGTCATCGGTCTCCAGCAGGTCCGCGGCCAGATCCGCCGCACCCATGCGGCCAGCGGCGTTGATCCTGGGGGCCAGCACAAAGCCGATTTGGACAGAGGTGATGGGCTTGCCCAGAAGCCCCGCCTCCTTCAGCAGGGCGTGGACGCCCACGAAGTCCGCCGCGGATACCAGATACGTGGCGTGAATGGGCTGGTCGCCGAACCGCAGGTGGCTCTGGGTCAGACCGCCGGACTTCTTGGAGTCGTACACAAAATAGGCCTGGCAGTACAGGTCTGTGGCGTGGCCGATGATCTTGATGGAGTTCTTGTTGGCGCCCACCGTGCCGTCGGACCCCATACCCCAGAACTCCGCGCTGGTCTGCCCGGCG
>UQUC01000026.1 GCA_900544105.1 uncultured Oscillibacter sp. | reverse complement strand
AGGCATAGGGGCAGAACTGGGTGCAGTTGCCGCACTCGTTGCACATCTTGTCCACGTGGAGGATCTGGTGGCTGCCGTCGGCCATGGCGATGGCCACGTTGGCACGGTTGGGGCAGGAATCCACGCAGTTTTCGCACACGGTGGAGCACTGCAGGCAGCGGCTGCCCTCCTGGCACACACAGCCGCTCATGTTCAGGATGCCCTTCTTGGCCTGGGCGTCGGTCCTGGTGATATAGGCCTGCTGGGGAATGTCATAGGTGTAGGCCTGGCCGATGACCTCCTGGGCGAAGCGGGCGGCGTCGGCAATGCCCTCCACCACGGTGGCGGGGCCGCGAGTGGCGTCACCGGCGGCATACACGCCGGGCAGGTTGGTCTGAAAGGCGGGGCGGCCCTTCTTGTCCACCTCGATGCCGTTGGCGGCCATCAGGGCGCTGTCCACCTGCTCGCCCACGGCGGAGATCACCAGGTCGCAGGGGATGTCGAAGAACTCGCCGCTGCCCACGGGGCTGCGGCGGCCGGAGGCGTCGGCCTCGCCCAGCACCATCTTCTCGCAGGTCAGCACGCCGTCGGCCTGCTTCACGGGGGCAGCCAGCTCGGCGAAGGTCACGCCGTCCTGGAGGGCCAGGGCCAGCTCGTGCTCGTCGGCGGGCATGTACTTGCGGGTGCGGCGATAGACCAGGGTCACCTGCTTGGCACCGGACCGCTTGGCCAGACGGGCGGCATCCATGGCGGTGTTGCCGCCGCCGACGACGGCAATGCTGCCGCCCACGGCGATGTTGCCGGCCTTGACGCCCTTCATCCACTGGATGGCCCCGGCCACATCACCGGCGATCTCCAGCTTGCCGGGCTTCCAGGCGCCCACGGCGAACAGGATATGGGTGTAGCCCATGGCCTTCAGCTCGGTGACGGAGGGGGCAGGCGCGCCGCAGCGGACGTCCACGCCGTACTTCTCCATCAAGGCGATGTCCTTCTCGATGGTCTCGTTGGCGATGCGGAAGGAGGGGATCACGTGCCGGGGCACGCCGCCCAGGCAGCTCTCCCGCTCGAAAATGGTGGTCTCGATACCGGCCCGGGCCAGGAAATAGGCCGCGGC
This sequence comes from uncultured Oscillibacter sp., assembly GCA_900544105.1. GTDB lineage: Bacteria > Bacillota > Clostridia > Oscillospirales > Oscillospiraceae > Oscillibacter. Next base: position 23,588 of record UQUC01000026.1, on the reverse strand, counting down.
GATGCCGGTGGGGCCGCCGCCGATGATGGCGGCCTTCTTGCCGGAGACCTTCTCGGTGGGCCGGATGGAGGCCATCAGGGCGTTGTAGCCCTTTTCGGCGGCCAGCAGCTTGGTATCCCGGATGCGGACGGACTCGTCATAGAAGTTCCGGGAACACTTGGTCTGACACCGGTGGGCGCAGATGGTGCCGGTCAGGAAGGGCAGGGGGTTCTTCTGGGTGATGAGCTTCAGGGCCGGGGCATACAGGCCCTTGCGGCACAGCTCCATATACTCGGGGATATCCTGGTGGATGGGGCAGCCGCCCTGGCAGGGAGCGGTAAAGCAGTCCATCCAGGGCACCTGCTTGTCGCTCTTGCGGCTGGGCAGGGGCTTGATGGGCTTGACGTGGTGAACATCGGTGTGACTGGCGGCGGACATCTGGCAGATGGCCTGGGTGTCCGTGCCGGAGAAGGGACGGTATGCCATGGGCTCCACCTTCTCCACCATCTGGTGCAGGCGGTTGTATCCGCCGGGCTTGAGGATGGTGGTGGCCACGGTGATGGGCCAGATGCCTGCGGCAAACAGCTTGTCGCAGTTGAAATACTCCGCGCCGCCGGCGAAGGAGATGCGCATCTTACCCTTGAACTGGCGGGAAATGCGGTGGCACATCTCGATGGTCAGGGGGAACAGGCTGCGGCCGGACATGTACATCTCGTTGTTGGGCAGCTCGCCACGGGTGGTGTCCACCGGGAAGGTGTTGGACAGCTTCAGGCCAAACTCCAGGCCGCAGCTGTCGGCCAGGGCCTGCAGGCGCTCAAACATGGGCACGGCGTCGGCCCACTGCAGATCCTCGTTGAAATGGTGCTCATCGAAGACGATGTAGTCATAGCCCATGGAGTCCAGGGTGCGGCGGGCGGTCTGGTAGCCCAGGATGGTGGGGTTGCACTTGACGAAGGTGTGCAGGTGCTTTTCGGAGATCAGGTAGCTGGCGATGCGCTCGATCTCGTCAGGGGGACAGCCGTGGAGGGTGGACACAGTGACGCTGCGGGACACCCGGGGGGAGATGGCGTCGATGAAGGCGGTCTCCTGGGGGAACAGCTCCTTCAGGACCTCCTTGCACTCGCCGAAAATGGCGGTGCGGCGGGCGTCCATCATACCGTCGATATAGGTGTTGACCTTCTCGCCCTTGATGCCCTCCAGGTCATAGCCCACGGACATGTTGAACACGAAGCCGTCGGGATCGCCGAAGCCGTAGACCTTGCTGAGGACCTTCAGAGCGCACCAGGCCTTGATATACTCGTCCATGGCCTGGGGAACGGTCAGCTCCGTGGACCACTCCTGGTTATAGCCCTCGTCGTTGGCCAGGATGCAGGGGCGGGGCACACAGGCGGCCAGATCAGCGCCGTCCATCTTCTGAACGGTCTTTACCTCGAAGAACCGGGCGCCGGCCGCATAGGCGGCGATGATGTTCTGGGCCAGCTGGCTGTTGGGACCGGCGGCGGGGCCGAAGGGGGTCTCGATGCGCTCGCCGAAGATGGGCAGGCTCTTGCCGGTGGCGTGGTACTGCTTATGCACGCCGAACACGTCGCCGCAGCCGACGTACTCGGTGATTACCCAATTCATCAGGGATTTGAAGGGAATGGGATACATTTTCTCGGACATGGGGGTTCCTCCTTTTTGAATCGTAAAAGATCAGCGCATCAATACACCCGGTTGTTCAGGCTGCCCCAGAGCTTCTTGGCAGCCTCCAGGATGTGGGCATTTTCCGCCTCCTCGTCGATGCCCACCAGCTGGCGGTCCTGCATCAGGAGCTTGCCGCCTGCGATGGTGGTCTGGCACTGGCGGCCGGTCATGCCGAAGATCATGTGGCCGTCGATGTTCTCGTCGGAGAAGGGGGTGAAGGGCTTATAGTCCATGACGATGATGTCCGCGGCGGCGCCGGCCTTCAGCACGCCCAGCTGCACCGGGAAGTACTTTTCGCCGATCTTGGCGTTGTTGCGGAACAGCATGTCCGTGACCTCGCACCAGCCCACGTTGGGCAGACAGTTCTGGCTGCGCTGGGAGCACAGGGCCACCTTCAGGGACTCCAGCATATCGTTGGTATAGGCATCGGTGCCCATGCCCAGCAGGATGCCCCGCTTGTGCAGCTGGAGCACCGGGCAGATGCCGATGGCGTTGCCCATGTTGCTCTCGGGGTTGTTGACCACCATGGTGCCGGTCTCCTTGATGATGTCCATCTCGGCGGTGTTCACATGGATGCAGTGGCCCAGAATGGTCTTGGGGCCCAGGATGCCGTGGTCCTGGAGCCGCTGCACCGGACGGCGGCCATAGTTTTGCAGGGAGTCGTACACGTCGTTCATGCCCTCGGACACATGGATGTGGTAGCCGGTGCGGCCATTGTTGGCGGCCACCATGCGGTCGAAGGTCTTGTCGCTGATGGTGAACAGAGCGTGTCCGCCGAACATGGCGGCCAGCATGGGATCCTGGTTCTTCTGGCACTCGGTGATGAAGTCGGCGTTTTCCTGGATGGCCTGGAGGCACTTCTCCTCGCCGTCCCGGTCGGAGACCTCATAGCACAGGCAGGAGCGGATGCCGAACCTCTTGGCGGACTCGGCAATGGTGTGCAGGGAGCCGGGGATCTCGGCATAGGAAGCGTGGTGATCAAAGATGGTGGTAACGCCCTGCTTGATGCAGTCGATGTACAGGGCGTCGGCGCTGGCCCGGGTCCCCTCCAGGGTCAGCTTCCGGTCGATGGCCCACCAGGTGCCGTCCAGCACCTCATAGAAATTGGTGGGGTTGTTGCCCACAATGGACAGGCCCCGGGCCAGGGCGGAATAGATGTGGGTATGGGCGTTGATGAAGGCGGGCATGATGATGCCGCCCTTGGCGTCGATGATGTGAGCCTGGGGATACTTGGCCCGCAGGGCGCTCTCCTGGCCCACCTCGGTGATGGTGGCGCCCTCATAGGCCACGGCCCCGTGCTCATAATAGCCCTTGCCGCCCTCGTCCCGGGTGATGAGTCTTCCGTTGATGACCAGATTCATGTGTGTTCCTCCTTTTGAATTGTTCCAATGCTTCCGGGTAAAGAAAAATGTTTCAAACCTCCGGATGGAGATCTGAAACACTCAAGCAACAGCCGAGTGATAGTTGCAGCCCGTGCGCGAGGCACTTCCTTACAGCTACCAATCTTGGATTGTTGCCTATATTTTACACGCTTTGGTATAAAAATGCAACAGAAATTTTAGCTCCAGCGGCAAAAAATGTGCAGGATTCCGAAAAAGCCAGCCGGGCCAGGCCGGAATCCCTAAAAAAAAATCTACAAAGTCGGGATACCGGTAATTTTGCGGGCGAAAGAGTCTGTATCGCGAAATTGTGAAATAATCATCAAATAGGCCGGAATCCACAATTTGCGGCGGCTGCCGGGTGCAAAGGAGGGAATGTGCATTTTTACAAAATGCACAAAAAACACCGCGAAGATTTTACGGTCGCGAGGGACGATTTTCGGAATAACCCCCTTGAGTATTTGCCGGAATGGTGTTATTATCAGAACGGATGGGGGTATGAGCAAATTTCATCTACCCATTCGATTTTGAACAATCTTGGAACAATTTTTGAGGAGGCAACTATTATGAATGCTTATCTGGCCAGCGTTCTGGAGAACGTCAGAACCAAGCATGGCAACGAGCCCGAGTTCGTGCAGACCGTCGAGGAGGTCCTGTCCTCTCTGGAGCCTGTCATCGAGAAGCACCCCGAGTATGAGAAGGTCGACCTGCTGAACCGCATGGTCGAGCCCGAGCGTATGTTCACCTTCCGCGTTGTGTGGTGCGACGACAACGGCCAGTGGCACACCAACCGCGGCTGGCGCTGCCAGTTCAACGGCGCCATCGGCCCCTACAAGGGCGGCCTGCGCTTCCAGAAGAACGTGTATGAGGGCATCATCAAGTTCCTGGGCTTCGAGCAGACCTTCAAGAACAGCCTGACCGGCCTCCCCATCGGCGGCGCCAAGGGCGGTTCCGACTTTGATCCCGCCGGCAAGTCCGACGCCGAGGTCATGCGTTTCTGCCAGAGCTTCATGACGGCTCTGTATCGTTACATCGGGCCCGACATCGACGTTCCCGCCGGTGATATGGGCGTGGGCGGCCGCGAGATCGGCTACCTGTATGGCCAGTACCGCCGCCTGAAGGGCGTGTGGGAGAACGGCGTGCTCACCGGCAAGGGCCTGAGCTACGGCGGTTCCCTGATCCGTCCCGAGGCCACCGGCTACGGCGCTATCTACTATCTGCAGGAAGTGCTCAAGCACGAGAATGACACCATCGAGGGCAAGAAGATCGCCATCTCCGGCTACGGCAACGTGGGCTGGGGCATCATGAAGAAGGCCGCTCAGCTGGGCGCTGCCGTCACCTACTTTGCCGGTCCCGATGGTTACGTTCACGATCCCGACGGCGTTATCACCGACGAGAAGCTGAACTACATCCTGGAGATGCGCGCCAAGGATCCTATGCACTGCAAACCCTATGCCGACAAGTTCGGCTGCGAGTTCGTGGCTGGCGAGAAGTGCTGGGGCGTCAAGGATGTTGACGTGTACATGCCCGCCGCCATGCAGAACGACGTTCGCATGGAGTCCGCCGAGAAGATTGCTGCCTCCGGCGTGAAGTACTACATCGAAGTGGCCAATATGCCCACCACCAACGACGCTCTGAACTTCCTGCGTCAGCAGAAGGGCATCATTGTGGCTCCCTCCAAGGCCGTTAACGCCGGCGGCGTGGGCGTCTCCGCTCTGGAGATGGCTCAGAACTCCGAGCGTCTGGTCTGGACTGCCGAGGAAGTCGATGCTCAGCTGCACAAGATGATGAAGACCATCCACAAGGAATCCGCCGATGCCGCTGCCGAGTACGGCCTGGGCTATGACCTGGTGGCTGGCGCCAACATCGCCGGCTTCAAGAAGGTCGCTGAGGCTATGATGGAGCAGGGCTGCTTCTAAGCCGAAAGATAGGATATCATCCAAATAGAACCAACAGGGGTCCCGCAGAACTGCGGGACCCCTGTTTCTTGTCAAAAAGCCCCAAAGGTCAAAGCACTTTTAGGGGACACAAAAAGGACTCCTGCCGCCTTGGCAGGAGTCCTTTTTGTCCTCACGAATCCCGGTACACTGTGAACTGATAGACGTTTGTCTCGGGCTGCGTCAGCGAGTAATAGCCGAAGCCCTGCAGCGATACGCCATACTCCTTCAGGAAGCGCTCGGCGCCCTCCCATTTTCCGAAGATCCGGCTCAGTTCATCCACCTGCGCACTCTGCGCAAGCTGGATGGCAAAGCTGCCGCCGTTCTTCTGTATCACCTGTGAAAACTGCTGCGCCAAAATCGGCCCGCAGTCGGCGTCGCTTTCCACCCGCGTATGATTGCGGGCATGATAGCTGCCCGACATGCTGTCGGTACCCGGAATAGTGAAGCAGGACAGATAGCCGTCTCCGATGGGATAGAGGTCCCGAATCAGGTGGTTATCCACATTGAACCGGCCATACAGCAGCTTGTCCCCCTGGTTTCCCAGGTCAGCGGTGGCATCCAGATCATAAAATATGCCGTCAATTTCCGCCACATTCCACTGGTGCCCGTTCCCGCCGTCCAAGGGCGCGCCGGAAATCGACAGGCAAACGATTCCCATCTGCTCCAGGATCCATTGCATGGTTTTTCCGGTTCCGTCACACTTGGCCCGGCCTTCCACCAGCGCGCCGTAGGGCGTCCCGCAATACGGCGTGGACAGGTCGTAGACACAGTGGCCGGTGACGTAGCGATAGGCATGCAGCTCCGCCTCTCGCGCAGAAAGGCCCGCCGCCCCGCTTACCACCTCCTGAACGATCCGGTCGCACTGCTGATAGGCCCGGCGATAGGTATCCTCATCCATATGGTAAGAAAGTTCGCTGATCCCCGTCACCATCTTTTCTCCGTCTCGATCAACGCTGTTGTAGTAATACGTCGCATTGCCATCTATCTGGAACAGCTCCGGGCAGTTCCCATAAATCAGCGTCATCAGCGCCACCAGGCCCACAGCCAGCATGGTCATGATCTGACCGATACCCTTGAATTGCATAAATCTCGTGCGCCGCCCCGTTGTAAGGTGCACCACCAGGCAGGTTATCGCCGCCAGCACAAGAAACAACAGCGCCATCAGCAGCGGCGTCCACATGGAATCCGCGTTCTTATTGTAAATCCCCGCGCACAGGTACCAGCTCACAAATCCGGCCACCAGAGACGCGCTCAAGGTCCTGATATCAAGCTTCAAATCTCTCTCCTCCTTATGTCAAAATATCACGCACAGCGCAGCAAGCACCGCAGCCAGCAGCGGCACCACATTGCAGAGCCTGCAAACCGTGCTGTACTCCTTCGGGTAGATCTCCATTGCGTTTGCCGCCCTGTATCGCACGGATAGGAATACCGTCAGCACACACCAGGAAACGCCCAGAAGCGCCAACGGCGCATGATACCATTTGGCAGTGACCTGACCCTTCTGCTCCAGCAGCTCATACACCGCGCCCGCCACCGGAACGCCCAGCACGCTGATCAGCCAGCAATCATCCGCATCCAGCCGCATGGCGCCGGCGCGCCAGTTCAGCAGCAGGATGTAGGCCGCCCATACCAGAAGCCGGGCCGCCCGATATATACTTTGCTTTTGCGCGCCTTTTTCCAGCGTCAGCGCAGCCAGCAGCACCGCCCCGGCCACCATAGGCCAGCCCAGATGCGTAAGCTTTCCCACGCGGGAGCAAAGGTCGCTCCATCCGGAGGATACCGCAGCCAGGACAACAGGTGTCAGAAAGGCATAAAGGACGCCCCATGCCAGCCCAAAGGCTGGCCCGGTCTGATAGGTACTCTTCTGAAATCCACCCTTAGACGCCAAGGGGATAAGCAGGATCCCCAGCACCAGCAGTGCCGGGATCAGCGCGCCGGGCTCGGTCAGCACTCCTCCCACAGCCAGACGCGCAGCCGCAAAAATCACCGTGGCCACATACGCGCCGATGTTCATGAAATAAGATGTACTCATACTGTGCCTCCCCTCAGACCAGGCATAGGATGTTCAGCAGCCAGCAGGCAGCCAGGGCGGCATACACAAAGCGGTAGGAGCCGTAGGGGTCCATAACCAGTCCCAGCACGCAGCGAACCCCGCAGCCAAGCTCCAGCACCAGCGCCGGAACCGCCATCGCAAATTCGCGAGGACTGCAAATACCCGCCAGCAGCGTTATCACCAGCGTGACCACCACCAGCAGCAGGGTCTGTCTTCCGCTGCGGACGTTCTGCTCCCGATAGGCCAACAGGTCCGCGGCGTTTTTGCTCCACCTTTTGCCGTCCCGGCCCGCCAGGGATGTGGGATACCCAAAATACTGGGCCGCCCGGCGAAGATTCTTTCGCCGCCCGTTCAGTGCATAATCCGCCAGGGCGCCATAGCCCGGGCCATAGCCCTGCTGCGCGGCGCAGTTGAAGAAGTTCTGCGCCACCTGCTGGGTATCCATCCCCTCCATCTTGTGGCTGCTGTAGTACAGGCCCAGCTGGTAGCTGGCATAGGCGTTCCCGGCCTGGGACAGGGTCTGCAGGTCGCTGAGGGCCGTTTCCGTGTCCGTCTCCAGCGACGCAAGAGCCGCCTGCAGGACCTCGCCCTCCCGCTGATCCTCCACCGAGCACGCTCCGCCGTGCCTGCCGTTGGCGAGGATCAGAAACCGCGGCACCGGCGATAGCTTCACCTGCGCGGCATCCAGCAGCTGCTGGACCATCCTTCTCACCAGGGAGGCAGACAGCATGGTGGTCTTGGTCACCGCGCCGATCACCGTGTTGACCTCCGCGCGGGAAAGCTCCGGCTGCACGGCCACATCCGCCACGCTGGGGCAGGCCGTCAGGATAAGCTCCCACAGCAGCGCATCGCTGCGGTCGTCGCCTTTTTCTTCCAATTTTGCCCGCAGCATCGCGGGCGTCTGTAAAATCTGTAATCCCTGCTCGTTGACTACTTCTTTCAATATCTCTCTCATGCCTTACCCCTCAGACCAGATGGAATTTTTCCAGCTCCAGCTCGTAGCTTGTGCGGCTCTTATCGTTATCGTTCACGGCTGCATCCTCCAGAAGGCAGCGGATCCAGTTCTCCGTGTCATTCCACGGGGCATTTTCATCGATCTGTCCTGCACACAGCGCCGCAAAGAAATCTGAAAACAGCTGCCGCAGCTCCGGCTGCGCTCTCCACCATTGGGCCGTTATCTCCGCGCCGAATTGATGATGTCCCGTTCCATTGTGCCCTCCGGCGTCAAACAGAAACACCGGGTGACTCTGAAAATATTCCAGATATTGCTCCCGCATCAGGTGGCTGTACTCCTCCCCGATGAAAGGATGGGTATAGAACAGCAGATAAAAGGCAATTACCGCTGCCGAGAATATGTCGCGCACGCACCCGTCCAGCACGATGCCATTTTTCTCCAGCTGCTGCTCCACCACCTGCGGCACAGACAGAAAGTCGCCGCGAAAGGCCGCGCCGAGCTGCGAAACCCGAGAAATTGTTTCACCCGGAACCAGATACACCTGGTTTGTCCCATACTCCACGCGCACCTGATCCCTGCCAAAGCCGTTCAGCGTCAGGCCCTCACGGTGCAGCTGCCCGATCCTGCGGAACAGATGGACGGCAATGGTCCACCTGGGCGTGTCAGAGCTGGGCAAAAACCGGCGGACAGAGGGATACGCATCCATGCTGAAGGGATGCAGCACATATCCCTGCATTTCATCGCTCCGGACCAGATCGAACGGCCAGAAAAAGCCCTCCCGCAGGATTCGTCCCATCTGAATCTGCTCCAGCACGTCGGATACCCGCAGCAACTCCTCCCGCTTGACCCGGAACGGCACCAGCCACAGCGGTTTATTCTCGTTCCGGCATCGCACCTGAATATAGTGGCGCTCCGTCCCTGTTTGCAGAAAGTCCTCGCTATCGTCCAGCAGCAGCTGCTGTGCCTCCTCGGGGGTCGACATAATTTTGTAGGCGTTGGCGCCCACCAGGTAGCTGTTGACCCAGCGGCCGGCTTCCGGATACATCACGCTGTCGCTCATCTTCTCCTATTCCTTCCTCTTTTTCCCGAGTCGCCGTCGTAGTCGTCAAAAATAAAGCCCCGGTCCGACTTCTCCGTCCGCCCGCCTCTGTCGCTGCGGTCGAAAATAGAGAATAACCCCTTCTTTTCCGCGGCCGGCGGATCAGAGCTCAGTCTTTTCCCGTGGCCATTGTCGGGCCTGCGCGCCTTTCCCCACGCCTTCAGCGTCTTTTCCAGCTGCTCACTGAGCAGACTGTCGCCGCGGCCGGCGGCCTTGCGCAGGTCGCTGCGCACCTTCTCGTCCCGCAGTATGACGGAATGCTCCAGCTGGAGAGACTGGCTGCCGGAAACTCCCATTTTCAGCGCCGGAATCCCCTCAATTTTCTTAATCAGACTGCCGCAGTCATAAACGACCCGTCCGGCTTCCACCCGGCTGCAGGACAGAAGCATCAGATCCCATGCGAAAATTGCCTGGTTGGAGGCAGCTTTCAGCTTTGCCGCCAGCGGCAGCAGCTGATTGCAGATCTCCTCCCTGTCCCTGGCAGGCAGGTGTCCGTCCAGCACCAGCTCTGTCATCGGCTCAGTCCGGCTCGGATCCCGGTACAGCTGCCACACGGCATCCAGAAAGTGCAGCTTATTGCCATCCGCTCCGCTGTCCCGGGTCTGAAGCAGCGCCTGCACATTGCTGCTGGGCGCGCCGTCCAACACATAGTCCATCATTGTGCGATAGGTCATGCAGCTCCAGAAATAGGCCCGCTGCCGCCGCTGCAGCTCATGAGCGGCCTCCAGCGAGAATACGCCTCTGGGCAGCGCATCGACTGCGCGTCCCATCTGCGGCACCAGGTTTTTCAGCGGCATCCCCTGATAGACATCCCTGCGCAGGAGCTGCATCCAAAGAGCAACACACTCCTGTTCAAAATCGTCCATGGGGGACGCCCCCTGATAGCTCCGGCGCGCAGCCACAATGTCCTCATAGCATCTGCAATTCTGCAGATGCTTGTGAATCTGATATTTCTTCCACAGGATGCTGCCGCCGCTCTTCAGCGCAGCCGCAACGTCATCATACAGGGCCGGATACTCCCGTTCCAGCCCGGCCAGCAGCGCGCAGCGCTCCTCCACGGGAAGCTCCTGCCGCAGCCGCACCTGCACCATATAGCCCACGCAGGCATCCAGCAGTCTGCCGTTATAAACGCAGGAATTGCGGTCCAGGATCTCACAGCTCTCTTTTCCCAGCACACCGCCGGACCGGCTCAGCTCGTCCAGGATATTGGCCAGAACGTTCTGCTCCATCAGCGTCATCTGGCGGAGCCCCACATGCCGCAGAATGCTCTCTGCCAGCTGCCGGCACTGCCCTGCATCCAGGCAGGTGGTCAGCTCCACGCAATCCCCGGTCAGCATTTCATCGCCGGAGCGCAGCATCTCCGGGATCAGACTGCACGCCGTCTGCGGGTCAATGCTGCATGCCCGGTCCGAAAAGATGCCGCGCAGCAGGGCATGCACAAGCCCGGCATAGCGCACATCGAAGGTTTTCACCGTTTTCTGCAGCAGCTCCAGCTGCTCAGCGCTTCTGCTGTACTGCAAAAGACGGCAAACACAGTCGCAGAGCTCCCGCCCGCCTGCCGCATCCGCCTGCACCTGTTTGACGCAGCGGTCCACAGACAGCTCCATAATCCGCTTGGGCAGCGCAGCGTTCTGCCTTTTCAGCATCCAGATCAGGAGCTTGTTCACCGTCTCCTGGTTTGCCGACGGAACCCTGCCGCAAAGCAGCAGATTCCCCACCACGCGGTCATACACGTCATTTTCCGGCCGGTTTCCATCGTTCATCTTCCGCATGTGATATGCGGTGGCGATCATCTCCAGTGACGCATACTCCAGCGGCACCAGCTCCCCCAAAATATACTGCATATCCAGCAGCATCTGGCGGCGCTCCTCCGGGGCGGCAGATGCCAGATACCGGAAAAGCTCCGCAACAAACGGGTCCTCCTCCAGCCGCCTGCCGCCGTTCTCCTCGCTGACAGCGTAGCTGAGGATAGACTGACCCATTCTCGGGCCGGATCCGTCCTTTTCAAACAAGGACGTCATGGTACTGTTGAAATAGCCGAGGTTGTTTTCATTATCCGCCGTCAGACCCTGGGATCTGGCGCAGACCATATATCCGGCTTCATCCGTCCGGAACCGGCATGCCTGCTCCATTTTCATTGGAGATCCTCCCCGTTATAAAACCGCTCTTGTTTGCACCTTTGTTCGTTCATCCAGTCGTCAAGCCGCCCCTGATATTTCCTTGCAGACTCCAGCAGCGCCTTTTTCGGCTGAGGATCCGCCTGAAAATAGGGGCCGATCCTTCCCAGCCGCCAGAGGATCCATTTCAGCGGGTCCTCCACCCGGCGGGGATTCGGTGCGCCCTTGGGGAAGCCAACCAGATTGATCCCTTCCCAGATTTCCCACATATTCAGATAGATCCGTCCGCTGGCGCAGTCGTCATAAACCTCCGTCCATATGCCGGAGGCAATTTCCTTTGTGATATCCTCATTAATATCTATGTCAATAGAGGTCAGCTCCGGGTTATTCCAACTTTTGTGTGGGATTTTTCTTTTCAACCCTCATTTCGACCGAGCGATTCCTTCCAACTTTTCTGTGGGATTTCAGTTTTTACCCCCAATTTCGGGTGAGCGACTTCTTCCAATTTTTGTGTGGGTTTTCCTCCGAGTGAACAAAAAGTACGAAAAAATCTGGCATCCTGTTTGGACGCCAGATTCTTTTTTTAGTTGTCCTCTTTCTTTTCTTCGGCATCGAGGGCTTTCGTCAGAAGCCGCTCAACAGCCATGGTCAGCGTCTGTCCTTTCTCTTCGGCGTAGTCCTCCAACCTTTCGCGGAGGACGCGGTCAATGTAGCAGTTCAGATGCTGTCCATCTTTTTTAGCCCTTGGCATGGTCATCCTCCCGCTCGTTCCGCATTTCGCGGTATAGTTCCTGTGCCAGTGCCGTCATAATTGCGCGGTACTTGGCACCATCTTCAAAGAGTTTGGTGTAGGTTTCCGTGCTTTCGATATAGGATGCCTGCGCGGTGTCGTTGAACACCTTGGGGAACACATTTTTCTCGAAAATCTGTTGTCCATCGGATTTTGCGGCTTTTCGGAGTTTCTTGTCTGCCAGCAACTTTTCACGCAGCGTACCAATGAGGACGCGGTCTGCTTCTGTAAAGGAACCCTTATACACCTCGTTGATGGCCTCGATAACCGTTTCCAGCGGGTCTTTCTTGGTGTTCATATTGACTGCCTTCTTTGTCCGCTCAGGTTCCAGCGGAACATCCTTGTCCTCCAACTCTATGGCTCCCTCAAAGGTCTTTTCCAGCCGGTAATACTCCAGCTTTACGCGGTTCTCCAAGTCCCACGGAGCAGCCGTTTCTGCCGGCAGCAGACGTGCCAAATAGGAACAGAACAGATATTCCTTGTGGAGTGCCTTATCAAACATCCGCACAATCTGGGAGATGTAGTTATACCACTTCACAAAGGAACGGATGGTGCGCCTGAACTGGTATTTGTCGTCCTTGCTTAACTGATTGTAGGCTCGTGCGATGGGCAGCAGCGCATTGGAGATTTTTGCCTGTGTGGTCTGCACCTTCTTGGCTTCCGGCGAAAAATAAATCTTGCTAACAGCTTCCACATCGTCGTTATTATACACGCGGAAGTCGCGGAGCTGCTTCTGCGCCTTGTAGATAAGGTCAATATTGATTTCCTCGGACAGACTTGTCTCCTGATAATACGGCTGGAACGCCTTGAGGATTTCCTCCTTGGTGTTCACGAAATCGAGGATATAGGTGTCCTCCTTGCCGAGGTATGTACGGTTCAGGCGGCTCAGAGTCTGCACGGCCTTCACATCCCGCAGTTTCTTATCCACAATCATCGTGTGCAGCAGCGGCTCGTCAAAGCCGGTCTGATATTTTTCCGCTACGATAAGCACATCGCCCTCGTCGTGGAACACCTGCTTGGTTTGGCTCTCGGAGATGTGATTACCGTCACGGTCCATGTTCATGCCGCTTTCGGTGTATTCGTGGCCGCTTTTCTCTTCGGGGTCGCGGATGCTTCCGGAGAATGCGATAAGGATTTCTACATCATCATAGTGGTTGGCATCTAAATACGCTTTGATTTCATGGTAGTAACGCACCGCCGCCAAGCGGGACGCCGTGACCACCATCATTTTGCCCCTGCCACCGATTTTGCGCTTTGTCACATCACGGAAGGTCTCTACGATGATGGCCGCTTTCTGCTGCAAGTTATGAGGATGCAGTTCTTCGAAGCGCCGAATGGTCTTGATTGCCTTGATGGTAGGCACTTCGGGGTTGTCCGGCGTATTCTTGGCGATTTGGAAGCAGGTTTTATAGGTGGTGTAGTTCTCCAGCACATTGAGGATAAAGCCCTCCTCTATGGCCTGTCGCATGGAGTAGATATGGAATGGATGGAATGTGCCGTCTGCGTGTTCCTCGCCGAACATCTCCAGCGTCTTTTTCTTCGGCGTGGCGGTGAAGGCAAAGAAACTCAGATTCTTGTGCTTGCCGTGGGTGATAAGCTCCCGCACAAGGCTGTCCTCGGTGTCCTCCATCTCGTCCTCCGCCTTGCCCTCGATATCGGCATATTCCTTCAGCGCGTCATGGGTATCCGCCAGTGCCATTTTCAGCTTCATGGCACTGTGCCCCGTTTGGCTGCTGTGGGCCTCGTCCACGATGACCGCAAACGCCTTACCCTTTGTATCGTCCACTTCCTCATAGATAACGGGGAACTTCTGCAGCGTGGTCACAATGATACGCTTGCCGGCGTTGAGCGCATCCCGCAGGTCGCGGGAGTTCATCTTCTCGCCGATGGTCACAACGGAGCCGAGCGTATGGTCAAAGCCGGAAATCGTTTCTTGAAGCTGGGCGTCCAGCACGGTGCGGTCTGTCACAATGACCACGGAGCTGAAAATGGGCTTGTTGTCCGCATCGTGAAGACTTGCCAGCCGGTAGGCCGTCCAAGCGATAGAGTTGGACTTGCCGGAGCCGGCACTGTGCTGTACGAGGTAGTTGTGGCCGGAGCCGTTCTGCCGCACATCACCCACCAGCTTTCGGACAACATCCATCTGATGATAACGCGGGAAAATAACGGACTTCTTGAGGATTTCCTTTTCGGAGCCGTCCTTCAGCCGAATCTTCTCCTTCTTCACTTGGAAGCTGATGAACTTCTGCAAAATGTCCAGCAGACTATCCTTCTGAAGCACCTCTTTCCAAAGATAAGATGTCACATAATCGCCGTCTGCGTTGGTCGGATTGCCTGCGCCTCCGTTCTGTCCGGGGCCGTTGCTGCCCTGATTGAAGGGCAGGAAAAAGGTCTTGGCACCATCCAGTTTTGTAGTCATGGCGGCTTCGTACAGGTCCACCGCGAAAAACGCCAAAATGCGGTGGTTCAGGCGGAAGACCGGCTCCTTGGGGTCGCGGTAGAACATCCACTGGTTTTTGCCGTTGTCGATGTTCTGCCCCGTAAGCTGGTTCTTCAGTTCGATGGCGATAACAGGGATACCGTTGACCGCCAGCATCATGTCCACACTGTTGCCGCAGCTTTCCGAGTAGTGCCACTGGCGGATACACTGGCAGATATTCTGCTGATAGTGCTGCAACGACACATCGTTCAGCGTGGACTCCGGCTTGAAGTAGCAGACGTGGAAGTCGATGCCACGGTGCTTAAAGCCGTGCCGCAGCACAGAAATAAGGCCGTCATTCTCCACGGCATTTTCGAACGCCTTGTAGAATTTCATTTCAGAGTTGCCGTCGCTCTGCTTCTCCAGCCGCTGCCACGCCACGGGCTGTGTGGCTTTTACGAAGGTCGTCAGGGTGCGGATATCCAGCGCCATACCCGCGCTTTCCGGCGCACGGTAGCCGGCGTCTGAGGCCTTCTGCCAGCCACCGGCAGGGGAAATCAGAAAGGTCTCAATATCCTGTTCAAATTGCTTTTCATTATCGGGCATTATCGGGCACCTCCTTACACTGTCTTTACTACCTCATTCGGCGAGACTATCTGCTTCCGTAAAAGAGCTCTACTAATATGCCCTTGTATATCTGTTACAAAGTTACTCCAATAGGCAACCTCGGCATAACCATTCCGAATATTGCTGGCAACAATATTGAAATGCCTCATTGTGGAATAGTAGTCATAACTATTGTTTCTGTCCGGCAGAATAACGAATATCAACGCATTCGAGTGACTTGTTCTGTCGTTCCTCGTAGTTTCACGCAGGGAAAAAGCAATTTCCCAAGGAATCCATTGGTCGCGTTCACTCCGGTATTTTTCCCGCATATTAGGAGAAATAAATACTACGGTAACGGTGCTGTCATAAATCCGGTCTCTCAGCTTTTGCCAAATCGTATCATCACTGAGATAAGACAAATCCTCATCCGCCCTCTCACCCTTATAAACTATGCACCCTTCATTTTCGGCTCGGCGCTTAAAATCATCCACATATGAACGTGCGGTTGTGCTGGTATATGAATAGGGGGAATAAAGTGGTGAGTATAAATACGCCACATTATTGTCCGCAAACTTATAGGACACAAAAACCTTAGACGCCATAAAGCATCCTCCTTTCTCTTACACGGAAGGTGTATCTGCAGCATTAGTACACAGCCACAAGATGATTAGCAAAAGCATGATTACGCCATAGAACAGGCCTGTAGATACCGAAAGAAACGCCTTACCATATTGCACAATACCACGCGCATTTTGGGGGATTTGCATTTCAAAATCGGGAAGCGGCTCGGATTCTACTTCCAGTTTTGCTGCGACTCTGTAGAGCTTACGGTAGCCGCGCTCAAGGTAAAGATAATATGTATCAAGAGCGCAGAACAGCGCAACCACTCCGAGTGCAATATAGATAGTTGCGTATTTTGAGGCATTAGATGCCTTTTCCAAATAAAAAACGAGGAGTGCGGTGATGATGGTGATGCACCACGCTTTTGCTTGAAATGCGTTTTGCCCCATTCTTGTAATAGTTGATTGGATATATCCGAGATGGGTCACATTTGGCTTTGTACTATCTGGCATTTTAGAATTCTCCTTCACACTCAAATGCACCTTCATCTGGCTCAGGCATTTCCCTCAGATAATCTGGGTGCTTATCAAGATATTCAACGACCCACGGCTGTAAATAGCGGTCAAAATACTCGCCGTTGTTACTTGCGGTTGTTTGCCCAATAATAGACGAACGCTGCAGATAAGTTGCTGTCGCATCCGTGATTGACAGGTATGCCGTATGGCTTTCTGACTCATACATCCTTCGTACAACCTGTTTGCCACGTTTACTCAATCTATCCAGTATTCGTTTTGCGTTTTTTCCACGATACCGCGAAACGGTTACTTTACGCCTTATCCAGCCGCCGCCAACATCAATAAGCAAAATCGCAGCCGCGCAGAGAAACAGAATGCCTAAGTAGGGTTTGATGGTTTCACGCACTTGGTTAAGCCCCAGCGCAGCAACAACATTTTCTGGGGCAAATAATAAAACTCCGTCAACAATTAAGACAAATACGCATATAGACTTGTAGGGTATAACTTTGACCGTAGCCGCATTATCCTTTGCATCAATATTTACACCCATCAGCACACCCTCCTTTTCCCAGTTACGACTTCGTAGATTAGAGATTTTTTGTAAGATTCGAGGTCTGCAATTAAGAGTTGTTTTTCTAACACAATGTCATCAAGGTAACTACAGGTTTCATCTAAATACTGGGCAATACGTTTCTGTTCATCCAATGAAGGAAGTGGAATAGAAAAACTCATGATATTCTCCGCCGAAAGGTTGAGCGAACCAATACCAATCGCCGAAATAACTGCTGTTTCGGTTATGGCACTGTTTTGAAGTACATAATTAAGGTAATCAGGATTTATTCCAACAGGCCTAATCAAGATGAGGGATGAAGCAATACTTCCTTCTGTTAGCGTTTTGTTTATAGAGCATTTTCCGACACTCCCGCGTAAGCAAAATACAATATCGTCTTTTTGCAGTTTTGCCCCTCTAAGGGAATGGTATTTCTCTGATGTAATAAACTTGTTTGTTTGAATATCCGTATTAAGTTTAATCTGGCCTAAATTGTTAGATGTCAAGAACGATATTCCGGAGCTAACAATATCGCTCCCGCTTGGATAGTTACTGCTACGGTCCCCATTATAAGCATTTGCAACTTGGCTGACTCTTCCTTTATGCCACCGTGCAGGAATCTTGGCAACCCACTCAATCCCGCTATCCTTCATCTCTGCATTGGGGTCAATCCCCTTGGTGACGGCTTCGTAGATGATGGATGCCTTCCACTGCTTGTAATCCTCAATGCTGGCCTTGGCTTCGGCGATAATTTCGTCAATTTTGGCACACTGTGTGTCGAGATATGTAGCGATGGCGGTTTGTTCTGATATGGATGGAAGCGGTAGTTTCAGAACTTTGACCTCATCATAGGTAAGTCCTTGCCGCACGCCTGCCCCCATTCCATAAAAACCTTTTCTGATGTCAAACGCATGAAGCAAATAGTAAAGAAATTTTGATGTTTTGAGATTGACGGGGCGCAATGTTATATAAGCAGAAGTAATAATTCCCTTTTCGGTTGAGCGTCCAACACGAAGGCTCGTTTGGTCATTTTGAAGGTCAGTGAGTCGCAGAACAATGTCCCCGGTATCAATAATGTTGTAACTGTCAAATGAAGCAGGAATCAAACCATCTGTATGGTCGATGTTTTTTCTTTTGATTTTCCCGTAACTCAAAGACAATAAATTGGTTTCTGTCAAATCTTTGTTTTTGTTTTTTACCTGAGAAACAAGTTGGAAGAGAATGTTGATGTCCCAATCTTTCGGAATCATGCCCACCCACTCGATACCGCTGTCCTTCATCTCCGTATAACCCACAGTAGGCGTCATATCACTCACCATCCTTCCCGAACAGGTCGTGGAGCTTCTGCATCAACGACTGTTCATGGGCCTCGATGCGCTTGGCAATCTCTGCGGCAGGCTCAATGGGCTTGTATTCATAGAAGGTGCGGGTGAAGGGGATTTCATAGCCCACCTTGGTCTTGCTCCTGTCAATCCATGCATGGGGGTTATAGGGCAGTACCTCACGGCTCAGATAGGAGTCCATGTCCTCGTCCAGCGGCACATTCTCCGTGTCCCGCTTGGAGGTATCCGCCACGGGCTTTCCACGCTTGCGTACCGGCTGCCCGTTCTCGTCCATCTCCGGCGTTTCTACTACGATTTTGTTGTAGCCAAGGCTGACGCTGTCCAGCACGCGGCTCTTGCAGACGATATGTGCGCCGGACTCCAGCTCCCGCTGGTAGGTGTGGTCCGCGTATGCGCCGTAGGCCTTGACGATAAGCTCGCGGCAGACATCGGTGATGTCCACACGCTTGTTACCGATGGATTTGCGGCGGGGCTCATAGCACTTGCTGGCGTCGATAAGCTGCACCTTGCCGATATGCTCCTCTGGCTTGTCCTTGGTGATAATCCAAATATAAGTGGCGATTCCGGTATTATAAAAGCTGTCGTTGGGCAACTGAACAATAGCGTCCAGCCAGTCGTTTTCAATGAGATAGCGACGAATCTCGCTCTGCCCGGAGCCGGCATCGCCGGTGAACAGGGACGAGCCGTTTTGGATGATAGCCATGCGGCCATCCGGCTTCAGCTTGGCAAGTCCGTTGAGCATGAACAGCATCTGTCCATCGCTCTTGCTGGGCAGACCGGGTCCAAAACGCCCCGCGCCGCCCTTTTTATGCTCCGCCTCGACCTTGGGGGCCTCTCGCTTCCAGTCGATACCGAAGGGCGGGTTAGAAATTTCGTAATCGAACTGATACCCGCTGAATTTATCATCGTCCAGCGTGTTGCCAAACTGCATATTGTCGGGGTCGCCGCCGCGAATGAGCATATCCGCCTTGGCGATGCCAAACGTAAAGGGATTCAGCTCCTGCCCGAAGCAGGTGACATCCGCATCGGCGTCCAACTGCTTGAGCCGTTCCTCCATGCAGGTGAGCATCTGGCTGGTGCCCATCGTCATGTCGTAAACCGTCTTGGAGATGCCGTCCCCATCAAATTTTGCATTGCTGACCAGCAGGTCGCACATGAGATAGATAATATCGCGGCTGGTGAAGTGCGCTCCGGCCTCCTCGTTGTAGGACTCGGAGAACCGCTGCACCAAGTTCTCGAAGATATAGCCCATATCCACTGCGCTGATTTTTTCGGGGCGCATATCGCCCTGCTCGGAGCAGAAGTCCACGATAACCTGATACAGCAGACCGGCCTCCTCCATGCGGTCGATTTGGGCGTGGAAGTTCATCCGCGCCAAAATGTCCTGCACATTGTCAGAAAAGCCGTTCAGGAAAGCGCGGAAATTCTCATTGATGTTTTCGGGGTCCGCTTTCAGCGTTTCGAAGGTAAATGGGCTGATGTTATAGAACTGGTAGCCAGAGGCGGCGCAGAGGAAGCCCTCCTTCACGGCGAGGTGCTGCACCTCCTTGTACTTGTCCAGCACTGCCTGATGGGTCGGCAGCAGGCAGTCGTGGAACCGCTTGATGACCGCCATCGGCAGGATGACGAGTCCGTACTCATGGGGCTTAAACGCGCCAAAGAGGGTGTTTGCCACATTCCAAATTAAGTTGGCTTTTTCCTGTATATTCTTGCCGGTAGATGCAATGCGTTCGTTACTGGTCGTCATGTGCTCCATCCTTTCCAATGACGGCCAATTCCTCATCCATGCCTGCGTACAGAAGAGAATCATCCTTTGCCAAGGCAAAGGATGAGAAACGGGCCCGTTTCTCATCGAAGTTCTCTGTAGTCTTCGACATTTTCATTATAGCACACATTTTTCAATTCGCAACATAATTCATCATTTTTATTCCAAAATCTACCGAAAACAGAAAATTTTTGCAACCCCCTTGCGCGAACAGAACATTTGTGCTATTCTATGGTCACGGTATACCAAAAGTAAATAGCGTAGTCTTCATCAATTATTTGAATACATTTCCCCGGCACATTATTTTTGATGAATTTGAGAGGTATACCACGATGAAGACTGTGAATCACATTCGACTGACTCCGGATGATATGGAGGAGGTCATTCCCATTCCGCACCTGAATTTGCGCGGCATAATTGAAGATGCCTGCTATCGGCCCAAGGCAGGGCATCCTTACTTACTGTTCTCCTGCCATGTGGAGGACTACCGAAACCGAAAATGCCGTTTCTGCGGCAGTACCGCCGTTCACGCACACGGCCAAACAGGGGCTCCGCGCCGCATTCACGATGTCAACAGCGGACGCACGAAGGTCGATATAGACCTGACGGTGCAACGGTACATCTGTAGCGAATGCGGAAGGTCCTTTTCCCCGCCATCGCCGGACATTATGGAGAGCCGGCATTTGACAAGGCGGCTTTATGACGAAATCAGACACGAGGCGTTTACCAAGCCGCTGAGTACAGTCGCCCTGAAATACGGCTATTCCGACACTATCATCGGCAAAATTTTTGACGAGTATTCCAAAGAGTTGGCGTCAGCCCATGGCCCTGTTATCGCTCCCCGCGTATTGGGCATTGATGAAAAGCACATTGTCCATAATATGCGGGCCATCTTTACAGACATTGAGAACCGTGTTCTGCTGGAGATGTGTCCCGATAACAAGAAGGATACCGTCATTGCAGCCATTGAGAGCATGGTCGGCTACGACACCAATATCGAGGTCGTAACGATGGATATGTCCTGTGGCTACCGTACTTATGTGCAGGAGTGCTTGCCCAATGCCGCCATCGTCGTGGACAAGTTCCATGTCTGCCAGTCCGTCTATGAGAAAATCGCCAAGGCCCGCAGCAAAATCATGGCCTATATCGGCGCCCTCATCCAAGCGGAGCCGGAGGGCGGCGCAAAGAAGCGCATGATTGCGGTGCGGAACCTCGCCCAGACGAACACCTATCTGTTCAAGTTCAACGCCAAGAATCTCGCCAAGAGTGAGAGGCGTATCAGCGCAATGGCAAATATCTGCGCGACTTTCCCTGAGTTCAACCATCTGCGGCTTATCAAGGAACGCTTTGACCGCATCTACACCGCCCCTGACCGCAAGACGGCGGAGGCATACTGCAAGGAATGGGCGGAGCTTATCCCTCCCTCCGGCTGCCGTCAAATCGAGGCATGGAAGAAGCGGTTCGAGGTGGAGCCGGAGCTGTTTGACGACCTTCGTTCGGCCAAGAACACCCTCACGAGGAAGTGGCACGAGGAAATCTTCAATTACTTTGAACCCAACCGCCGCTTTACCAATGCCGTAACGGAGGGCTTGAACCGGATGGTGGAGGACATGAGCCGCATGGGGAACGGGTACAGCTTTGAACGGCTGCGTGCGCGGGCTCTTTACAGCGACAAGGTTGCGGCTCTCGTTGTCTACACGATGCAGACGGAGAGCGTCCCTGTTGCCGAGGAGCCTTCTTGCGACAAGCCGCCTCACGCGATGGGATATATGTCGCTCCTTTCGTTCTCGAAGCCGAAGGTACACTGGGAAACGGTCTGCTCTATGAAGCCGGAGTTTGCGCCGCAGGAAGACTCGCTGCTGGCCTTCAGCAACTATGTCCGTGAGGACGATGACAACGGTGAATGCCAGTTGCAGGATGGGTCCTGTGCGGCAGAAGAGCAGGAGGTAGAGTAACATGGCAATGGCAGATGTACGGATTGACATGGAAACCGCCCTGTACGAGCAGATGGCCGCGCTGTGCGCCAAACTTGGCACCACCGCTGAGGCGATGGCGGTACGGTTCTGTGAGGAGTTCGTGCGGATGGAAGCGCCTCCCGTGTCTGAGTCCTACGCCTCTATGAGCGTGGAGGACAAAATCGACTTTATTGCTCAGAATATTCTGAGGGAATACAATTCAAAATGATACAACAAAGATACCCCTGTGAGGATTGACCTCACAGGGGCATCTTTCTATAATTCGCTGTTGTTGAATTGCCTTCGAGTTTGTCGAAAAGAATTTGCGAAACCTACTTAACCACACGAAAAACGCAATGTAAAAAGTAAATTGCTTTACTTTGCGCTGTTTTTCTTACATAATAGTAGACAAGAAGCAAGGTCGTAGTAAATTCTTTTCAGAGAGGGAGTTGGTGCTGACCATGAGCATAGGAAATCAAATATCAGCAATTCGTAATGAGCAGCAATTAACGCAAGAACAGTTTGGTGAGTTATTCCATGTTACAAGACAGACGGTTTCGAATTGGGAAAACGAAAAGAGTTATCCGGATTTACAGATTCTCATAGCAATGAGCAATCAATTTGATGTATCGCTTGATACATTACTGAAGGGGGATTCCAAAATGGTAAAAGCTATTGACAAGGAGCGCGTATTGGGAAAAATAAAGTATGAGAAATCACTCGTAGACTTCTTTACGGGTGCTGGTACAGGACTTGTTGCCTCTTGCTTCCTCTCGTCAGCGTCAACAATTAGGACTGTAGTAATGATTGTTGGCTTTGTTATGATAGGCATTGGTTGGTATAAAAGGGCTAAATCCGATAAAGAAGTGTTTAAGTATATGGAGGAGCGCGGACAGGAGTGACTTTATATAAGCATTTCTCTACTGTGCCATTAAAAAGATGCCCCTGTGAGGATTGACCTCACAGGGGTTCTCTTTGTTCTTCAGGCACCGAGCGTACCACTGCGTAGTGCCTCCACCAGCGGCAGCACCTGCCACTTGGGGATGGTGTACTCGTTGCCATCCAGCAGCAACAGCCAGTATACCTGCCGCTCCAGCAGCAGGGTCTTGTCCGCGTTCCATCGTTTGATGCCGACCTCATAGACGCCATCTCCCGGCAGCTCCACATCGAACCGTCGGCCTTTCGGTGTCTTTGGCGGCCACTGGTATTGCAGGAACTTGCGGGCAAAGCGGTACTTGGGGTCTGGACCCATGATGCGGGACACATAGGGATACGCCCGCGTGTTGGGAATATGCGGCACGAATATGGAGTAGCCCCAGTACCAAATATCATCGTCGTCCTTGCACGGAGGAACATTGTTTCTGCGGCTCGTGTCCATCGGAGTTGCCTTCCGCCGCCTACGACTCAAACCCCGGCGGCGTCAGCTTCCGAAGGATTTCCGCTGCTTCCTCGGCGGTGTAGTGATTGTAGTAGGCATCCAGGGGATGCAGCATCTCCTCGTAACGCAGGGTCGCTATCTCGTAGCCCTCCATATCGCCGAGGTGTTTTGCCTTCTGCTTCAGCAGGCTCAGTTCGTTGGGGCGGATGTCCTCCAAGGGCAATTCGCCTGACAGGATTTTCTCCTGACGCAGCGTGTACGCCGTCCCATACTGAGGTTTGTACTCTACGCTGTCTCTGTCTTTGAAGGAAAAATACGGGTCTTTTCTGCTCATAAAAATCACCTCCTGTTACAGAAAATTCTATAACAGGAGGTCTTAAATTGGTAGCACACGAGAAAAGAAACTCAGCACAACTTTTTTGCGCCGTTCCCACACGAAACGATTTAGCTCTCAGCTCCCTGATTTTTTCCGCCCAACCCACACAAAAGTTGGAATACCCC
>UQUC01000025.1 GCA_900544105.1 uncultured Oscillibacter sp. | reverse complement strand
GCTTTGTTCCATCTACAAAGACCGTTCCATGATCTGTTTCTCCCTGCTGCTCCAATTTTTTCGGGGAGACCTGCTCATCTTTTTTATACAGCTTCCGTGCGCTATTTTGCAACGCACCCTTTTGCACGAAGTTTACATAAACCGGCACAGCAGAATCGGTAGAAAGATAGCCGGGACAAGGTTCATGACCTTGATTTTGGTGACGTTCAGCATATTCAGGCTCAGGGCCACGATCAGCAGAGAGCCGACACAGGTCATCTCCGCGATCACGGCATCTCCCAGCAGGGGGGACAGCAGCCCCGCCAGAAGGGAGATAGCTCCCTGATAGAGAAAAATGGCTCCGGCGGAAAACGCCACGCCGATCCCTAAGGAGGAGGCGAACACGATGGAGCTGATGCCATCGATGATGGATTTGGCCTTTAAGGTGTCATAGCTTCCGGTGAGGCCGTTTTCCAGAGCGCCTACGATGGCCATGGCCCCCACGCAGAACAGCAGGGAAGCGGTGACGAACCCGTCAGATATGCTGGGCGCACCGTCCTCCGTGTGGATCAGCCGGGCGGTCCGGGCCTGGACCCAATCCCCCAGGGACCGCATCCGGCGGTCCAGATCCAGCAGCTCTCCGATGATGGCCCCCAGAGCGATGGAGAGGATAGCGGTCAGGGTGTTTTGCCCCTTGAGGCACCCACTGGCGCCGATATACAGAACGCACAGGGCCATGCCCTGCATGATGATGGTCTGGAGCCGACCGCCGAGACCGTTGGCGGAGACCTCCTTAGAGGAACGGTGGGTGACGGTCCGGAGAGTCAGGCCCATGGCAGACCCGGCCAGAATAGCCAGAGAATTGAGGATTGTTCCGGTCAGCATAGATTATGCCTCCCTTTGGGCGATAAGGTCACGGACTACCTTGCTTCCCATCAGCAGTCCGGCAGTGGCGGGGACCCAAGGGTTACTGGCGGGAACGCTCCGCCGTCCCGGAGGGGGAGCCTCCAACTGCTGGGTAGGCGCAGGCTGTTCCGGGGAAAAGACCACCGTCTGGTGGAGAATGCCTCGGTTCCGCAGCTCCTTTCGCATGACCCGGGCCAGCGGGCAGCCGTAGGTCTCTGAAATATCCGCCAGCCGCAGCAGGGAGGGGTCCAGCTTGTTGCCGGTACCCAATGCCATGATGAGGGGGACGCCCAGCCGCCGGGCGGTCTCCGCCAGATCCAGCTTGCAGCTCACCAGATCAATGGCGTCCACGATATAGTCGTACTTGCAGCCAGCCGGGAAGAACTGTTCCCGGTTGTCGGCGTTGTACAGGGCCTCCATGGGATGCAGGACCGCGTAGGGGTTGATGTCCCGGATCCGCCGGGCCACGGCTTCCGCCTTGGGCAGACCCACGGTGGAATCCAGTGCCTCTAATTGCCGGTTCAGGTTGGAGAGGGCCACGGTGTCGCTGTCCACCAGCGTCAGCTCACCCACACCGGCCCGGGCCAGACACTCTGCCACGTAGCTGCCTACGCCGCCCAGCCCGAACACAATGACGTGGGCGGCGGTCAGGCGGGCCTGTCCATCCTTGCCCCACAACATTTCATTACGTAAAAAACGTTCGTCCATAAAACGCTCCGAATTTCAAAAGTAAAAATCAAAAAGGGCCGGCTTTTCAGCCGGCCCTTTGTTTCGGGAATAGTGGGCCGATGACTGAGTTTTAACCCACAAACTTCATGCCGAAGTCGCTCTGCTGCACATCGGCGTTTTCAGACAGGGCGGTGCTCCACTCGGAAGAGGCCTTCTCCTGCAGATCGGAGGTGACGGATGCCGCCCAAGCGGGCAGATCGTAGCCCACGAAGTACATCACATGAGAACCGTAGGTGGTATCCACGATACCGGTGTCGCCATCCTTGCGGGAAGCGTCGAAGCACCAGTCATTGAACTCCTCCACGGCCCAGCCCTTGGTGACACGGGTGTAGAGGCCGCCGTCATACTTGGAGCCGTCGGCAGAATTTTCCATAGCTAACTGGGCGAAAGAATCCTCGGTGGCCTCGCCGGACTTCCACTGGGCCAGGATCTCCTCAGCCTTGGTGTGGGCGGCGGCCTTCAGCTGGGTCTGCTCATCCTCGTAGCCCTCGTCACCCTGAGCCTTGGTGCCGGCTTCGGGGGAGATGAGGATGTGGCGGACGTCCACGGTCTTGTACTCCTCGCGGCCACGGCTGTGGAACAGGCCCACATAGTAGCTGGTACCCACTTCCAGGATCTCCGTGTCGCCGTCCTTACGGGCGTCATCGAAGAGCCAGTTACCCACAACGCCGTCAGAATAAGTGGCGTCAGTAGTGTTGTAATAGGTGGCCTTTTCGTAATTGCCGGCAATGGATTCCAGGGACTTTCCGCTGTTGTATGCGGCCAGGATCTCTTCTGCGGTGGCCTTGGCAGTCTCCTTGGCGGCAGCCTGCTCCTCGTCGGTGGCCTGAACGGTGTTGCCGTCGGCATCCGTGGTGGAATCGGCAGCGCCGCTGACGACCACATACTCCCAGGAAGCCTTGTCGTAGGTCTTGGGATCTGCCTGATAAGCGGCTTCCAGTTCCTCATCGGTGTAGGTCAGGCTGTCAGAATAGCTCTGGGCATAAGCCTGATATTGCAGCATCCGCAGGACCTGCTGGTTGTAGACCTTCTCCGTCATGATGGCGCCCAGATTTCTCTGGAGATATGCCTTTACGGACATGCCGGTGGATTCCGCGGCGGTCTTCAGGGAGTTCAGGGAGTCCTCGTACTGCTCCTGCACGCTGGCGGGGAACTGATACCCATCTTCCTGGGCCTGCTTCAGACCCCGCTGGACCATGGTCATCTGCTTGACTGTGTTGTCCATGATATAATCATGCCAGGAGGAGCCTTCCTCCACGCCCAGCATGGAAGCGGCGGTGGCGTTCACCGTCTGGCTCTTCAGGGAGGCGTTGGTGTCCAGGCCCAGATAGCTGATGAAATAGGAGTTGCTTTGCAGGAAGCCGCGGTAGACATTCTGATAATAGAAATTCACCTCGGCGGCACTGTACTTTTCACCGTCAATGGTCAGGGCCGTGGCGTTGCGGGAGATAATGTTGGATCTCCAGAGGAAGCTGGCAATTACCACCAGCACGAACAGTACGGCGATGACGCTGTACAGAACGTTGCTGCGCTTTTCAGCCTTCTTTTTTTCCAGATCCTTTTCTGCCTTGGGATCTACATAGCCGGAGGCCGTCTGATCCTGCCGGAGCTTTTTTTCTCTTGATGCGCTCATTTGTTGTCCATCCTCTCAAGTTTAAACGTTATTGCGCGGCACAGCGCCGCATGATTTGTCACATACCCCGTCATTATAAAGGATTGCGCCGCGATATGCAAGTACCAGATCACGTTTGATGCCATCCGGGGCAAAACCGCGCTTATTGTATGACACATAGCTGAAAATAAACTGAAAAAAGGACTGCAAAGCAGTCCTTTTTGAGACTGTCGATAAAGCGGTAAATTCTCCGCGACGGAAAGGAAGAGTGTGCGCGGGAAACCCAAGAAGGGTGTCCTGCGCCATTGAAATCATTGGTTTTCAGAACTTTTATAAAGTTATGAAAACTGGTTCAGCGGGGAGAAAAGACTTTTTCGACACGCTGAAAAAAGGACTGCAAAGCAGTCCTTTTTGTCGTATAAAGCTGTCCCGCGGCGGCCGTGTAGACCTCGTTATAACCTGCACCTTCAAGCACAGGTGGGTTGCTTCCAGAATGCTTTACCGCTTCCAACTTCCAACCGCGAACGGCAGCCGGGAGGCCTGCGATCCACACCCTGAGAGATGCATCCCGAATAACGAAATGTGGGTTAAAAAAAGATCTATCACGCACCCCGCAGGACACGCGGAATGACGTATTTCTTTTAAAGTCTGCGTGGAACCGGAGGAGATTATTCCTCGTCCTCGTCAAACAGCAGTTCCATGAACTGCTCGTAGACCGCCTCCAGCTCCTCGTCGGAGTCCAGCGTGGAAAGCAGATCCTCGCCATCCTCGTGGATGACCTTCAGGATCACCAAGCCGTTGTCGGGATCGTCCTCGTTTTCCCCCTCGGTCTCGGCGGGGAAAAAAGCCTGATACATCTGGCCGTTATACTCCAGAGCGTCTACAAATTCCAAAACCAGCTCTTTCCCGTCCTCGTCGGTCACGGTAATAAAGGTGGGGCCGAAATCTTCACTCATCTTTGTATACCCTTTCTCGTGTTGTCTGTCCCTCCGGGGAAGGATTGTCCTTATTGTAACGGAAGAAAGCGATGATTGCAAGAGCGAAAACCGTGAAAAAGCAGCGAAGTACGAAAGTTATATGACAGAAATTTTCAGAAAAATTTGGTAAAATATATAGAAACGGAAACTTTTGACCGGATGAAACCGACATTTTCGCAGTTGACAGAGGATGATATAATGGATTTGATAATGGTGTATTGTGGGTTGGTTTCCTAAAGGGAAACCACCTTGAGGATCACAAAAGGAGGTTCCAAGTTGGAGGAAAAAAGAAACACGCATCCCCAGGGGGCGGATCATTCCCGCAAACGGCGGAAGGTCCGGCCCGGCCATGTGGCGGGCGGCGTTGTGATGACGGTCTTTACCCTGTTCCTGATCGGCGTCTGCACAACGCTCATGCTGCTGGGGATTTTCATGAAGTATGTGAATACATCTCTGCTGCCGACCCTGGAGGTCCGGGCGGAGGACTACACCATGTCCCAGAGCTCCGTGGTCTATTATCAGGACAAGGAGAGCGGTCAGTGGGTGGAGTTCCAGAAGGTCCACGGGCAGGAGAACCGTGTCCTGATCGACATTGGCGATATGTCTCCCTATCTGTGGCAGGCGGCGGTGTCCATTGAGGACGAGCGCTTTTTCAGTCACCACGGTGTAGACTGGAAGCGGACCCTGGGCGCTACGCTGCTGACCCTCACCGGCAGCAACGATAGCTATGGCGGCTCCACCATCACCCAGCAGATGCTGAAAAACATGACCGGCGAGAATCAGAATACCATCAACCGCAAGGTCAAGGAGATCTTCCGGGCGCTGGAATTTGAAAAGGACAACACGAAAAGCCAGATTTTGGAGCTGTACCTGAATATGATTTATTTGGGCAGCGGCTGCGGCGGCGTGGAAACGGCAGCGGAATACTATTTTGGTAAGTCCGCCAAGGACCTGACGGCGGCGGAGAGTGCCTGTATCATCGCCATCACCAACAACCCGTCCCTTTACAATCCCAAGTATGAACGGACCTACACCCGGAAGGACGGCACCACCATCACCCCCCGGCAGCTGAACAAGAAGCGCCAGGAACTGATCCTGGAGAAGATGGCCAAGGTCATCAACCCGGACACGGGAAAGCCCTATCTGACAAAAGAGGAGTGCGAAGCTGCCAAGGCGGAGCCTCTGAACTTCACGGATACCTCCGGCGATGCCAGCGAACTGGTCAAAACTGATGGTATCGAGATCAACAACTGGTTTGTGGAGCAGCTTATCAGGGACGTGACCACGGATCTGGCCCAGGCCAAGAGCATCTCTTATGAAGCGGCTCAGCGGCTGGTAAACAACAGCGGCTATCAGATCTATTGCACCATGGACCCGGATATCCAGAAGATCGCGGAGGATGTCTACGCAGATCTGAGCAATTTGAATGTACACTCTGCCAAGGGCCAACAACTGCAATCCGGTATCACCATCATGGACCCCTATACCGGCAACATCGTGGGTATGGTGGGCGCCATGGGCCCCAAGACCCAGAATCTGGTGGACAACTATGCGGTCCAGAAGCATCAGGTTGGTTCTTCTATCAAGCCGCTGACTGTGTATTCCGCAGCTCTGGACGCCGGTGCTGTGACACCGGCCACCACCTTTGATAACTACCCCGTAGAGCTTATGAACGATTCTCCATGGCCTAAGAACTCTCCCAATACCTACACCGGCTGGACCATGATCGGCGAGGGCGTCCGGCGTTCCATCAACACCATCGCCGTTCAGACCGTGGAGGCGCTGGGCGTGGTGGATTCCTACGCTTACGCCACGGAGAAGCTGGGTCTCAGCCTGGTGCCGGAGGATATGGCCGTTTCCCCGCTGGCCATGGGCGGTCTGACCTATGGCCTGAGCACTGTGGAGATGGCGGCGGCCTTCTCCGCCTTTGCCAACAGCGGCGTTTACAATTCGCCCAAGATGTATACCGAGGTCCGGGACAGCAACGGTGAGACCGTGCTGAAAAACGAGGGTGAGACCCATGTGGCCATGAAGGAGACGACCGCCTACTTCATGAACCAGATGCTTACCAGCGTGGTGAACGCCGGTACCGGTACCTCCGCCAAGTTCAGCGGCATGACCATCGCGGGCAAGACCGGTACCACGGATAACTCCAAGACCCGTTATTTCGTGGGCTATACCCCCTATTACTGCGCCGCCGTGTGGACGGGCTATCCCAAGACCAATGAGAAGATCTCCGCCTCCGGCAACCCGGCCATTACTATGTGGAAGCCGGTCATGCAGAAGATCCACGAGCATCTGGAGAATAAGAGCTTTACAAAGCCCGCCAGCGGCTTGGAGCAGGTGACGGTCTGCGCCGACAGCGGCCTGCGGTGCACCGATGCGTGCCTTTCTGACATCCGGGGCAGCCGGGCGGTTCAGGTCACGGTGGCGGCAGGCACGGCTCCCACGGAGAGCTGCAATCTCCACACCTTTGTGGATTACTGCACCGAGGGCAAGTGCGTTGCCACCGATAGCTGTCCCTCCTCTGCCATTAAGCAGGTGGGTGTGCTGGACTTTGAACGGACCGAGTATTTTAAGGTGGACGGCACCCGCTACGCCTCCATTGCCACCGACAGTGCCAAGAATCCGGACAAGATGTTCCATCTCATTGAGATGAAGCGGGCCATTGGTCTGGAGCCCACGCCTACGGCAAGTGGCGGAGAGACCTACCCGGAAGTCATCGGCTGCCCGGCCCACGCCGGCATGACGCCGGTGGACCCGGATCACCCCGACGGTGGCGTTGATGATCCCAATGATCCCAACTACAGCCCGTCGGTCGACGATCCCAGCGGCGGCTCCGGGGACGCGAACCTGCCCGAGGACCCCACCGGTGGTATCGTGATCCCGACAGAGCCGGAGGATCCCAGCGGCGGCTTTGGCGATGCCGGTATGTGGGCGGCCAATCTGTTCGATCGGAACTGAGACAGAGCGCGCAAGATCATATAGCTGATACACCCCCAGACCGGAGACTCCGGTCTGGGGGTGCTGCTTGAAGAACCGATATGCGGTGTCGCTTTGGGTTTCTCTTTCAGATCCTCTGAAAAACAAGAGGACGGGACTGCCAGGAGCACAAAGCTGAATTGGGAGAAAAAATACCCCCAGGGGCCTTGCTCCTGGGGGTCATAATATCTGCATGCTTATTTGCGGGGGCCACCCTCCAGCCACTTGAGATCATACGGCTCAAAAACCACTTTCTCATAGGCGGGGACGTCCATCACCACGCCGGTCCAGTCGGAATGGATCTCACCGGTCTGCTTGATGAGGATGTCATAGAGAATATCATAGGTGATGCCATCTACGGGATCGGTTTCCTCGATGGTGGAATAGGGCAACGTTTTGTGATAGGTCAGCTCGGTGCCCTTATAGTCAAAGTGGAAGCCGCAGCGCATCCGGCAGCCATCCAGCCCTGTGTATTCCGCGATCTCCTTCAGATCATGCAGGATCTTATCCGGCTCGTAGAGGTTTTCAGGAGTGGTGGCAGTGTAGTCAAAACGAAATTGAATACTGGCGCCGGGAAGCTTGCGGAAACGCTCGATGAAGGGGATCAGATTTTCCTTAGGATAATCCTTGTAGAGAACGCAGTTGATCCGGAAGGGCACCGGCAGCCGGGTCAGCAGCGAGTCATTGGACTCCACCACATAGTGCTGCATATGGCGGGACACATTGATGCAGGTGATCTTGTGCTTGTTCCGCTCCGCGAAGGCCAGAATGTCCTCCTCCGTCTGGCACTTGGAGACGGGCAGAGTGGTGTTGATGAATACACGGTGGGTAGTGGGGATCTCGTCCAGCATGATCTGGAGCTTTTTAATATCGGCAAAGGGCTCGCCGCCGGTAAAGACAAAGTCACATTTGGGAGTGATGGCGTCCATCCGGCGGATGCTCTGGACGATCTTTTCCAGAGAGAAACCGGTCATGTCCCCATATTCTTCCTTATTGATACAGAAGGGGCAGTGATTTTTGCAGTCGTAGGGAACAAAGACGGTGACGGTAGCGCCGCCTTCCCTTGTTTTGTACGGATGATTCATGATGATCGATCGGCCTTTCCTATTTATAGATGGTAGATCAAGGCGGGAAACAACGGTCCCCGCCCTGAGTAGACATATATTCGTACATACGGATAATTATTTTAATCTATTTTTAACAAGTGGTCAAGTGAAAAACAGAAAAAAGAACAAAAGACTGTGTTTTTCCGTCGGCAAGGGTGTACAGACTATGGGGATAATGCTATAATAGCTCTGATTTCCGGCTGGCGGAAACAGACCCCGCCGGTCCGGTCTGAAGCTGTTTTTTCGGAAAGGAGGGAATGGGATGCAGGAACTGTTTTCTGCATTGTCCCTGTGGCTGAGCGCCCATCCTCTGATCACTGGCTGGTACACGGCCATTGCGCGGCTGCTGTTTCCGGTGCTTTCGGCGCTGATTCTGGTACGGGCCATCCGGTCCTTGCTGCGGATCCCCCACACGCCGGAGGTCTGGGCTCAACTGAGCCTGCCTGGTGGCGGCAATATCCCCTTGACCCACTGGGAAAATATTCTGGGACGGGGCAAATCCGCCGACGCGATTCTGAACTATCCCAGCATCTCCCGGCAGCACGCGGCGCTGTGCCGTGGTGAGGACGGAGCCTGGACGGTGTATGATCTTGGCTCCAAGGGCGGCACCGCCGTCAACGGGACCCCTGTGGCAGAGCAGGCCCCAGTGAAGCTGGGGGATACCCTGACGCTGGGGGGCGTGCCTCTGGTGTTTCTGCCGCAGACGGTTGGAGAGCGGGAAGAACTGGAACAGAAACGGCAGGCGGAGCGGCCCGCCGCTATGTGGCCCTCTTTTTTGTGGCTGACGGTATTTCAGATTTTGACCGCCATTCAGTTAATACTGGCAGCGGGGGAGAAGGCCAGCCCGGTGATCCCCATCTGCTTCCTGACCCTCACGGCGGTCATGTGGCTTTATGCCGCCGCGCTGCGGCTGGGCCGCTGCGTGGGCTTTGAGCTGGAGACCATCGCCTTTTATCTTTCAACATTATCCCTTGCGGTGACGGCTTCCAGCGCACCGGGGAGCCTTCCCAAGCAGCTTTTGGCCATCGTTCTGGGCATGGGCCTGTTTTTGGCGCTGGGGCTATTCCTGCGGGATCTGGAACGGGTGAAAAAGCGCCGCTGGCTCATGGCTACCGGGGCCATCGGCCTGTTGGGGATCACGCTGGTGCTGGGCAAGGCTAAATTCGGCGCGACCAACTGGGTCACCTTGGGCGGTATATCCTTCCAGCCTTCGGAGATCGCCAAGATCTGCTATATTTTTGCAGGCTCCGCCACGCTGGAACGGCTGTTTCGCCGCCGGAACCTGGCGCTGTTCATCGTGCTCACCGGCGTGTGCATCGGCCTGCTGGGGCTGATGAGCGACTTCGGCACGGCGGCCATCTTCTTTGTGACCTTTCTGGTCATTGCCTATCTCCGCTCCGGGGACGCCGCAACTTTGGCCCTCATCTGCGGCGGCGCGGCCTTTGGCGCGGGGATCATCGTACAGTTCAAGCCCTATATTCTGAGCCGCTTCGCTGCGTGGGGCCATGCTTGGGAGGCGGCCTCCGGCTCCGGTTATCAGCAGACCCGCACCATGTCGGCGGCGGCCTCCGGCGGTCTGTTCGGCATGGGCGCCGGCAACGGCTGGTTGGAGCGTATCCCCGCCGGGGACACGGACCTGGTGTTTGGTATGTTATGTGAGGAGTGGGGACTGGCCATTGCACTGCTGGCAGTGGCCTGCATCCTGACCTTGGCATGGTTCGCCGTTCGCGCCTCTCGGACGGGCCGATCCAGCTTTTATACCATCGCCGCCTGCGCGGCGGGATCTCTGCTGGTGTTTCAGACCAGCTTGAATGTGTTCGGCTCCGTGGATCTTCTGCCCCTCACCGGCGTGACCTTCCCCTTCGTGTCCAACGGCGGCTCCGCCATGCTGTCGGCATGGGGACTGCTGGCGTATCTGAAGGCCATGGACACCCGTGCGGATGCCAGTTTTGCCATCGGCCGGGCGGCAGAGCGGAAGCTGGACGAGGAAGCCGCGCGTATGGCGGCTCCGGCAGAGGACGCCTTTGAAAAGGAGGACGGTCATGCGGAAGATTGAAAAACGGGCCGTGATCTGCATGGCGCTGGCGATCTTGCTGGCGGCGGGGATGAGCGTGTTTCTCGTCCGGTATTTTGCAGAGGGCGGCAAGTGGGCCTCCTCTGCCTTCAACCGCCATCTATACGATTCCAACGGCGTGCTGATCTCCGGTACTGTGTTGGACCGGGACGGGGATGCGCTGTCCTCCGTGGAAAACGGCCACCGCACCTACTATGAAAACGAAACTGTCCGCAAGGCCACCCTCCATGCGGTGGGAGATCTGTACGGCAAGATCGGCACCGGCGTTCTCAATGCCTTCGCGGACAAGCTGACCGGCTTTGATCTGGTGAACGGCGCGTTCGGCGCGGAGCGTGGCAGCAATTTGTACCTGACCCTGGACGCCCGGTATAACTACGAGGCGTACAAAGCTTTGGGCGGCCACGCCGGGACGGTGGCTGTGTATAACTACAAGACCGGCGAGATCTTGTGCATGGTGTCAGCGCCTAGTTATGACCCCCTGAACGTCCCCAAGGACCTGGAAGCGAATGACCGTTATAAGGGCGCATACCTGAACCGGTTTCTCTCCTCCGCCTTTGTGCCGGGGTCGGTGTTCAAGACCGTGACCCTGACGGCGGCGCTGGAGAACCTGCCGGACGCGGAGACCAGGACCTGGAACTGCACTGGCAGCGTCCAGATCGGGGACGAGACCATCACCTGCTCCGGCGTCCACGGAGAGCAGACACTGAAGGAGGCCTTCGCCCACTCCTGCAACGCGGCCTTTGCTCAGATCGCGGAGGAGCTGGGGGCAGATACCCTGCGGCGGTATACGGAGAAGGCGGGGCTTACCAGCACATATTCTGTGGACGGCCTGCCCACCGCCAAGGGCACGTTCAACTGGGACGGCATCACCGACGGGCAGCTGGGCTGGGCCGGTGTGGGCCAATACCACGATCAGGTGAACCCCTGTGCCTTCCTGTTGTGGATGGGGGCCATTGCCAACGGTGGCAAGGCGGCGGAACCGTATCTGATCCGGAAAACGGTGTCCTCACTGGGGATCCCGTCTTTGCCCCACATCACTCAGCACACCGGACAACTGATCGGCAGCAGAACGGCGGCCACCGTAGCGGACTTTATGGCCAATAACGTGACGGAGACCTACGGCACCAAGCGCTTTCCCAACATGGAGCTGTGCGCCAAATCCGGCACGGCAGAGGTGGGGACGGGACAGACACCTCATGCCTGGTTTGCGGGCTTTTTGCGGAACGAGGACGCACCTTACGCCTTTGTGGTGCTGGTGGAAAACGGCGGCGGCGGAAACGCCGTGGCCGGAACGGTGGCCGGTAAGGTGCTGAACGTGATCGTCAACGGATACTAAAGAAAAAGAAGGAACGAAGATATGAAAAAAGACATCTGGCTGAAACCCGGTAAGGAGCTGAACACCGGCGCCATCATCGGCGGCATCGGCTTTGCCATCTATATTGCCCTGTCCGCACTGGAATGGCGTGGGCTTGCGCTGTTTGCGGCGCTTGCCTTCGGCTTGGAGGCGGGATATGCCTTTCTCTCCGCACTGGACTGCCGGGAAAAGGATAAGGATTCCGTCAGCTACAACATCGTGTGGGGCACCGGCGCGTTGGCGATCCTGATGCTGCTGCCGGCAGTTATGACGATCATCAAAGGGTGACCTGCGCTTGGAGCAAGGCGGGGAAACGGAACAGAAAACGGCGTGGACGGGTTTGCCTGTCCGCGTTGTTTTTTTACTTGACAAATACCCGGTGGGGGTATATGATGCAAACGAAATAGGAATGTCGGTTTCAGGGAAACCTGACAGGAAACCGTGTATGACCCGAAGGAGGGATTTCCATGCGGGAAGAAGTATATGACATTTCCGGGATGCACTGCGCCGCATGCAGCGCGTCCGTGGAAAAAGTGACCCGGCGTCTGCCGGGGGTGGAACGCAGCGACGTCAATCTGGTGGCGGAGCGTATGACCATCGTTTACGATGAAACGCAGGTGACGCCGGAGCAGATCATCGCCAAGGTGGAAAAGGCGGGCTTCGGGGCCAAGCTCCATCAGGAAAAGCAGGAAGCGGCTCCGGTCCAGACCGGCGAGGACCCGGAGGAGGCGGAGCTGCGGCGAAAAAAGCGGGAACTGATCGTTTCTGCCATCTTTTCCTGTGCCCTACTGTATGTGTCCATGGGGCAGATGCTGCCCTTCGGCCTGCCCGCCCTGCCGCTGCCGGATCTGTTTTCCATGCACACCCACCCTATGAACTTCGCCGTTTTACAGCTCATGCTGGCGATCCCTGTGCTGTACTGCGGACGGAACTTCTTTATCAACGGCTTTCAAGCGCTGTTCCATGGAAATCCCAACATGGATTCACTGGTGGCCATCGGCTCTGCCTGCTCTTTTGCATATAGTGTGGTGATGATGTTTTTGATCACCGATGATGTTCGCGGCCATGTGCATAATCTCTACTACGAATCCTCCGCCGTAGTGCTGACGCTGGTGTCGCTGGGGAAGTTCATGGAGAGCCGGAACATGAAAAAGACCAAGAGTGCCATCACAGCTCTTATGCGGCTGGCACCGGACACCGCTATCATGGCGGACAGCGGTAAGGAAGTGCCCACCTCCTCCGTCAAGGCTGGGGACGTGCTGCTGGTAAAGCCCGGCGCCCGGATCCCGCTGGATGGTGTGGTGACCAAGGGCGAGAGCAGCGTCAACGAGGCAATGCTCACCGGCGAAAGCCTGCCGGTGGAAAAGGCGGAGGGCAGCGAGGTCATCGGCGGCAGCGTCAATGAGAACGGTGTGCTGTATGTGAAGGTCACACGGGTGGGGGAAGACACCACCCTCTCCCGGATCATCCGCTTTGTGGAGGACGCTCAGGGCAAAAAAGCCCCCATCTCCCGGACGGCGGACAAGGTGGCGGGGATTTTCGTCCCCACGGTCATCGCCATCGCTGTGCTGGCGGCGGCGGTCTGGGCCGTGGCGGGGAAGGACTTCACCTTTGTCCTGCGGGTGTTCACCTCCGTGCTGGTGATCGCCTGCCCCTGCGCACTGGGACTGGCTACACCCACGGCGATCATGGTGGGCACCGGTCTGGGGGCGAAGCACGGCATCCTGATCCGCTCCGGTGAAATTTTAGAGGTGACCCACTCCGTAGATACCGTGGTGCTGGACAAGACCGGCACCGTGACAAAGGGCGAGCCTGCCGTTACGGAGGTCTGTCCCGCAGGCGGCACGGCGGAGGGGCTGCTGACCATCGCGGCGGCGGTGGAATCCGTGTCCCAGCACCCTTTGGCGGCGGCCATCGTGCAGGCGGCGCAGGAGAAAAAACTATCTACCGGCAAGCAGCCGGAGAATTTTGAACTGCTCCCCGGACGGGGCCTTCGGGCAACCCTCTCCGGCCGGACGGTGCTGGCGGGCAACCGCCGGTTGATGGAGGAAAGCGGCGTGGACATCTCCGCCCTTTCCGAAAAGGCTGACGCCTTGGCGGGACAGGGGGAAACGCCCATGTTCTTCACCGCCGACGGGACGCTTCTGGGGCTGATCTCCGTGGCGGACCCGGTGAAGGAGACCAGCGCTGCTGCCATTGCCGCTTTGCACAAGCAGGGACTTCGGGTGGTGCTGCTCACGGGAGACAGCCGCGCCGCCGCAGAGCACATCGGCGCCCTTGTGGGCGTGGACGAGGTGATCCCGGAGGTGTTGCCGGAGGAAAAAGCGGTCCACGTGCAAAAGCTGGAGGCGGCAGGCCGCAAGGTGATGATGGTGGGGGACGGCATCAACGACGCCCCGGCCCTTACCGCCGCCACCGTGGGCTGCGCCATCGGCAGCGGCAGCGACATTGCTATCGAAGCTGCCGACATCGTGCTGATGCGCTCGGATCTGGAGGATGTGCCCCGGGCTCTGCGGCTGTCGGCCCTGACCCTGCGGGACATCAAGCAAAATCTGTTCTGGGCATTCTGCTACAATACCATCGGTATCCCCATCGCCGCCGGACTACTGTACGCTCTGGGCGGGCCGCTGCTCTCCCCTATGTTCGCGGGAGCCGCTATGTCCCTGAGCTCCGTGTGCGTGGTGGGCAACGCCCTGCGTTTGGGCACTGTGAAGCTGTAAAAAGGAGGAAGCAATGGCAGAGGAAACAAAAAACTGCTGCTGTTCCCGGCGGCGGAAGGTCCGGGAGCGGACGGAGGAGGAAGCCCTGTTGCAGCGGCTCAGCCGCATTGAGGGGCAGGTGCGGGGCGTCCGGGGAATGGTGGAAAATTCTGCCTACTGCACGGATATCCTGACCCAGGTCTCTGCCATCCAGTCGGCGCTGAACGCCTTCAACCGGGAACTGCTGGCCCGGCACATCCGTACCTGTGTGGTGACGGACATTCAAAAGGGCGATCTGGACGTGGTGGACGATTTGGTGGCCACCATTCAGAAAATGATGAAATAACAATATTTTAAGGAGGAATTTGAAATGACAACGATCAAAGTACCCGACATGATGTGTGAAAACTGTGTGAAGCGCATCACCAATGCCCTCACCGCTGCGGAGCTGACCTTCCAGGTGGATCTGGCGGCGAAGAACGTCACCATCGACGGCTGCGAGAACTGCGTCAAGACCGCCGTCAGCGAGCTGGAGGATCTGGGCTTCACCCCGGAGGTCCAGGGCTGAGAGACAGCGTACACCTGAAAAAGCGCCGGTGTCCGGTTTCGGATGCCGGTACTTTTTTAACAGAAAATCGGTTACAATTTGTAACTTTTACGGATCGAAGTTGGAAAAAACGAAAAAATGAAAATCCCGTTTTTGCGGGATTGTGGTGGACATAAAATCGCGGAATGGGCAAAAACTTGACAAAAGTGGGAGATGGAGGTATACTTAGACCCAGTTTTGGATAAATTACAAAAGTAACAAAACAGTAACGGCGCTATTTGGCGCTGTCAGGAGGTCTTACATTTGCGACATTTACACACCCCCAAAACGGTATGGCTGTGCCGCTGTCTGACTCTGTTGCTGCTGTTGTCCGTCACCATGGCGGGCGCCACGGGCTGGGCAAAAGCCCTGTATCTGTTCAGCGACGGAGAGCAGTCCGCAGCGCTGGATGACAGCCATTCCGGTATTGAATCTCTGCTTTTGAATCTGGATACCGGCAAGAGCGGTGAGGACGCTGTATTGACGGAAGGGACCTTGGTGACCGTCCGTCGGGGCGGCGAGACCATCACCGCCACCGCCCGGAAGGAAACGGTGAAGCAGTTCCTCTCCCGTATGGATATTATCCCTGGGTCCCGGGAGATGGTGGGCATCGAGCTGATGGAAAACAGCGTGATGCTGACGATCTCCGATCACCTGACGGTTTTCGAGCGGGTGACGGAAAAGGCGGAGCACGAAACGGTTTACCGGGACACGCCGGACCTGCCCAAGGGCGAGGAACGGGTGGCCCGGAAGGGTATGGACGGCCAGCACACCGCCATCTATGAGCAGACCTGGGTCAGCGGCGAGCTGGTCACCAGCCAGTATGTAGAGGAAATTTCCACCACCAGCGTAACGGAAGTGGTGGAACGGGGAACGGCGGTTTCCTATGTGGAACCGGATGACAAGCTGGTGAACGTCACCACCCAGAGCGACGGCTCCGGTTACCTGACCTTTGCCTCCGGCGGTACCATGAAGTTCAGCAAGGCTGTCACCGTCACCGCCACCGCCTATACCGCCGGGTATGACGGCGTAGGGACCCGTACCGCCACCGGCACCACCGTCCATAAGGGCGTGGCCGCCGTGGATAAGCGGGTATTCCCTCTGGGCTCCGATCTGTACGTTGTGGCCAAGGGTATGGAATACGGCCTGACCCGTGCCGAGGACACCGGCATGAAGGGTCCCAAGATCGATCTGTATATGGAGAGCTATCAGGAGTGCATCCAGTTCGGCCGCCGGACGGGCACTGTCTATCTTCTGGAGGATTGAGCGTTAACAGCATGAACTGAGAAACCGGCCTGCCCGCAAAATTACGGGCAGGCCGGTTTTTGTGAGCTTTTGGCGGCTTGCCGGGAAAGGGCGCGCTTTGACGGATGCTTCCCGGGAAAACAATGAAAGGGAGCGTATTCCAAAACTGGAACACGCTCCCTATGCTTATTCGTATTTACTTGCGGAAATGCTGCTTACAGGCTGTTGGCCTGCTCCACCACCTTGCGGATGGCGTCGGCGGCGTCATCCGGCAGGGCGTTGAAGCCGCCCTCGGCATCCTTCAGACCCTCCACGTAGTTCAGGCGGTCCTGCATACGGGCCTGCATCTGGGCGACATAGCCCTTGTCGGCGAGGTCAGGCACGAAGCCGTCCCACTCCATGATCTCAATGTCGGAGAAGGGACCCCAGGGCTTGAATTCCGCGCGGCCCTCGACCACGGATTCCAGAATACCCAGCGTATCCTCCTTCTGGACCTTTTTGCCCATGAAGTCACCGGTGTTGATGATGTAGCACGCCACATTCTTCTCGGCCACCAGCTTCTTGAACTTCTCGTAGTCATTCACCAGCGGGTAGGTGCGGAAGGGGTTGGCGTAAGGCTCCACCACCAGAGCGTTGGGGTCCACGCCCTCCTTCAGCCGTTCAGCAGAGGAACGCTTGGTGGCCAACGTAGCGCCCATGACAGAGGCCAGAGACGCGCCCTTCAGCTTCACGATGGGAGGGATGGTGGGATCCTTCATGATCCAGAAAATAGCGTTGACGGGGGATTCGATCTTATCCACCCGGTTGGGAGACCAGAGCTTGGACTTGATGGCCCGGCCGTTGCCGTTGCGGATATCCTCAGTGACCAGCACCACCTTGCCATCCTCGTCCAACGTGGCGGAGCAGTTCTGCGCTGTCAGCAGGTACTTGTTGTCCGGGGAATCCACGGGATAGTCGGCGGTCTTGTCGAAATAGGTAGGCTCCAGAGCAATGGAGGCGCAGGTATCGGAGTTGATGATGAAGGCGTCGTCGTGGAGCACCTTGATGGAGGGATACTTGCCACCGTGCTTGGCGTGGGTCAGGGTGGACTTGCCGGAGCCGGACAGACCGAACACGGCAGAGACGAACTTGTGGCCGTCCGCCAGCGTGTATTCCTTCTGACCGCCGTGGCAGCTGGCGTAGCCATTGCGGTTGGCGATGGCCCAGGCCAGGGTCAGGGTACCCTTCTTGTGCTCACCGAAGTAGCGCATACCCAGAATGGCGGCGCAGTTGGTCTCCGTGTTGAAGTAGCACAGGCACTTGGGGTCGCAGACCTTTTCCTGACCGGGTGCGCCGGTCCACTGGGGATCGGAGAAGAGGTAGATGTCAGGCTCCTTGCTGTCGCCTACGGGCTTGGAGTTCTTGTACATCTTCACATATTCCGTGGACATATACTGGAAGTTCAGCATCCAGTTGTAGAGGAGGTTTTCCTCACCCTCGGGGATCAGCAGATGGGCCTTCACCATGAACTCAGGGTCCAGACCGATGAACACCTCGGCGTGATACATGGTCTTCCAGCGGGTGTCGTACACGGCGTCCATGACGATCTTATCCAGGGCGGCGGTGTCCACGCCGGGCTTGCCGGTGATGCGGCGGGCGGGGGCGTAGCGGCCGGTGATGGAACCGTCGTTGAACAGCAGGACCTTGGCGTCCGGCTCCAGACCGAATTCCTCGCCCCGGTAGACGGGCATATCGGTGACCACGGTGCCGGGAGAATTTTTGGCCAGCTCATAGGCTTCCTTCAAGGTGTTGACCTTGATGACATTGTTGCCATAGAACGGAGCTTCGATGATGGAACGGGTCTTGGAAAAACCCACCTGGCCGGGACCGATCTCGGCTCTGGGATAATAGGCCTTTGTGGACATATCGGGATACCTCCTTGTAATCATGGTTGATATCTGTATGATACTGGAACGAAGGGGAAAAAGCAAGTTATGAAGATAACAAGTTCCGAAAAAGAGGACGGTTCCTTTTGTGACTTTTTGCAGTAGGACGGCGGTTATTTCCGCTCTGCCAGCGCATCTGCCAGGGCAGCGAACTCCGTTAACGTCAACGCCTCGCCCCGGACTGACGCGGGCAGGCCGCAGGCGGCGATGGCGTCGGCAATGGCGGCCTTGTCCCACCCCGGCAGGGCAGCGGACAGGGAATTGGACAGGGTTTTCCGCCGCAGCAGGAAGGCTCCCTTAATGACCCGGAAGAAAAACGCCTCATCCCGGACGGCCACCGGCGGCTCCTTTCGGCGGACGCACCGCAGAACGGTGGAAGTCACCTTGGGGGCGGGCAGAAATTTCTCCGGGGGCACGTCAAAGAGACATTCCGTTTCCATTTCGTATTGCAGCCGCAGGGGGAACGCGCCGTCGGCGCTGCCCTTGGCGGAAGTGAGCCGCTGGGCGGCCTCCTTCTGGATCAGGACGGTGACGGACTCGATGGCAGGGATATCCGTCAGCGCGGTCAGCACAGGTGTGGTGATGTTATAGGGCAGATTGGCGCAGACGATGGGCCGCAGACCGGCGAATTTTTCACTGATCAGGGCCTTGAGATCCAGCCTGGTCACATCTCCGGGGACGATCTCCACATTAGAATAAGGGGCCATGGTCTCTGCCAGAATGGGCAGCAGCGCCCGGTCCAGTTCAATGGAGACCACCTTGCCGGCCCGTTGGGCCAGTTCGGACGTCAAAGGGCCAATGCCCGGGCCGATCTCCAGCACGCCGCAGGTCTCGTCTGCCTGAGACGCTGCCGCGATGTCAGCGGGGATCTGGGGGTCGATGAGGAAGTTTTGCCCCATGGATTTGGAAAAATGAAAGCCGTGGCGTTCCAGCAGCATCCGGATCGTCAGTTCGTCACAGAGATTCATGGCTCTACCGCCTTTTTTAGAATTTTGAATTTCAGTATAGCTGATTTTGAATGGAATCACAACAGGGGAGCGCCGGTTGGTCACAGTTCGTGGATGAAATCCAGCACGCAGTCCCGCAGACGGAGGACCTCCTCCGGCATATTTTTCCGCAGAGGCATCCCTATGCCCAATTCCCGGCCTGCCCGCGGCGTGACCGGCAGCGTCTGGACGCCCTGCGTCCTGCCGCGCATCATGATCTCTGTCATCATAGAGATGCCCAGTCCCTTGCTGACCATGCGGATCACCGTTTCATCGTCAACATGACAGGGGCGGATCTGGGGGCGGACGCCCTTGGGACTGAGGGCGGCATTCACGTCGATGTCGAACCGACCGTAGGGCATCAGAAATTCCTTTCCGTCAAATTCTTCGATGGGGAAGGAGTCCCGTCCCCCGGTGGGGTAATCCTCCGGGAGAATGGCGTACATAATATCGTTGTACAGCGGTGTCCAGTCGCAGTTGACATGGCTTTGCTTTGCGGCGAAGATCACGTCGGTGCGGCCTTCCTCCAGCAGCTCAAAGGGCTCTAATTCATGGTCCACCATCCGCAGATCTACGTCGGTGTCCGGGCACACCCGGCGGAACCGGTACAGGATCTCCGGCATCCAGTGCATGGCAAGGCTGGCGTAGGCCGCCACGCGGATGGTCTCCGCCTTTTTCTGCGTGATGGCGGCGATCTGGTTTTCCAGCTTCGCCGTGGCGCTGAGATAATCCCGGATGGCGGGCAGGAGAGCCTCACCGTTCTCTGTCAGGGAAATGCCACTGTGGTCCCGGCGGATGAGGGTCATGCCGATCTCCCGTTCCAGGCCGTTGATGAGGTGGGTCAGGCCGGACTGGGTGTAGCCCACCACCTCGGAGGCTTTGGAGAAGCTGCCCAGGTTCACTGCCGTCATCAGGATCTCCAGCTTTTTGCTGTCCATAGCGCCCTCCTTCAACTATGTATTACGATTTGTCATATAACTATTATAACCCTGCGTTTCTCTTTTGCAAGGGATTCCTATATGAT
Source organism: uncultured Oscillibacter sp. (assembly GCA_900544105.1). Taxonomy (GTDB): domain Bacteria; phylum Bacillota; class Clostridia; order Oscillospirales; family Oscillospiraceae; genus Oscillibacter. The sequence goes on along the minus strand of UQUC01000025.1, from coordinate 5,614 downwards.
AAGACCCATAAAGGAGATGATGTTCCATGACAACGAAGAAGCTGACGGTCCGGCAGAAGCTTTTGGTGGCCGGGACGCTGTTCGGTATGTTTTTCGGCGCGGGCAATCTGATCTTCCCGGTCCATCTGGGGCAGATGGCGGGCCGGAACGCCATTCCCGCCATGATCGGATTTATCATTACGGCGGTGGGGATCCCTGTTTTCGGTGTGGCCGCCATCGGCATCACCCGTTCAGACGGATTACAGACCCTCGCCGGCAAGGTGGGCAAGGGGTATGGTATCTTCTTTACCTGCCTGCTGTATCTGACCATCGGGCCGCTGTTCGCCATTCCCAGATGCGCCACGGTGTCCTTTACTACCGGCGTTGCGCCCATGCTGGAGGGCAGCGGGGCAGAATGGCTGTATCTGCTGATCTTCTCTGCCGTGTTTTTCGCCTTCGTGCTGTTTTTCTCCCTGCGCCCTGGCAAGATCACCGTCTGGATCGGCAAGATCATCAATCCTATTTTCCTGATCTTCTTCGCCGTGCTGATGATCGCGGCGCTGCTGGCCCCCGGTGCCGCCGCTTCCACCGTGGAACCGGTGGAGGCCTATCAGAGTGACGCGTTTTTCCCCTCTCTGATCGAGGGCTACGGTACCATGGACGCCATCGCTGGTCTGGCCTTCGGCATCGTGGTGATTGACGTGATCCGCCGCATGGGTGTGACCAGCGATGATGCCATCGCGGAGGACGTCCTCTCTTCCGGCCTCCTCACGGGCCTGCTGATGGCGCTGATCTATGTGGTGTCCATTCTGGTGGGCGCTCAGTCCAGAGGCCTGTTTGAACTGTCTGAAAACGGCGGCGTGGCCCTGACGCAGATTGCCGGGCATTACTTGGGCGGCGTGGGGCAGCTCATTCTGGCGATCACCATTACCTTCGCCTGCCTGAAAACCTCCATCGGCCTGGTCACCGCCTGCGCAGAGACCTTCGACAAGATGACCGGCGGAAAGTTTTCCTACCGGGGTTGGGCCATTCTGTTCACGGCTTTCTCCTTCGCTGTCTCCAACGTGGGTCTCAGTGCCATTATCAACTATTCCATCCCGGTGCTCATGCTGATCTATCCACCGGCCATTGCCTTGATCACCTTGGCGTTTATCGGCAGATTTTTCGGGCATGACCGCGTTGTGTACATCGCCGTGATGATCCCCACATGGATCGCCGCTTTGTTCGACTTTATGAAGACCCTGCCGGGTTCCGCGCAGACGGCCCTCCATCTGGACGCGCCCATTCAGTTCGCCGCAGCCAATCTCCCGCTGTTCGACAAGAATCTGGGCTGGCTGCTCCCGGCGGTCATCGGCTTTGCCATCGGCATGATCTGGCATCTGAGCCGACCGAAGAATGCGGCCTCCGCGTGACGGGATCTCGCTGGATCATCCCTTGACGCAAACCGGTTTAATGAACGCAGAGAAAATCAAATGAAAAGCGGCCCGGAAACTCCGGGCCGCTTGCGTATGGGATGGCCGCCGGCTTACTTGCGGTCGTTTTTCTGGTTCTTCTGCTCGTTGGGCTCCTTCTGAGCGTTTTTCTGGTTGCTCTCCCGGTTTTTCTCCTGCATGGAACGTGCCTCCTTTCCTGTCCCCGCGGGGGGACGGTCTGCGTACAGAAGATAGTGTTGCCGCCGCGGGGAAAACTATTCACAAAAAAGAAAGAAAAAAATCTTGATTTTCCTGTTGACAGATCGGAAATGGTTTGATATACTATCAAGGCAAAACAAAGAAGGCTGATCGCATCCGCCTCACCTCCAGCATGACGCAAAGAGGTCAACAGCGTTGTTACCAGACTGCCGGATGGCAGTTTGTTGTTGCGCGGATGCCAAAATGGTATCCGCGTTTTGTGATTTTTAGAAGGAGGTGCTTCGACCATAGCTAAGCAAATGCATGAACTGAATGAGGACATTCTCGACAAGGAGATCCGACTCATCGGCGCCGAAGGCCAGCAGCTGGGCATCATGAGTTCCCAGGAGGCCTTGAAGATCGCGGATGAGCAGGGCTTGGATCTTGTCAAGATCTCGCCCCAGGCCGTCCCCCCTGTCTGCAAGCTCATGAACTACGGAAAGTTCCGCTTTGAGCAGAGTAAGAAGGAGAAGGAAGCCCGCAAGAATCAGCATGTGGTAGAGATCAAGGAGATCCGGATGTCACCGGGCATCGACGTGGGAGACTTCAACACGAAGCTCAAGAACGCCCAGAAGTTCATTGCCGATGGCAACCGGGTGAAGGTTTCCGTCCGCTTCCGCGGCCGCGAAATGGCACATACGGACATCGGCCGGGATCTGCTGAACCAGTTTGCTGAGCAGTGCGCCGAGGTGGCCAACATGGACAAGAGCGCCAAGCTGGAGGGCCGTATGATGTCCATCTTCCTCTCTCCCAAGACGAGCAAGTAAATTTCAAGAGATTTCAATACACGGAAGGAGCAACTACAATGCCGAAACTGAAGACTCACAGCGGTGCCAAGAAGCGCTTCAATCTCACCAAGACCGGCAAGGTCAAGCGCGCCAAGGCTTTCAAGAGCCACATCCTCACCAAGAAGGACACCAAGCGCACTCGTCGTCTGCGCGCAGGCGGTTATGCGGACGTCACCAACATGGACGCTGTCCGCAAGATGATCCCCTACAAATAAGTAACGAGACGTTTGAAATAGGAGGCTACTACAAATGGCAAGAGTCAAGGGCGCGATGATGACGCGCAAGAGAAGAAATAAAGTTCTGAAGCTGGCCAAGGGCTATTGGGGTTCCAAGTCCAAGCACTTCAAGATGGCTAACCAGGCCGTCATGAAGTCCCTGACCTACGCTTACACCGGCCGCAAGCTGAAGAAGCGTGACTTCCGCAGCCTGTGGATCACCCGTATCTCCGCTGCCTGCAAGATGAACGGCATGAACTATTCCACCTTCATGCACGGCCTGAAGGTCGCCGGCATCGAGATCAACCGCAAGATGCTCTCTGAGATGGCTATCTCCAACCCCGCTGCATTCACTCAGCTGATCGAGATCGCCAAGAAGGCTTAATTACACAGTTCTTCAAACAAAAAACCTCTTCGGGAAACCGAAGAGGTTTCTTCATTGAAAGTTGGAATCGGAAAAGGGAAGGAGCTGTCCTTTCCGGAAATAAAAAAGGACGCGCCCATCGGCGCGTCCTTCCGATCTTATTCCTCAGCAGCTTCCTCGGCGGGTTTTGTTTCTTCCGGAACTTCCGGTTCTTCCCAGTCTACCATGGTGCCCACGCAGCGGTTGATGGGCTGGCCCAGCTCATGGAACTTGGCCTCATAGTCCGTCATAACACCCACAGGACCGTTTTCGTGGAGATTCCGAGTGACCTCAGACAGCTCGAAGCCAAACTGGGGCAGTTCCTCCACGGAGAACTCAAACAGGGGCTGATTGTCCGTCTTGAAATGGATCTGACCACCCATTTTCAGAACTTGACGGTACAGCTTCAGGAAGTTGCCATGGGTCAGGCGGCGCTTGGCGTGACGTTTGCTGGGCCAGGGGTCACAGAAGTTAATATAGATTTGATCCACCTCACCGGGGGCGAAGAATTGAGGGAGCTGGTCGGCATCAGCGTCAATGAAAAATACATTGGTGAGGCCGTCGTTCACGCATCGCTCCATGGCTACCACCATGGCGTCTGGCACTACTTCGATGGCGATAAACAGCACATCAGGCTCCGCAGCAGCGGTGCCATGGGTGAAGCGGCCCTTGCCACAGCCCAGCTCCACCCGAAGCTCCCGGGCCTGCGGCATCAGATCCCGCCAGTGGCCCTGGTGGTCGTAGGGGTCCCGGATCAGCTGCGCGGCGCAGCGCTCCATTCTGGGGACCAGGTTCTTCTTTTTCCGCATTCTCATTATCAAAAACCTCCGCAGGTCAAAAATCAACTCATTTTAACATAAAAAAGCAGCGCTGTAAATGGAAGGTTGAAAATGTTAATGAATTAACGTTAATTATTTAACGGATATGTAAAAAATTTAACGATCCCTTTGTGGGAAGTGCAGAAAATCCGCCGGAAGGGGAAAATGTCCTTGCTTAATAGTGGGGGAGACCGTATAATACTAAGCAGGTGAAACTGGCCTTGACGGAATGCTTTCCGGTCAGCGGCCCCCCATAATCACATAAATTACAGGAGGACAATTACATGAAAGTAGCGATTTTCGGCGCCGGCACCATGGGCAGCGGCATTGCTCAGGTTTTCGCGGCTAAGGGCCACACTGCCCTGATGTATGCAAGCTCTGTGGCTTCCGCTCAGAAGCACAAGGATAAGCTGGCTGCTTCTCTGGCCAAGCGCGTGGCCAAGGGCAAGATGACCCAGGAGGCTGTGGACGCTCTGCTGGCCAACATCCTGGTGGAGGAGAAGTCCGCCTGCGCTGACGCCGATCTGATCATCGAGTGCGTCAAGGAAGACATGGCTACCAAAAAGGAGCTGCTCTGCGAGCTGGACGAGCTGTGCAAGCCCGAGGCTATCTTTGCTTCCAACACCTCCTCTCTGTCTATCACCGAGATGGGCAACGGCCTCAAGCACCCCGTCATCGGTATGCACTTCTTCAACCCCGTTCCCAGCATGAAGCTGGTGGAGATCATCCGCGGTGCTAACACCACTCAGGAGACCTTTGACGTTATCTACAAGCTGTCTCAGGAGATCGGCAAGGATCCCGTTGAGGTTGCTGAGGCTCCCGGCTTTGTGGTCAACAAGATCCTGATCCCCATGATCAACGAGGCCATCGGCCTGGTTGAGACCGGCGTTGCCTCTGTGGAGGATATCGACAAGGCTATGCAGCTGGGTGCTAACCATCCCATGGGCCCCCTCGCTCTGGGCGACTTCATCGGCCTGGACGTGTGCCTGGCTATCATGGAGACCCTCTTCAACGAGACTGGCGACGGCAAGTATCGTCCCGCTCTGCTGCTGAAGAAGATGGTCCGCGGCGGTCTGCTGGGCCGCAAGTCCGGCAAGGGCTTCTACGATTACAGCAAGTAAATCATCCCATGACCGGGCCGCTGAAAAGCGGCCCGGTTTTTTACATTTTCAAACAATAAATCGTAAATTTTACAAGGATACTGGACATTCCGACATTTGAGACAGTTTTAGCGTTAAAAGTTTGGCAATTTTCACGAAGCGCTTTTCCTTGCCTTTCTATCACGGCTGCGTTATAATTTTCACATAGTAAAGGTGAAAAGTGGGCACTGGGTTGCAACAGGGGCGTTGCCGCTGTTGCGATTTCTTTGAGCTTTCGGTGTTAAAAATGTAACAAAGTAATCGCTTTTTTACCGAAACTATCTCGTATTGCTTGTCCCGGAGGTCATGAAATTCTTCAAATGCTGACGGGAGATTGTAATAACCGAACAAGAAATTGTAGGAGGATCGAATCATGGATTTTCATCTGACAAACGAGCAGCAGATGCTCCGCAAGATGTACCGGGAATTCGCCGAGAACGAGGTCAAGCCTCTGGCTGAGGAGATCGATGAGGAAGAGCGCTTCCCCATGGAGACCGTCGAGAAGATGGCGAAGCTGGGCATGATGGGCATTTACTTCCCCAAGGAATACGGCGGCGCCGGCGGCGACGTCCTGTCCTATGCCATGTGCGTGGAAGAGCTGG
>UQUC01000024.1 GCA_900544105.1 uncultured Oscillibacter sp. | reverse complement strand
GCTATAAGCTCTTTTTCTCCCCCGGCATAGCCGGGGGTTGCCTTTGTCAAGACAATGAAAAAACAGCCGCAAGCCATGTTCTGATGGCTTGCGGCTGTTTGCGCCTGTTACTTGCTAAGCGGTCAAAAAGCGAATTGCTTCAGTGCTTCATAGGCGGTCATGACTTCCCGGATCGCCGCCTTGTCACCGTCCGTCACAGTGAAGTCGTGGGTGTAATCTTTGCCCTCAAAGCGAACCAACGTCTCTTCGGAATTGGCGATATCAAAAATCTTCCAGTGTACCTCTTGGATAAATTGCCAGAAAGTCCAAAGACTAAGCGTAGTTTCACGAGGATAAGGAGATTTGAAATATGAAAGCAACAGGAATCGTGCGGCGCATCGATGACCTGGGCCGGGTGGTCATTCCTAAGGAGATCCGCCGGACTATGCGGATCCGGGAGGGCGACCCGCTGGAGATCTATACCAGCCGGGATGGTGAGGTCATTTTCAAAAAATATTCCCTCATGGGCGGACTGGATGATTTCGCTGCCCAACTTTGCGAGACCATGAGCCGCTCCACCGGGGCCATCTGCGCTGTGACGGACCGCGACAACATCATCGCCGTGGCTGGCGGCGCCAAGAGGGAACTGCTGGGCAAGGGCATTACCGCCCAACTGGAGCAGGTTATGGAAAATCGCCGCATCTACCAATATGACGGCCAGGGGCCCCAGATCCCCGTATCCGACAGCAGTGATCGCCTGATGACCACAGTGGCCGCGCCGATCCTCTCGGAGGGAGATCTGCTGGGATCGGTGCTGTTCATCAGCGATGCTCCCACTGCCGCCGGGGACGCGGAATACAAGTTGGCCCAAACCGTCGCTGCCTTTTTGGGGCGGCATATGGAAAACTGAAGAGATCGACAGACGCAGGCGGCCATGGACCTATCCATGGCCGCCTGCTGCGTTGCCCCTTGAAAGAGAGCGATTACCAGGCAAGGCTGCTGCATTTTTTGAAATGCAAACGCTTACATTAATGACTTCGCAAATTGTCAGACAAAACCGATGGCGTAAGGAGGGCTATTTTCAGAGAAAAACATTCAAAATTGTAAATGTTGCACAATACTAAATGGCGGCGTTTTGGATATATGTAGAAAATGGCGATTTTCTATTGCAATCCAAATTTTGCCATGTTATCATATTCACAAATCAAGGCACTTACTGCTTTATTTTTATTGTGCATGAATGTAAGCGCTTTCTTACATTGGAAAGGAGAACCGGCTCTATGGATACCCCAACGATTTATGATGTATCCCGTCTGTCCGGCGTCTCCACAGCCACGGTCTCCCGAACCTTTACGACACCGGACCGGGTGCGGGAATCCACCCGCCGCCGGGTCTACGCCGCAGCGGAGGCGCTGCACTACCAACCCAGCGCCATTGCCCGGGCCATGGCCCGGCAGCAGACCGACAAGATCGCTTTCCTGATCTGTAAAGAGGGCGCTACCATTCTGGATGAGTTCTACGCCAGCATTTGCGAGGGCGTCATGCGTCGCGTCAACGGCACCAACTATCAGCTTTTGATCTCCACGGCGGAAGAATGGACCCGCACTGCTCAGAGCAAGCAGATCGAAGGCGTCATTCTGGCGGGCAACGCCCAGGCTGATCTGATTTCCGAATTTCAGCGGCAGCACATCCCCGTGGTCCTGGTAAACAACCGGGCGGCGGGCTTCGATCTGCCATGCATCGTGGCGGATGAAACTGGTGGCGTGCGTCAGGTAGTCAGTCATCTGATCTCCGCCGGACATCAGCGGATCGCCATGCTGATGGGGCGCTTCTCCCCTTACGTCACCAGTGCCCGTTACAATGCGTTTCTCTCCGTTATGCGGGAAAACGGCCTTTCGGTGGATGAATCCGGCGCGCTGATGTGCGACCGGGATATCCAGAGCGCCACAGAGACGGCCCTCCGCCTGCTGAGCCGTCCGGATCGGCCCTCCGCAGTATTCGCCTTTAACGATGTGCTGGCCGCCGGCGTTATGAAAGCCGCCCGGCGTCTGGGGCTCCGCCTGCCGGAGGATCTGGCGGTGGTGGGCTTCGACGATTCCTCCGTCTGCCCCATGATGGAGCCGGAGCTCAGCTCCATCCACGTGGATTGCCGCCGGATGGGCGAGCTGTGTATGGAGCACATGGCCGCATTGCTGGACGGTGCGCAGGATGTTCCCCGGCTGACGGTGGTGCCGGTGAATCTCAAGATCCGGGCGTCCTCCCGCGCCGCGAACTGACAAAAATTTTACTCAGGCTTCACCTGGGTTTGATTGTTTCAGCACCATATAAAATGTATACTCTTCTGTGGAAAACGTTTTTCACTCAATAAGGAGGCGTTCTTGTGAAACGGAAAAAGAGAATTGGAACGGTTGGAAAAGCCATTGGCTGCATTCTTTTGCTGTTTGTGGCATTGTTCCCTATCTACTGGCTGGTGGCAATGGCGATCCGGCCCACCAGCGAAATGACGGGGCACATCTCCATTATCCCCCACGCATTGACCGGCAGCCATTTTGTGCAGTTGTTTAAGGAACGGGGATTTAACACTGCAATCGTCAACAGCTTGCAAACCACCGTTGGCTCTTTGATCCTGTCACTGATCGTTGGCATCTGCGCGGCCTATGTGTTGGCCAGACGTCGGTTCCGTTTTGGCTTGAAAAAGCCTATGACCTACTGGATTTTGCTGGTGCGTGTGTTGCCGCCGGTGGCATTCACCATCCCGCTGTACACCATGTTCAGCAAGGTGGGTATTCTGAATACCAAGCTGCCGGTGCTGCTGGCCTGTGTGCTGATCAACGTGCCTCTGATTATCTGGTTCCTCATTGGCTTTTTCCAGGATCTTCCGGAGGAGATTGAGGAAAGTGCCAAAGTGGATGGCGCGACCGAGTGGCAACTGTTTCGTAAGATCGTGCTGCCGCTGGTGGCTCCCGGCATCGCGGCGGTGGCTATGCTGTCCTTCATGTATGCCTGGAACGAGTATACCTACACCGTTATTTTTACTCGAACGCCTGCCAACAACACTGTACCTCTGGCCTTGTCCTTGTTAAACACGGAGGATAATCTCACCAACTTTGGCCTGGTGGCCGCAGGCGGTGTGGTCTCCGTCATTCCCATTACCCTGTTTGTGATCTTTGCGCAGAACTACTTGATCTCCGGACTTTCAAGCGGTGCTGTCAAAGAGTAACAAAATAAAATCCAACAATTCAGATTAGGAGGAAAACAAGATGAAAAAAGCGTTGTCCCTGATTCTGGCACTGGCTATGTCCCTGTCTCTGGTCGCTTGCGGCGGCGGTAAGACCGAGACTCCCTCTGACAGCAATACTCCCGCTGACAATACCTCCGCCGAACCCACCAAAATGACGCTGATCCTGCGTGGCGGCACCTATGCCGAAGCCCTGAAAGCCTCTCTCCCTGATTTTGAGGCTGAACATAATGTGAAGATCGATGTTCAGGAGCTGTCCTTTGACGATCTGCACACTGGCATCGCCCTTGACGCTGTAAACTCTACCGGTGCTTATGACCTGTGCATGGTGGACGGCTCCTGGATGGCTGAGTTCACCGAGAATGGCGTCCTGGCCAACCTGAGCGATATGGGTTACAGCTTCGATGACGACATTATTCCTGCTACCACCACCATTTGTAAAGTGGACAACAACATTTATCTGGCGCCTTTCTTTGGCAACGTGACCGTTATGCTGTACAACAAGCAGCTGATCGCAGACGCTGGCTACGCTCCCGAGGACATCACTACCTTTGAAGATCTGAAAACCATTGCTCAGAAAACCAAGGACGCTGGCAAAACAGGCTTCCTGATTCGTGGCGGTTCTGCTGATAACATTGTTTCTGATTTTATCCCCCACCTGCTGGTCCATGGCGGCTGGGTCATCGATGAGAACAATCAGCCCACCGTTGACACTCCCGAGTTCAAGGCCGCTATGCAGGAATATCTGGATCTGTACGCTTTGGGTGGCACCATGGATAAGGATGATATCGTTGCTGCCATCGACGGTGGCACCGCCGCTCTGGGTCAGGCTTGGCCCGGCTGGTATGTCCCCACTGCTGATACCAACGCGAACTACACTGTGATCCCCACCAAGCTCAACGATTCTGATACCCCCAAGAACACCTCTATGTACGGCGTATGGTGCATCGGTATTCCCAACAATGCTCCCCACAAGGATCTGGCTCTGGAACTGCTTAAGTATGTTATGAGTCCTGAGGTCCAGTTGGATTCCATTCAGGTGGGCGGCGTTCCTTGCCGTACCAGTTGCCTCTTGAATAAGGATGTTCTGGCTACTTATCCCCAGTACGAGACTGTTTGTGCTGCCCTCCAGACTGGTGTGTATCGTCCCGTGATCGCTGAGTGGACCCAGTTCACCAATATCCTGGGTACTGAGATGGATAACATCATTCAGGGCACCAAGACCATCGACAAGGGCTTGGCTGATGCCCAGACTCAGCTGGTCGAACTGATGAACGGCTAATCTCCTTTTTAGTATCTTCTTTAAACTCTGACTGGAGGGGCCGGGCACAGCGCCCGGCCCCACCATTCAAATGATTTTTTCAGAATAAAGAAATTTCCCTAACGCTCCAGAAATGTGAGGCCGCTGTTATGAGAAAAAACGCAACCGCGAGATTACGGTCAGCCGATTCCCAGACCAAACGGTTTGGCGTAGAGATGCTGACACCCACAATGATCATTTTGATCATTATGACCGCATATCCCCTGATTTTTACTTTGATCTACAGCTTTACCGATTACAATTACCTGAAAGGAACGGATAAAGCCTCTTTTATCCTTTTCAAAAATTACATCAAGCTTTTCAAAAACGATTATTTCCGCCAAGCGGTGCTGAATACCATCAAGTTTACCATCTTAGCTGTGATTTTGGAAATGGGCTTGGGCCTGCTTGTGGCGGTTTTCATCAATAGCCTGAAGCGGGGCCAGAAAATCATGCGCACTTTGCTGCTCCTACCGTATCTGCTGCCTGCGGTCACGGTAGCTCTGAGCTGGCGAATGATGCTTTCCTCCAACTATGGCATCATCAATCAGTTCCTAGAAAGTTTGGGACTGCCTTGGTATAACTGGTTCTTAGACACAAAAACGGCTTTTGGTACCATCTTGGTAATTGACGTGTGGCAGAATACACCTTTTGTATTCTTACTGCTGTTTGCCTCGCTGCAATCCGTACCGGAAGGGCAGTACGAGGCGGCCCGGATCGATGGTGCAGGGACTTTCCAGCAGTTCTGGTATGTAACCATTCCCAACATCAAGAATAGCCTGGCTCTGTGTGCCCTGCTGCGTACCATCGATACCTTCCGCCTGTTTGAGAAGGTCAACGTCCTTACCGGCGGCGGTCCCGCCAACAGCACCTCCACCATTACTCAGTACCTCTACAACTACGGTATCAAGTCCCTGGACTTCGGATTTGGCAGCGCGGGCGCCATCGTGATGACCGTTCTGGTCCTGCTGCTTTCCAGTGTGTACATCAAACGTGCGATTTCGTAAATGCTTATGAAAGAGAAGAAGTTAACAGTTACTTTTGTAAATGTGGGCTACGGCGAGGCCATTCTTCTGGAAAGCCCGGATCCCTCCAAGCCTGACGGCGTATTTACCGCCCTGATCGACGGCGGCAGCGCTGAGGACAGCGAATTCGCGGACCGATCCTCCGGTCGGATCCGCATTGAGGAATATCTGGAAAAGCGGGGGATCCGCCGTCTGGATCTGGCCGTCAGCACCCACATCCATGAGGATCATCTCTGCGGTCTCCTTCGGGCAGCCCGGATCGCCCCTCCAGCGGTGCTGTGGCAAACGCTGCCGCCGGATCTTTACCGATCCCTCCGGCCTCTGGACGGTTCCGTGGCGAGAAACCTCTCCGAAAGCAAATTCATGCAGGCTCTGAATGACTATGGCACCCTCTGTGCTCTGGTAGAGGACCACGGTGGAACCATTCTTACACCGAAAAGTGGTCAGGAATTGGTGATTACGCCAGATTTGGCCGTTCAGTTCCTGTCACCCTCTACAAAAAAACAGTTGGCACTTGCGGACGAAATAAATGCGTTGTATAATAGTGCAAACGTTTGCAGTACGTTCCTCCAACGGTTGGACGCGCTGGATGCCCGCATGAACAACTACAGTCTCATCCTGCGGCTGAATTACCGGGGTACCCGGATTTTGCTGCCGGGTGATACCAATGTGACGGGCTATGACGGCATTGATCCCGCGGACCTGCGGGCGGACCTGTTCAAAGTGGGACACCACGGACAAAAAGACGGCGCCGACGAAGCGCTGGCCGAATTGATCCATCCCACCGCAGTGGTCTGCTGCGCGTCCAGCGACCGTCGCTACAACAGCGCTCATCCGGACACCATGAAGCTGCTGGCAGATCATGGGGCAGCCCTGTATTTTTCGGACTGTCCCCCGGTCCCCGGTATGCAGATCCCGCCCCATGAGGCCCTGCGGTTTACCGTCGGCCCCAACGGTGCCTTGGACGTCCGGTATCTTTCGGCATCTGAAAACGAATAGGAGGAACACACCATGGCAGAAGTCATTTTAAAGAATATCAAGAAGGTCTATCCCCATCAGGAGCCTAAGAAAAAGAAGAAGGGCGAGCCGGAGAAAAAGACCAACCTCCAGATCACGGAGGAGGGCGTTCTGGCCGTTGACAACTTCAACCTGCACATTCAGGACAAGGAATTCATCGTGCTGGTTGGACCCTCCGGCTGCGGCAAGTCCACCACCCTGCGGATGGTGGCCGGTCTGGAGGAGATCTCCGGCGGCGAGCTGTACATCGGCGGCCAACTGATGAACGATGTGGCCCCCAAGGACCGGGACATCTCCATGGTGTTCCAGAACTACGCCCTGTACCCCCACATGACCGTTCGAGAGAACATCGCCTTCCCCCTGAAGCTGCGGAAAATGGACAAGGCTGAGATCGATCAGCGGGTGGAGCAGGCGGCGGAGATCCTGGACATCACGGAGTATCTGGACCGCAAGCCCAAGGCCCTCTCCGGCGGCCAGCGTCAGCGCGTGGCCATCGGCCGTGCCATCGTCCGGGAGCCGAAGGTCCTGCTGATGGACGAGCCTTTGTCTAACCTGGACGCCAAGCTCCGCAACCAGATGCGGGCAGAGCTGATCAAGCTGCGCCAGCGCATCAACACCACCTTTATCTACGTGACCCACGACCAGACGGAGGCCATGACTCTGGGCGACCGCATCGTCATCATGAAGGACGGCGTCATCCAGCAGATCGGCACGCCGCAGGAGGTCTTTAACCACCCCGCGAACCTGTTTGTGGCCGGCTTCATCGGCATGCCTCAGATGAACTTCTACGATGCCGAGCTGGTGCTGGAGGACGGGCAGTATGCCGTGGTGCTGGACGGCGCCAAGGTGACCCTGCCGGAGGAAAAGCAAGCCAAGCTGAAGGCCAACGGCGCGGCAGCCGGCCCCATCACGCTGGGCGTCCGGCCTGAGCACCTGATCCTCAGCGGTGATGAGAGTTCCATGATCCACGGCACCGTGGACGTCAGCGAGATGATGGGCAGCGCCGTCCATCTCCACGTCAGCGCTTGCGGCAGCGATACCATTATGATCGTTCCCACCACGGAGCTGGAAAGCACCTCCGCGTTTACCATCGGCAGCCCCATCGCCTTTACCTTCAACGGCGCTATGGCCCATCTTTTCGACCGGAATACCAAGAAAAACCTGGAATGGCTTGAGAAATAATTTACGGTCGCCCCCGTGTATAGTTATATATTTCGTTGATTAGCGGAAAGAACGGCGTTTTTGATTGGATTGTTGGCTGTTTTGCGCTGAATTGCATAATTTTGGACATGGTTTGCTCTCTTCATTCAGGAGGGTATATCCCACAACTTTATTCTGACGGAGTCTGCAAACCATGTCTTTTTTGTGCAGCTTCTCCTGTTGAATCAGACGGATGGGAAAAACATCGTCTTACCTGATATAAAAAATAGCGCCTGCCGCAAGACAATTTCCTGCGGCAGGCGCTATTTTTTAGGTTTGCAGACTGCCTGAATATGATATACCACTGTCACCGACTGCTCAAAGCATATGCCGTATGCCCGCTTAGCCATGCGAATGATGTTTCTTGAAATACAGTCTGACTTTGAGAGATTCATCATGGTATCCGATGATCCCATTTTGATCTCTCGGTACAGGCATTGGGAAGGAGTGGCCCCATTGACAGCCTTGCGGTCCACACCGGTATGATCTCTGGCGTGAAAAATTCTCGTGGTGTGCGTTTTTCTTTGTGTCAGGGAAGCAGACTGCGGTAGCGTGCAGCCTTTTCCAACAGCTCCGCTTCTGTGCAGTAGGCTGTCAGGCAGCCTACTGCGGTGACGCATTTGCCGCCGGTGATGTTGCCGTACAACACACATTCAGCCAGAGAGCAGTCATGATAGAGACCATACAGGAAACCGGCCAAAAAGGCGTCGCCCGCGCCGGTGGAGTCCTGATGTACATATTCCGGGATTACAGGGATCACCTGCTGCACGCCGTTTTCCTGAATGAGACAGCCGGAAGCATCCAGCTTTATCACCACTTTCTGGAAAAATTCACTCAACACCCGGGCAGCCTCCTCCGGCGTGTTTGTGCCGGTGATTTTCAGCGCTTCCTTCTGGTTCGGTGTGTAGAAATCTGCCAATTCCAACATGGGCCGGTATTTTTCGATGGACATCTCATCGTCCCAGCCAGTATCCAGCGTCAGAAGAGTTCCCTCCTGATGCAGCTGCCGGTAGACTTCCGGGAATCGAAGATCCATGGCGCAGATGGACGCTCCCTTGGAGTCTGCGTAGACCTGCTCTAATACCGTATCCGTCACCGGAAAACCATCAGAATAGGAGCAGAAGGTTCGGTCGCCCGGCGTCAGCATAGCGACGGAGATATTCAGGGGAATCGCATCCGTCTGGGGGCAGAGGTTAAAGGGAGTTACACCGGCGGACTCAAAGGCATCCCGTGCAAAACGAGAGAACATATCCTTTCCCAGCCCTGTCTGGATACGCACAGGTATGCCTAAGCGCCCCAGATTGATAAGGGTGGCGGGCAGTCCGCCGCCCATTTGCAGGGAAAATCCCTTTGAATAAAGTTCCTGCCCTTCTTCCGGCAGCCGGGGCAGACCTGAGAAAAACAGGTCAATATTTACATTAGCGGCGCCGGAGATAAACGTCTTACTTCCAACCATCACTATATCCCGTATTCAGCGCAATGTAGGAATCCACCAGTTTCACGGCCAGCGAATAGGAATTCACCAGAGGATGAAGGGTCAGGCAGTCAATGGCGGCCGTCCGGCTTTTTTCTCGGATAGCTTTAGATGCCAGCCGCTCATAGGCTTTTACCCGGCGGATCAGTTCCAACGCCCGCTCGTCGCCATCCGTGACCTTATGAGGCGTACAGCTGTCAGGCGCGATGTCGCAGGTGATCTCTACAATGTCGTTATCCCGCAAGCCGGGGATGGCTCCTTGGTTGGGAGCGCAGAGGATCATGCTGCCCGCTTTGCCGGACTCCACAATATCAATGAAACGCAGAGCCACGCCGGCATAGCCGCCGGCATCAGGGGCAAACACATCGAAGGTCCACGCCTTATTGCGGTGAATACCGGTCTCGTTGGCCATGTAAGCGTCTTCCCGACGGCCGTACCACTTTTCAAAGCACTTCAGGCAGCTTTCAAAGTCGTTTTCAATATCCATTTTGGAAAGTTCTGCCGTCATTTGACGATTGATGTCCTCGATGACTTCGCCGCGGGTCTGAGGGGCGTGGAGAATATTGCTGACAGCCTGTTCCCGATAATAGAAATAGTAAAGATATTCGTTAAGCACGCAGCCCATATGTTCCAGTAGATCCTTGCCGAAAAAGCGCATATCTGTTTCACGATAGGCGTCGTCCCGGCTAATCAGTTCCGGCATGATCTCCTTGCCGTCAATTTTGATGGAGCGGAAAAAGGAGAGATGGTTCAGACCGTAGCATTCGCCTACGATCCGATCCGCAGATACACCGTAGAGGTCCGCAAATTGGTGCAGCATGCCGCTGGGGGCATCGCAGATCCCATAGGTGAAGTCATAGCCCATATCTCGCAGAGTCTGAGAGACAACGCCGGCGGGATTTGTAAAGTTGAAAACCTTCACGGTTGGCTTGGCATATTGACGAATCAGTTCGCAATACTCTGCCAATGCCGGAACGGAGCGCATGGCAAAGGAGAGACCGGCAGCGCCGGTGGTTTCCTGTCCCAGCACACCGTTGGCCAAGGCGATGCGCTCCTCCCGCACCCGCATGTGATCGCCGCCCACTCGAATCGTGGTGATGATATAGTCGGCATCTTTCACGGCGTCTACGGCATCCGTGGTCAACCGGAATTTCAGCTCCGGATTGAGCATCCGGGAGACATGCGCGGCCAGACCGCCGTAAATCCGCAGTTTTTCCCCATCGTTATCCATGAACACCAGTTCAGTGATATGGAGTTCCGCCGCTTTCTGGGCAATGCTCTTTGCCAGGAACATGGAGCGGACACCGCCGCCTCCGATGACTGTCAGTTTCATGCTTGATTTCCTCCTTGGTTCATTCATCCCGCAGGTCCGCCGAATAAATAGGGCTTGTCAGTGCAATGGAATCCGCTGGACGGTCAAGTGCCGTTCCGTATACCTCCACCCGAAGCCAGCCGGGTACCAAGCTTACGGAAAAATCCACAGGCTTACCGTTGTAGGGCTGTTCAGCCAAGATTTTTCCATTGTGTACCAGCCGGATGGACTGAGGTGTGATTTCATTGTGAGTCCAAACGCTGCTTCGTTCCTCCATGCCGATCCGCACGGAAACAGAGGCGGGACCGGGATGTGCGGTTTGGCCCAGGCTGTAGATCCGGTTTTCCTGCTTCAGAGTAACATCCACGGTTGGACCCGTGGTGACATAGGTTCGTCCGGCGCGGATGGCAGCCTTGGCATTCTCTATTGTAACATCTCCGTCAATACCAAGATAGGTAGCGGTCAGCAGAGGGATCTGGCCGGGCTTGTCGGGGCCGTGCCAGTCGCGTCCGGCTGAAATAGCCAAATGGTAGCCCTGATTTAAAAGTGCGTCGTACCAGGGCATGGCAAGGCCGTTCTTGGCGGAGGCGTGAGGATCGGGACCTGACCAGATCTCCACATAATCCATCAGATCCCAGCGTTTGACCCGAAATTCCCAATTACAGCCGCACATCAGCGGAGATCCAACCTCACAGGGGTGGGCCACGCCGGCGATGCCACCTGCGGCCCGGATCTCCTGCAGGGCTTCGTCAATGGTGTCCGGCGTTACAAAGCGCCAGTCTACGAAGCGGTCGCAGCCGATGACCAACAAATGGCCGTAAAAGGTAGTCCACTCAATACCGGGCAGCACCAGACAGTTGTTTTTCCGCTGCAGTTCCTCCGTGACCTCCAGCAGTCCGGTTACGGCGTTGTGGTCAGTCAGCGCCAGACCCGCATATCCATAGGCAGCCACACTTTCTATCAGCTGTGGGACCAGAAAGGTCCCGTCGCTGTGGCGAGTGTGGCAGTGCATTTCAAAGGGACGGTATTTCAGCATCCTGCTCACCTCGTTCCATTCCGTAAATTCTCAAGTGGTAGTCTACCGTGCCGACTACCACGGCCTGTACATGCAGCACTGCCCGCCAGTCTCCTGCGGAAGCTGCTGTGGGGGCGAAGCCCCAACTGGAGCCGCTTGCGGAAATTGTCAGTATCTGCTGTGGCGGATGACGGTGGGCACAGCCCACATATTCGCCGTTTTTATCCAGAGAAAGCGTTACAAAGTTGAAAAGCTCCTGGTATTCCTGCATATCCGCTTCTGTCAGCTGATAGCCGGCGGGAAAGTATGTTTTCACACACTTACGGATCTGCGGCATAATGATCTCGGGATCTCGAATGGCCTTAGGCCCGTAGTGCAGGCAAATAGCCAGATGATCGAAATCCCGGTCAACGCGGAAAGGAACCAGAATGTTTTTGCGGACATCCGCCAGAGTAAAGGCGAATGTCTGGTCAAGTAGTAATTCCACAGTTTTTCCTCCTGTTTTTAGCGTACCGGATGGAGAAAGGAAGCCGGCGCGGCGGATAGGCTTCCCGGAAAAATACAGGGAGGAGACTCCTATGAGCTCCTCCCTGTAAGGCAGACGTTATTTCTCCCACTCTTTTTCGCGCAGGTTGGTGTAGATATATACACCGGCGGAAACAGAGCAAATGAGGAAGATGATAAACGACATGGCGGCCGCCCGCTCATAGCGCAAATACTTGTTGAACTGATCGAACAGCACAATGCCCAGCATCTTGGGATAGTTGCCGCCCATCAAATACGGCGTGGTAAACGAACCGACGTTGGACATGAACACGAATGTTGCTGCAATGACCACGTCCTTCATGGAAAGAGGAAGGATCATGCTTCGGAGCACCCGCAGTTTGCTGGCACCCACATCCCGAGCGCTTTCAATCATGGAGTCGGGGATCGCTCCCAGACCCGCCGTGATCATCAACGCAGCGAAGGGGATGTTGAACCACATGTTCATGGTCACAAGTCCGCTGGCGTGGTACATCATACCCGGCTTAAAATCGCCGCCGAAGAGTTGAGAAATACGGTTGAGCAGACCGGAATCGCGAACCACGGTGATCATGGCGTACACCGCCACCATGCTGGGCACAAAACGAGGCAGCAGGTAGAGGTTGCCAATCAGCCGGGAAACCTTGGACTTGACAAACCGCAGATACAGCGCCAGCAGATAAGCCAGAACGATGGCTAATGCCACGGTGAGGAACACAATACCCAGTGTGAAGAGGATATTGGTCAGTTCACGCGGTGTTTCAAAAAAGTATTTGTAGTTATCGAAGGTAAAACCGCCGGTGTCCGGGTCTGTAAAGCTGGTCTTAATGGCCGTCAGGATTGGCCAGGCTACTACCAGCATGACCGTCAGGAAGGACGGCAGTACCAATCCATAAGCAGCCAACATCTGTTTTAGTTTCTTGCTCATTCTTTACACCTCGGACACTTTCAAAATCAGAGTTTAGCCGAGAGAACCAATCTCGTTATCCCAGCGCTCGTTAAAGTTGGTACCCAGATCGCCGATAGACAGCGTGCGGAAGCTGCCCACATCTAGATCCTTCAGATCTTCGTAGCCGGTCATATCCATACCGCTGACGTCCACCAGAGGAATAGCGGCCATTTCCTTGACCAGGATCTGCTGGGCGGTATCGGAAAGCATGTAGTCGATGAAAACATAGGCGCCATCAGGGTTGGAACCAAAATTGGGAATCAGCAGGCTCTGCACAGCGCCAGTGAAGGAGGGCTGAATGGTGGCCATCTTGATGTAAGCGGGAACAGTGCCGGCGGCACGCTGGCTCAGCAGCATATCCGCCCACATGGGGCACATGTCGATCTCGCCCTGAGACAGCAGATCCAGAGCGCCCTGGTTCTTGTTGGGATAGACGATGCTGCCGCCGGACTTATACATATACGGATGCAGCTCAGCCAGCTTGGCAAAGCCTTCGTCCCACTGATCCATCCACTTGGGGTCATCAGAGGTCATGGCTTCCTGATCGTCAATGCAGTTATAGACGGTGGTGCGGACAAAAGAGTCACCAGCGCCGCCGGTGCCAGGCACGTTATAAGCGAAACGGCCGGGATGATCCTTGATCCACTGATACAGTTCTTCGGCGGTGGTGGGAACTTCAGTTACATTCTGAGAGTTGTAGGCCAGAACCACGGTGGTGCCGCGATAAGGCTGGCAGAACTCGGCGGCGTCAGCAGATTCAGCTCTGACCCGGGAAGAATTGGGGATCTTGGATTTATCCAGCTTCATGAAGCCGTCTGTGCCGACCAGAGAAACAACCTTGGAAAGATCGTCGCCGCCCAGATCCACCAGATCATACTCGGTGTTGGTCTGGTTGGACTTGCAGGCAGCAGCCAGCATATCGGGCATGCCCTGACCACCAGTGCCGGAGAGCAGGAAGTTCAATTCCACCTGATAACCCTGATTGGCTTCGGCGTTGCCATTGAAATCGGCGGACAGCGCCTCATAAACCTGACGGACGTTGTCGGAACCAGTGGCCCAGAGATGAATGGTAGTGCTCTTTGTGTCACTGCCGGAGTTGGCGGACTGCTCGGATTTCTGACCGCAGGCAGCAAGGGACATTGCCATCATGACGGCCAGCGCGGTGGCTAAGATGCGCTTCATTTTCATTTTGCTTCTTCCTTTCAATTAAAAAATATGCGTTTTGAGGAATTTGAGGTTCACGGGGTCTCCGGGGTTGAGACGCTCAGACTGATCGCGGTCCACGAAACATTTGACAACGAGGTCTCCGCACTGGACGTTGACCTCCACGTAATGTCCCAGAACCATGATGGTCCGCACGCAACCCTGGATATCCGCAGGCTCACTGGTGATGGCGACATCCTCGGGACGGACGGCAATGGTCTTTCCGTCCTTTTCGACGAAGTTCATTTCGCCAATAAAGGATGCCACATACTTGGTTGCGGGGTTATCGTAGATCTCCGTAGGAGTGCCTACCTGTTCAAATTTGCCCTTGTTCATGACCACGATGCGGTGGGACAGGGCCATGGCCTCTTCCTGATCGTGGGTCACGAATACCACGGTAATGCCCAGTTCGGCCTGAATCTTCTTCAACTCTTCGCGCATCTGCTGGCGGATTTTGGCGTCCAAAGCAGAGAACGGCTCATCCAACAGCAGTACGGAGGGCTTGAGCAGCAGGGAACGGGCAATTGCGATGCGCTGCTGCTGGCCGCCGGAAAGCTGAGTGGGATACTTCTTTTCGAAGCCGGACATGCTTACGAGCTTTAGGTGCTTATCAATATCGGCCCTGATCTGATCCTTGGGGATCTTGCGCAGCTTCAGGCCGAAAGCCAGATTTTCATATACCGTCATGTGGGTCCACAGGTTGTAGCTCTGGAATACCATGGCGGTCGGCCGCTTTTCCGGCGGCAGTTTCACGATAGACTCATTGTCGATCAGAATGTCGCCGTCAGTGACATCCAGAAAACCGCCGATGGTCCGCAGAATGGTGGACTTTCCGCAGCCGGATGGCCCCAGCATGGTGACGATCTCGCCTTCATAAATTTTCAGATTGATATGTTCGACGCCATCACCGTTGTCATAGCGCTTTGTCATATCACGGATTTCCAGTTTTAAACTCCGTTCAGCCATTTTCCATTCCTCTCAATCACTTCATCTTGAAACCGCCGGCAATTGCCTCGGGACCGATATATTTCTTCATCGCAAAGATCATGACTGCGGCGGGGATCATCAGCAAAATTGCAAACACCGCACCGGCCTGACCGGGATAATCCAGAATAATGCCGTACATCTCTACGGGCATCGTCTTGATGCGGGCAAGGCCAACCAGCAGTGTGCCCTGCGCCTCTTCCATGGAACCGAGGAAGGTATAGAGCGTGGCGACCATAATGCCGGGCATCGCCATGGGGAAGGACACCTGGAAGAAGGTGCGGATGGGGCCGGCACCTACGTCCCGAGCGGCTTCCTCCTGCTGCTTGTGAACGGCTTGAAAGGCGCTGCATGGGAGCCAAACCATGAACATCATGGAGTTAATCATATGAATAATGACAACGCCCAGCAGTGTACCCATCAGATTGTATTTATAGAAGAGAATACCAATAGAAGTGTAGATGCCCAGTTTTGGAAACGCATTGGTCAGCAGGAAAGAAAGCATGAAAATCTTTCTGCCGGGGAAGCGGAACCGGGCCAGAGAATAAGCCGCCGGGATACACAGCACCATAGAGCAGACTGTGGTGATGACTGCAATGGTCAGGGACTGCACGATCGAGGAGACCAGACTCTTTTGAGAGAACACGAAGTTCCACCATTTAAAGCCCCATTCCGTGGGGAAAATATTGGGAACCTCATATACGTTGCCAAAAGCTGTAATGCACATGTACATCAGCGGGCCGTAAAAGAACAGCATAAAGACTGCCAGCAGAATAAATTCCAGGAATTTTTTCTTGCCTACCGCATAGTAAAAGCGCTTTGGATTTAGATATTTGAACACCTTCGACCACCCTTTTCACACAATTTTTGCAAATGTCACGTTCGAGAGGGAAGTCTTTCGACCCGAAAGACGAGCTCATCGTTTTTGGCAAAGGCCAGCAGATATCCGTTATAGGCTGCTGGATCCTGTGAAGTATAGCTTTGAATCAAGCTGTATTTTTCCGCGGGTGGAAAACCATCCGGCAGCGGACGGCGCTCCGCGGCGCACCGTAAAAGCGGATGATCCGCCGCCATGGGCGGCAAGCGGAACCATTCAGCGTCCCGCTCTGGCCAGATATCTGTCCGGTCTGCGTGAATCAGATAATAATACAAAGCAGGAGGATTTTCCATGGCGGCAACGGCCTGCGTCGTAAAACGGCCCAAGGCGTCATGATCGCCGTGGCAGTCGCCGGGGGCTGTAACGTAGACGGTATTCGGATTGACCAGCGCTAACACATCGGAAAGATCCCGCAGAACGCTTGCGGCGGTATAAGTACCGTGACAGCCGCTGCGCATGAAGTGAAAATCCTGTCCGTCAGGCCGCCAGGTTTCTGTTCTCCCCCAACGGGAGGCGGATACCCTGCAGCCGTCATATAACCGGCGGAGAAAGCTTTCTTCGTAAGGCATACCGGTATCGGGATACCCCAAGAAATAGATCTGCTCCGCAGGGACGCCTAAAGCGGCCAGTACACTTCGGCTTTCCGCAGCTCTGACTGCGGCATCTGCCTCGGAAGCGTATTCACCGTTTGTAGCGAAGCACACGCTTACATGGGCGCCGGAGTGAGCGGCTTGATAGATAATACCGGCAGTTTGCAGACACTCGTCATCCTGATGGGGGGCCAGCAGGAGAATCCGCCGGGAAGATGTTTGATTCATACGCCGGTTTCCTTTCGCAGTCCGCAAACCATAACTGGCTGCCGCGTGGTGATGTTGTATACACCGGCGTCCAGAAACTGCCGGGCACAAGACACGTCATTTACAGTCCACACGGAGGCGAGGATCCCGTTTTCACGCAGGAGCGCAATGCGCTCCTGTGTGCACAGGCCGTAATAAAGATTGACGATCTGCACGCCGCAGCGTCGATAGAGGGAAATGGCGGCGCGAATCTGTTCTTCTGTAAGCGGAATACCAGCCTCGCACTGCGCATAAAGCGCAGGCATGGCATTTTCAATATTCCAAAACGTGCGGCACCGGATCGCGGGATCCTGTATAGCTTCAAGGGAGACGGAGCCGGAAAAAATCAACTGTTCGTCCACACCGCAGGCTTGCGCCAATGTTAGGACTGCGTGTTCGATGCCGGGATGCTTGAGATCGCAGTTGACCTTTACGCCGCTGCCGCGAATCAGAGAAAACACATCTTTCAGATCAGGATGTGCGCCATCGGATGGATCATGGCTGATGTAAAAGCCGTCATCCTTAGGATGTACATCCACTTCCAATGCGTCCGCACCGCAGTGCAGAGCGTATTGAACATATTCCAGAGAATTGTCCGGCCTACCTTCGCAACCTGAGTGGGCCGTGATCATTGTGTGCATTCCATCACTCCTTGCATGGAATGCAGAAACGGGGAGAGAGCGCCCCCGGCTCTGCTGTGAAATCAGCAAAGGTGCAAAGAAAAAAGCCAAGTACAACATGAACAAGTCTCTCGATTCCGGGAGAAAACTTGTTCTGTTGCCCCAGCTCTCAATCTCTTCAGCAACCCTTTGAAGTTGCCTTCATTTTACTCCTTTTTTGGCGAAGTGACAAGTGCGTTTTGCTAATTTGTATTCTTTTCGTTCAAATCGCACAGATTCTGCGAGGGGATTTTGGCTGTTGCGTCCAAGTGTGACGCCTGTCAACCTGCGTTTTTCCGGGAGCGCCGACGCGCTTGCAGAATAAGAAAAATGGGCGCGACAAAATTGTACCATAATCACAGCAAAAACTTACATTTTAGAAAATGAACGGATTCGCTTGTGAAATGCCAGAGGATTTACTATAATGCGGGAGAGAAGAATAATCTCTGATGATCTATCGTTTCATGATGATGTTTCTTAGTATGTATGAGAGACAGACGCACTATGGGAGGGCAGTTTATGAAAGGCAGACAGGCGGTGTTTGAAGAAGCGATTCAGGAGGCTCCGGTGATTGCGGCTGTAAAAAACGACATGGGACTTGCCCATGCCCTGAGATCGGAATGTGCTGCCGTGTTTATTTTGTATGGGACGATCCTGGACATCGGGCAGATCGTAAAGCGGATCAGGGCAGCAGGCAAGCTGGCCTTTGTCCATGCGGATCTGATTGAGGGACTGAGCAACCGGGGGGAGATCGCCGTGGATTTTCTGGCGGAGGCTACAAAAGCGGATGGGATCATCTCCACCAGACCCAATCTCATCCATCACGCGAAAGAACTGGGACTGATCACGGTGCAGCGTTTTTTCCTGCTGGATTCCATTTCCTTTGAAAATGTGGTGCGCCAGAGTTCCCATGCGGATGTGATCGACATTTTGCCGGGGGCAATGCCGGATGTGATCCGGCGTCTGTCTCAGCGGGTGACGCAGCCACTGATTGCCAGCGGGCTGTTGACGGATAAGCGGGATGTATGCGGCGCTCTTGCAGCCGGAGCCGTTGCGGTCTCTACCACCAGTGAGGAATTGTGGGAGGCATAAAGGCGCCTAATATGAATCCGGCTTGTACAGCTCAAAAAAGTCCTTGCTTTTCAGAAAGGACTGTGATATAGTCCAAGTAGAGACTAAAAACTGCATATTTCTGCTGAGAAAGTTGAGTCAAAGCGAACACAGCCGCATTAGGCGGTTTGGTTCGCTTTGATTTTTTTTAAATCAGCAGGGAAGGAAGTGTGTTCCAATGTTTGATGTGACTATTATTGGCTGCGGCGTTATCGGCGCGTTGCTGGCCCGCAAACTCTCACAGAATGATCTGCGGATCTTGATTCTGGAACGGGAAAACGATGTCGCTATGGGCACTACCAAGGCCAATAGCGCGATCGTACACGCGGGTTACGATCCGGAACCCGGTACACTGATGGCAAAGCTGAATGTACAGGGTTCCGAGCAGATGGAGAAACTTTGCCGGGAACTGGATGTGGAATACCGCCGCTGCGGTTCCATGGTGCTGGCATTCTCTGCGGAGGAGACCGCCACGTTGAAAACACTGTATGACCGCGGCATAAAGAACGGTGTGAAAGAGCTGCGGCTGCTCAGCGGTGAGGAGGCCCGGACCATGGAGCCGGCTCTGGCGGAAACGGTGCGTGGTGCACTGCTGGCTCCGACTGCTGCCATTGTCGATCCATGGGGACTGTGCCTTGCTGCGGCTGAAACGGCTGTGCGCAACGGCGCGGAGCTGAAGCGTGGCAGCGCCGTTGCCGGTGTGGAGGATCTGGGCGATCACTATGTGGTTCACACGGCCTCGGGAAATTACGAGAGCCGCTATCTGGTCAACTGCGCAGGTGTTCATGGCCATGAAATCAGCGCCATGGTCGGAGAGAGCGAATGGATGCCTAAACACTCACGCGGAGAGTACTATTTGCTGGATAAGTCCAGCGGCGATCTGGTCAACCATGTAATCTTTCAGTGCCCCAGCGTTTTGGGTAAGGGCGTTCTGGTAGCCCCCACTGTGCACGGAAATTTGATTGTGGGTCCTAATGCCGAGCCTGTAGAAGATGGTGATGACCGGGCTACTACCCAGAGCGGTCTGGATCAGGTAGCTGCTTTCGGCCGCAAGAGCGTGCCCTCCGTAGATCTGCGCCAATCCATCCGCAACTTTTCCGGCGTGCGGGCAGTAACCAGTGAGGAGGATTTTATTATCCGTCCCGCAAAGAATTCTCCCCGGATGCTGTATGTGTGCGGCATCAAGTCTCCGGGCCTGTCCGCCGCTCCCGCCATTGCGGACTATGCGTTGGAAAAGCTGAAAGAAATGGGGCTTGCAGCCGAAAAGAAAACCGTGTGGAGCGGCAAGCGTACGCAAATACGTTTCCGGAAGCTTTCTGATAGTGAAAAAGCAGAATTGGTACGGAAGGATCCCCGCTATGGCCGGATAATCTGCCGGTGCGAAACCATCACTGAGGGAGAAATTATCGCCGCGATTCATTCGCCGATCCCCCCCTGTTCCATCGACGGTGTGAAGCGCCGGACCGGAGCGGGCATGGGGCGGTGTCAAGGCGGTTTCTGCGGCCCCCGCGTGCTGAAGATCCTCGCGGACGAACTTGGGAAAGATCCCATGGAGATCGTGCAGGACGGCAGCGCGACCTGGCTTTTGATGGAAGAAACCAAAGGAGGTAGCGGAAAGTGAAGTATGATCTTGTTGTGATCGGCGGCGGTCCTGCGGGGCTGTCTGCTGCGAATGCTGCCTGGGAGGCAGGCTGCCGCTCCATCTGCATTGTAGAGCGGGACCGTGAACTGGGCGGCATTTTGAACCAGTGTATCCACAATGGCTTTGGCCTTCACTATTTTAAGGAAGAACTCACCGGCCCCGAGTATGCCGGACGGTTTATTGAAAAGATCCACTCCACAGGCGTAGATATTCGCCTGGAAGCCATGGCGCTGGAAGTTACGCCTGAAAAGCATGTGCATATCGTTTCTCCCAGCGGCGGCTATGAGGTCCTAGAAGCCAAGGCGGTCGTCCTGACCATGGGCTGCCGTGAGCGTACCCGGGGCGCTATCGCAATTCCCGGTACCCGACCCGCAGGCGTATTCACTGCTGGCACGGCGCAGCGCTATCTGAACATGGAAGGATACCTGGTAGGCCGCCGGGTGGTCATCCTCGGTTCCGGTGACATTGGCCTGATCATGGCTCGCCGTATGAGTTTGGAAGGAGCCAAAGTTTTGGCCTGCGTGGAGGTCATGCCGTATTCCGGAGGCCTGACCCGCAATATTGTCCAGTGCCTGCATGATTTCAATATTCCCCTGTATCTCTCCCACACCATCAGTGACATTCAGGGCAAAGACCGCGTAGAACGGGTGGTTATCTCCGAGGTAGGACCGGACCGTCGCCCCATACCCGGCACGGAGATGATCCTTGACTGCGATACCGTGCTGCTGTCGGTTGGCTTGATCCCGGAAAACGAACTTAGCCGCAGTGCCGGCGTGCAGATGGACCCCCGCACCAATGGCCCTGTGGTATATGAAAACATGGAAACCTCCATTCCCGGCGTGTTTGCCTGCGGTAATGTACTGCATGTTCACGATTTGGTAGACTTTGTAACTGCTGAGTCGGCCCGGGCGGGTCAGGCTGCTGCGGCGCTATGCGCCGGTACGACGCCGTCCTCCAGTCAGATAATGGAACTGAAAAACGGTCCTGTGGTAAGCTACACGGTTCCGCAGCGCATCCATATGGCCGCAGATTTTCAGACGGTGGATGTATTCTTCCGTGTACGGGCCGTATGCGGCAAGAGCCGTATCACAGTGACCGATGAGGCGGGGACCTGTCTTGCATCGTTCCGACGCGAACGGCTAGCCCCTGGCGAGATGGAGAATATCAAGCTGCCTCGTAAGCTGCTGGAGAATGCGCAAGGCAGCATTACGGTGAGCGTGGAGGAGGATCCGGCATGACTGAACTGATATGCATTACCTGTCCTAAGGGCTGCCACCTTAGGGTGGATGAGGAAAAGGGCTTCGCTGTTACCGGCAACAGCTGTCCTAGAGGTGCGGAGTACGGAAGAAACGAATTGCAGCACCCGGTTCGCACGGTGACCTCCACTGTCCGGATCCAAGGGGCAGACCTGCCGCGCTTGCCGGTGAAAACAGATCGTCCTTTGGCTAAAGAGAAAATATTCGACTGCATGGCACTGCTCAACACCATCACAGCCGATGCACCGGTGCATGTGGGAGATGTATTGGCGGCTGATATTCTGGGTACAGATGTGAATATTGTGGCAACTAAAACGATGTAGTATAATATGCACAAAAACAGCGTATGCTATTTGTGCGATTTGTGGAATTTTAAGATTGCGTTTTGAAGAAAAAGCAGTAAAATAAAAGGCAGTTAAACGATTACTGAAGGAGATGACTGTCATGATTCTGCGCACACTCTTCAAAAAACACCGTGATCGTGCGGATGAACGCTGGTTTGCCATGATGGAGCAGGCCATGCTGTTTCGGCCGATTCAGTGATATAAGAATTATATCAAACCGATGGGTGGCCCCATTCGACTCTGTCAAGACAATGAAACGCAAAGCGATGTTTGACAGATAAAAGAGCAGGAACCTCGGCTATGCCGGAGTTCCTGCTCTTTCTGCATGAAACTGTTTTCGGACGGAAGAGATCCCCGAAAAAATCAAAGCCGGTAAGGAGATGGCCTTGCATTTTCGGGAAAGGCATAGTAAAATACTACCAAATAGAGGCAGAGTAGAAGCACGCGTGTCGGCCAACAGGCCACAGTGCCGGAGGAACGGGGAGTTGTCCGCCGGACGAAAGGAGATTTCCGCAGTGTGTGCTTCGCATCCCGCTGCCGCATACCGGAACCGGCGGGCGGTGCCTGCCCGGCCTCCTCTGTGCGGCGTAACTGCCCACAGAAGGAGGAATTTTTTATGTATCCCCATCCCTTTTCCGTCGGCTATTGGCGCACAGCTGCCAATGAGATGAAAGACGTCCGGAAGCTGACCTTCGCAGCGCTGTGTATCGCACTGTGTATGGCGCTGGCCGCCATTCCATCGGTGCCCCTGTGGGGCGGCGCCAAAATCACCTGGGGCTTCCTGGCCCGGGCGGTATGCGCCTGGGTCTGCGGCCCTGTGCTGGGCGTTGTGTTCGCCGTGGCGGAGGACCTGCTGAGCTTTTTCATCACCGGTGGCGGCGGCTATCCCTTCTTTCCGGGCTATACCCTGACCACCATGCTGGGCGTTTTTTTATACTCGCTGTTTTTCTATAAGTCGAAAATTACAGTTGGTAGAGTTTTTTGGGCGAAATTGCTGACCAATATCCAGAATGTGACCCTGGGCGCCCTCTGGATGGCTATTCTCAGCGGCAAGGTATGGTACGTCACCGCCAGCGGCAGCGCCATTAAAAACCTGATCTGTCTGCCCTTCCAGACGATTTTGCTCTACACCCTGTTCACCACCCTTCGTCCGGTTCTTGTGAAAATGCGATTGGTGGAGTGAGCGGCAAGGGAGATCGCGTTTCAGCGGAGCGAAAAAGTTTTTTTGCTCCGCTTCCCTTATTTTCAGAACTTGTAAAAGTTCTGAAAATATTTGATTTCAATGGTGCGGGACACCCTTCTTGGGTTTCCCGCATATCTTTCCTTTCCGTCGCAGAGAACCTTCGTCCCAGCGCCCCGGCCGAAGCCGGGGCGCTTTTTGCGGGAAAAGCGACGGAAAAAACCGGAGTTTACGATTTGCTTTCCCTTTGTT
The DNA here is from genome assembly GCA_900544105.1 of uncultured Oscillibacter sp. GTDB lineage: Bacteria > Bacillota > Clostridia > Oscillospirales > Oscillospiraceae > Oscillibacter. Next base: position 2,455 of record UQUC01000024.1, on the reverse strand, counting down.
CACAAATTGTTTACCTGCCCCCATTGACTTTAGATAGCAGGGGTGGTAAACTGCGTTTAGCACTCAAGGAGAAAGAGTGCTAAACATGATTTGAGGTGCTTTTTGTGGACTTGACAGACCGGAAAAAGCAAATATTGAAAGTAGTGGTTGAGGATTATATCCGCACCGCCGAACCGGTAGGCTCCAAAGCCATTGCCGCGGAAATGGGCGGCAGCGTTTCTTCTGCCACCATCCGCAATGAGCTTTCCGACCTGGTAGAGCTTGGATATCTGGAACAGCCCCACACCTCGGCGGGCCGGGTTCCGTCCCCCAAGGGCTACCGGCTGTACGTCAATGAGCTGATGGAGCGCCAGCGGCTCTCCCTGGCGGAGACAGAGAAGATCAACCAGTCTCTCCAGATGAAAATGGAGGAGTTGGACCGGGTGATCTCTCAGGCGGGCCGGGCCGTCAGCAGCTTTGTGAATTACCCCACTTATGTGGCGACTGCCGGAAAGGGCAGCATCACCGCCAGCCGCTTTGACCTGCTGCCGGTGGATGAGAAAAGCTGTATCGTGGTCATGATGATGGGCGACAACCGGGTGAAATCCCAGCTGCTGCGGATGCAGCTGAAGGTGGACCGGGACCAGATGGCCGCTTTGGTGGAGCTTTTGAACCGACACTTCACCGGAATCTCCATCAAGGAGATGAACCAGAAGCTGATGGCTATTTCGCAGGGCATTACCCCGCAGTTGTTCCTGCTGCTGAGCCAGACAGTGAATTACGCTGTGGATGTTCTGGAGGAATCCAACCATCGGGAGTTCATCATGGCAGGCACCAATCAGCTTTTGAAGCTGCCGGAGTTCCGGGACGCCGACAAAGCCCATGAATTGATGAGCTTTCTGGCGGACGATAAGGAAAAGCTGCCGGTGCCGGACGAGGGACCTATTAAAATTTTGATTGGCCCGGAAAATGTGAACGACGCCTTGAAGGACACCAGTGTGGTGGTGGCCAGTTACGATATTGGCGATGATATGCGGGGATTGATCGGCGTGGTTGGTCCTACCCGGATGGATTACGCTACCGTGGCCGCCAGGCTGACGGGCTTTGCCGATGGGCTGACCAGACTGTTCGGCAAACAGGAAAAACAAGAATTACCCCCGAAGGAGGATACAGATACATGAGCGAAGAAACCAAAGAGCCTTTAGAGGAAGCTCCCGTGACCGCGGAAACGGCAGAAACGGAGCAGGAAAAGACTCCGGAGAATCAGGAGCCGGAGAAGAAGGCCAAGAAGAAAGAAAAGAAGGAAAAGGGCATCACCTTTACCCGGGAGCAGGTGGAGAAGATGGAGCTGGCTGCCAAGCAGCTGGAATCCGTGAAGGATCAGTTCACCCGCCTCACTGCCGAGTATGACAACTACCGCAAGCGCACCACCAAAGAAAAGGATAACATCTATCAGGACGCCAAGGGCGACACCATCAAGACCTTCCTGGCGGTGTATGACAATCTGGAACGGGCCGCAGCCGCCGAGGGCGGCGAGGACGATCCCCACAAAAAGGGATTGGAGATGATCTTCCACCAGTTCAAGGAACTGCTTGCCAAGGAGGGTGTCAAGGAGATCGAGGCCGAGGGCAAGGAATTTGACCCGGAGCTGATGGACGCCGTCATGCACATTGAGGATGAGAGCCTTGGAGAAAACGTAGTGGCTCAGGTGTTCCAGGCGGGCTTTGAGCTGAACGGCAAGGTCCTGCGCCACGCCATCGTACAGGTGGCCAATTAAAAGGAGATTTATATGGATAAGAAGCTGTACCGTGATCCCCAGAACGGGATGATCGCCGGTGTGTGCGCCGGTGTCGCCGAGTATTTCGGCTGGGACCCCACCTGGGTTCGGCTGGGCTGGGCGCTGTTCACTCTGCTGGGCGGCAGCGGACTGATTCTGTATCTGATCGCGGCGATCATTATGCCGCCGCTGGACCGTATGTGATCTGAGCACCGGTGAAAACCGGGGTATGCAAATAGTTATCAATAAAAATTCAGATAAATTTGGAGGAATTTATTATGTCTAAGGTTATCGGTATTGACTTAGGTACAACAAATAGCTGCGTGGCTGTCATGGAGGGCGGCGAAGCCGTCGTTATCCCCAACGCCGAGGGCAACCGCACCACCCCGTCTGTGGTGGCATTCAGCAAGACCGGCGAGCGTATGGTGGGCCAGGTGGCAAAGCGTCAGGCCATCACCAACCCCGAACGCACCATTTCTTCCATCAAGCGTGAAATGGGCAGCGATTACAAGGTGAATGTGGACGGCAAGGCCTACACCCCTCAGGAGATCAGCGCCATGATCCTGCAGAAGCTCAAGAGCGACGCTGAGGCCTATCTGGGCCAGACCGTTTCCGAGGCTGTCATCACCGTTCCCGCTTACTTTACCGACGCCCAGCGTCAGGCCACCAAGGACGCCGGCAAGATCGCCGGTCTGGACG
>UQUC01000023.1 GCA_900544105.1 uncultured Oscillibacter sp. | reverse complement strand
AGGTATTCTCGCTCTTGCGGGCGATCTTGTCGATCTCATCCACATAGATGATGCCCCGCTCGGCCCGCTCCACGTCGAAATCCGCCGCCTGTAAAAGCCGTAGCAGAATATTCTCTACATCATCGCCCACGTAGCCGGCCTCAGTTAGGGTCGTGGCATCGGCTATGGCGAAGGGCACCTTCAGAATACGGGCCAAAGTCTGGGCGAACAGCGTCTTGCCGGAGCCGGTGGGTCCCAGCATCAGAATGTTGCTCTTTTGAAGCTCCACATCGTCGCCGCCGCCGAAATAGATCCGCTTATAGTGATTGTAGACCGCCACGGACAGCGCTACCTTGGCGGCCTCCTGTCCGATGACATATTCATCCAGCACCGCCCGGATCTCCTTGGGGGTGGGCAGCTGATCCGGGACGTCCTCCAAGGGAGTGGTCTCCGGGCCGTCGAACCCCTCGTTCAGAATGCTCATGCAAAGCTGCACACACTCGTCGCAGATGCGGACGCCGGGGCCCTGGATCATACGATGGACCTGCTGTTCCCGCTTTCCGCAGAAGGAACAGCGCAGGGCCTTTTTGCCTTCGTCACTCATGGTATTACCTCTTTTACTTCTTAGCAGTGATGATCTTATCCACCAGACCGAAGTCCTTGGCCTCGTCAGCCGTCATCCAGTGGTCCCGCTCGGAGGCCGCCTTGACCTCTTCGGCGGTCTTACCGGTGTTGGACGCCAAGATCTCATTCAGGTTCTTCTTGATCCGCAGGAAGTGCTCCACGTCGATCTCCATGTCCGTAACCTTGCCCTGCGTACCCGCGGAGGGCTGATGAATCATAATTTCGGCGTTAGGCAGCGCGATCCGCTTACCCTTGGCGCCGGAGGACAGCAGGAAGGCGCCCATGGACGCAGCCATGCCCACGCAGATGGTAGACACGTCGCACTTGACGTACTGCATGGTATCGTAGATGGCCATGCCGTCCGTCACGGAGCCGCCGGGACTGTTGATATAAAGCTGAATGTCCTTATCCGGATCCTGGGCCTCCAGATACAGCATCTGGGCCACTACCAGGCTGGCGGTGGTGGCGTTGACCTCCTCGCCCAGGAAAATGATCCGGTCATTCAGCAGACGGGAGAAAATGTCGTAGGACCGCTCGCCGCGGTTGGTCTGCTCTACAACATAAGGGACTAAGCTCATAAGTTGACCTCCTTTTGTAACGCGGCACATTTACAGCGCAAATCGTGCCTGATAAACCATTCTCTCATGATACCACGGGTACCATGAGAGAATGTGTCGAATCTGTAAAATGTACCATGATCGCCGCGAAAAAGTTTCGCCTTTATTCGGCTTCCTTTTCTTCCTTCTTGGCAGCCTTCTTAGCGGGAGCCTTCTTGGGCTTCTCCTCGCCCTCAGCGGTCTCAGCCTTCTTGGTGGTCTTCTTGGCAGGCTTCTTCTCCTCGCCCTCGGCAGTCTCAGCCTTCTTAGCGGTCTTCTTGGCGGGCTTCTCAGCGGTAGCGCTGTCCACCACCACGGCCACGGCCTTCTGGGTCAGGATCTGATCGTGGACCTGCTCCTTGGAGAGATACTTCTTGACCATCTCCACATCCATGCCGAACTGTTCAGCCATCTTTGCGAACTCGGCTTCCACGTCCTCATCGCTGGCCTCGATGTTCTCAGCCTTGATGATGGCGGCGGTAGCCAGATCCATCTTCACCTGACGCAGAGCGGGTTCCTTGGCCTCCTCCAGCAGCTTGGCATCGTCCATGCCGGTCATCTTCTTGTATTCCTCATAGGGGAACTGACGGCTGATCTGGGCCTTGAAGTTGTCCAGATACTGATGGGCCTGGTTCTCCACCATCACATCGGGGATGTCGGCGGTGATGTTCTCGGCCACCTGGTTCATCAGGTTCTCCTCGAACACGCGGTCAGCGTCCTTCTGGCGCTCCTCGGTGATCTTCTTCTTCAGGTCGGCCTTCAGGTCCTTCAGGGTGTCAAACTCGGAAACGTCCTTGGCAAACTCATCGTCCATAGCCGGGACTTCCTTCTCCTTGACCTCGTGGACCTTCACCTTGAAGACCACAGCCTTGCCGGCCAGGTCAGCGTGATAGTTCTCGGGGAAGGTGATGTCGATGTCCTTCTCCTCGCCGGCCTTCATGCCGATGACCTGATCCTCAAAGCCGGGCACAAAGCTGCCGGAGCCCAGCTCCAGATTGTGGTTCTCGCCCTTGCCGCCATCGAAAGGCTTGCCATCCAGGAAGCCTTCGAAGTCGATGACGGCGGTATCGCCGCTCTTGGCCGCGCGGTCCACGCTCACCAGGCGGGTATTGCGGTCAGCCAGCGCCTTGAGGCGCTCGTCCACGTCAGCGGCCAGGATCTTGACCTCGGGCTTCTCAGCCTTCAGGCCCTTGTACTCGCCCAAAGTGACCTCGGGATACACAGGGGTGGTAGCCTTGAAGGTGAAGCCGTCCTTGGTGACCTCGCCCACCATCTCGACGGTAGGATAGCCAACGATCTGCAGTTTCTCCTGCTCAGCAGCGGCTTCATAGGCCTCGGGGAATGCGATATTGATGGCTTCCTCGAAAAACACCTCTGCGCCATACATCCGCTCGATCATCTTGCGGGGGGCCTTTCCGGGACGGAAGCCAGGAACACTGATCTTCCGGCGCATCTTCTGATATGCCTTTTCGACGGCAGCCTCAAACTCAGCGGCATTGACCTCGATGGTCAGCGCCACCTGGCTCTTTTCAACTTTTTCACAGCTCTTGACAGTCATAATTGTTTACTCCTCCGTTCATCATGGGCGGTAAAACCCATCCTCATAGGCAGCAGCCCATGCAAATTTGTATTTTACCAGAAATATTTCAAGATTTCCAGTCTTTTTTCTACTTTTCGCAAATTTTTTTCGGTACAAACCCCAGATAGTCGCCGGAGATCAGAGAAAATTCCGTATTTCCGTATTTTCCCTCCTGCCTCCGGCGGATCACCGGCCCGTGAAGATGGCCGTAGCAGCACAGCTCCACCTTGTAAGTTTCCAGCATGGACAGGATCTCCGGGCACTGATATCCCTGATACAGCGGCGGATAGTGAAGGAAGCAGAAGATGGGCTTCCCCCCCGCCGCCTTCAGCGAGGTCTCCAGTCGCAGCAGCTCCCGGTTCAGCACCTTAGCGTTGTGGGGCTTCTGTTCTTCCTCCAAAAACCAGCCCCGGGTGCCGCAGACGGCGTGATTGCCGTAGAAAAAGCAGTTGTTGTGCAGCAGTTCCAGGGTGGTGAAGCCATTGGCCTCACAAAAGGTGCGGAATTTAGCGGCGGTAGCCCACCAGTAATCGTGGTTGCCCTTGATGAGATATTTTTTGCAGGGGAACTGCTCCAGAAACCGGAAATCCTCCACGGATTCCTCAAGGCTCATTCCCCAGGAGGTGTCTCCCGCCAGCACCAGCACATCCTCCGCCGCCAGTTGGCTCAGGGATGCCCGGATCCGCTCTGTATAGTTTTCCCACGCGGGGCCGAACACCTCCATGGACTTGTTGCTGTTTAGGGATAAATGCAGATCGCCTATGGCGTAAAGAGCCATCCGGTGGCACCTCCTCTCCGATGTTGTTTTTCAGATGATTTATTTCAGGAAGTCCAGCACCGCCTGCTCCATGGCCTGCTTCTCCACCGTTTTGTCAAAGCGGCGGGACTTTCCTTTCAGCTCCGCCAGACGACGGGGCACAGGGACACCGCTGGCCGCATGAAGCTGATCCAGCAGCTCCAGTCCGTCGCCGCAGGGCGTCTCCCCGATGGCGGTGAGCACGCTCCCGCAGAACTTGTAGGGACTGGCGGTGGAGACCACCACGGCAGGGGTCTCGTCCCCGGAAGCGACGCGGTACTGCGCCAGCACCTCCGCCGCCACGGCGGTATGGGGGTCGATGAGGTAGTTGTGATCCTGCCAATACCGGCGGATGGTTTTCTCCGTTTCCTCCTCTGAGCAGCAGCCACCCCAGAAGGCATCGTCCAGCTTTGCTTTGATGTTGTCGGACACCTGATACCGGCCCGTGCTGCCCAGCGCATCCATATACATCCGAATTTCGGCGTCGTTCTCCCCGGAGAGGTCGAACAGCAGCCGTTCCAGATTGCTGGAGATCAGAATGTCCATCGAAGGACTGATGGTGGTGTGGAAGGGCCGGTTCCGGTCATAGATGCCGGTGCGGAGGAGATCCGTCAGCACGTTGTTGCTGTTGGAGGCACAGATCAGCTTGTTTACCGGCAGGCCCATGCGCTTTGCGTAGTACGCTGCCAGAATGTCACCGAAGTTGCCGGTGGGAACGCAGAAGTTCACCTGGTCCCCCATGGTGAGAGCGCCGTCCCGCACCAGATCGCAGTAGGCGGAGATGTAGTAGACCACTTGGGGCAGGATACGGCCCCAGTTGATGGAGTTGGCAGAGGACAGGAAGTATCCTCGCTTGTCCAGCTCCGCCCGGACAGTCTCATCGGAGAAGATACGCTTAACGCCGGCTTGGGCGTCATCAAAGTTGCCGATGACCGCCCGGACATCCACATTCTCTCCCTCCTGCGTCACCATTTGCCGCTCCTGCACAGGAGAAACGCCGTCCTTGGGGTAGTAGACCTGGATCCGGGTCTGGGGCACATTCGCAAAGCCAGCCATGGCCGCCTTGCCGGTATCGCCGGAGGTGGCCGCTAAAATGCAGGCTGTCCGCTTTTCGTCGGTTTTCCGCAGTGCGGCGGACAAAAGCTGAGGCAGCATTTGCAGCGCCATGTCCTTGAACGCGGAGGTGGGACCGTGCCACAGCTCCAAACAATATAGGCCATTCTCCACCTTCCGCACCGGCGCGGCGGCGGGATCGTCGAACTGCGCCGGGCCGTAGGCGTTCCGGCCAAAGGTCAGCAGCTCCTCCTCGGAATAATCCGTCAGGTACAGCGCCATGACCTTCGCTACCCGCTGGGCGTACTCCATGGGTATCAGCCGCTCCAAAAAGGCCCGGTCGATCTGAGGGATCTGCGTTGGGGTCAGCAGACCACCGTCCCGGCTCAGGCCCATTTTCACGGCTTCCGCCGCGGAAAGGGACACGTTCTTATCCCGCGTGCTGTAATACTTCATATCGGTCTCCTCCTTCATGAGGCTACATAAATGCGTTTTCGATATAGGAAATGCGAAGGCTGCCGCCCTCGTCATAAACCTCCGCCACGTCGAACCGGACCGGTACGTCCAGCTCGTTCGCCGCCAGATACAGCTCCGCGGCACTGCGGAGCCGCTGCTGCTTGCGGCCGTCCACAAACTCACGGGGCAGGGCGATGGAGCCGCTCCCCCGAAGCTTGACCTCCACGATGCAGAGGGTCCCCTGCTTGTTCTTTGCCACTAAGTCTAATTCACCAAACCGGCAGCGCCACTGACTTTCCAGCAGCGTGTAGCCCTTCTGCCGCAGATAGCGGGCCACCGCCGCCTCGCCCCGGTTCCCGGCGCTCTGGGTCTTACCCATGGCGTTTGGCCTCCCACTTTTTCAAAAAGCTGCGCCGGTGCTCCGGGCAGGGGCCGTACTGGTCCAGCAGTTCATAGTGCAGCTTCGTACCGTATCCCTTATGCTTAGCGAACTGGTACTGGGGATATTTTGCGTCCAGCTCTCCCGACACATACCGGTCCCGGCTGACCTTCGCCAGAATGGACGCCGCCGCGATGGAGGCGCTTTTGCCGTCCCCGCCTACGATGAGCTGATGGGGCATCTCGATGGCATACCGGCTGCCGTGGTCCCGATTGCCGTCGATGAAAGCCGTATCCGGTCGGACGGACAGGCCCTCAATGGCCCGCTGCATGGCCAGCATCCGGGCGTTGAGAATGTCCATCTCGTCGATCTCCCACGCCTCCACACGGGTCACGCTCCAGGAAACCGCCTGAGTGGTGATGACTTCGTACAGGGCTTCCCGCTTTTTCTCCGTCAGCTTTTTGGAGTCATTCAGGCCGGGGATGTCCAATTCTCTCGGCAGGATCACCGCCGCCGCGTACACCGGCCCCATCAGAGGGCCGGCCCCGGCCTCGTCCACGCCGCAGACGGTCTCCGCCCCGCTGCTCCACGCCTGACGTTCATAGTCCCAAAGTTCCATATCAATACTCCACGATCATTTTACGGCAATTTTCGCAAATATACGCTGGGAGTGCGCCCGGTTTCCTGAGCCAGCCCAGACTGCTGCACATATCCAACACAATGCCGCCTCTGTCCTCGATCCCACGCCGTGTGATCATCAACGGCAGCGTCTCTCCCGGCGGCAGGAAATACAGGCCGCCGGTGGGAACGTAAGCCGCCTGACCACGGCGCATTTCTTTTCCGCATAATGGGCAGTCCATCAGCGTTTCTCCTTTCGTCAAGGCAGCTCCAGCGTAAAGCGTCCCAGCTTGGCGGAGCGGAACTCGTCCAGCAGGATCTTTGCCATGCGCTCCGTATCCACCTCGCCGCCGGAGATCAGAAAGCCCCGCTTCTTCCCTGCCGCTTCCAGCAGGCGGTAGCCGTAGGATATGTCATTTTCCTCCGCATCCCGTTCCGGTAGAGTGGACAGCTTATAGGCAGTTTTCAGGGCGTCGGGATAGTGCTCCCCCAGATACGCCATCAGGTGACAGCCCAAAGTCTCCACGTCTAAAATATCGTCCTTCACGGCGCCGGTGTAGGCCAGATTCATGCCCACGCTCTGATCGTCAAACTTCGGCCAGAGGATGCCCGGTGTATCCAGCAATTCTAAATTTCGATCGATAGGCACCCACTGCTTAGAGCGGGTAACGCCGGGACGGTCCTCCGTCTTGGCGGTTTTGCGGCCTGCTACCTTATTGATGAAGGTGGACTTGCCCACATTGGGGATACCCAGGATCATAACCCGCACTACCCGGCCGGTCATGCCCTTTTCCGCATAGGCGCGGAGCTTGTCCGCCAGTAATTCCCGGACAGCTCCGGCGAATTTCGCCGTGCCCACGCCGCTTTTGGCGTCAGATTCCAGCACGGCGTAGCCCTTGGCCCGGAAATGCTCCGCCCAGCGCTTCGTCCCCTCCGGGTCCGCTTGATCCACGCGGTTCAGCACCACCATGCGAGGCTTTCCCGCCGTCAGCTCATCCACATCCGGGTTCCGGCTGGAAACCGGGATCCGGGCGTCTAAGATCTCGCACACCGCGTCCACATTCTTGATCTGCTCGGCGATCATCCGCCGGGTCTTTGTCATGTGGCCGGGATACCATTGAATATTCATGACCAAATCACTCCGATCCGTTTAAAGTCCCGCTTCTCCGTCTCATAGTCCGGACCGGGGAAAATCAAAAAGGCCGCCTTGCCGATGACATACCGGGTGTCCACTGTGCCCAGCCGGTAGTCCCGGCTGTCGCTGGATCCGTTGCGGTTGTCACCCATGACAAAGATGGATCCCTCCGGCACCGTCAGGGGAAACTCGGTGCCCTCAGCGATGTGGGTCGGCTCCCGGATGTAATCCTCCTCCAGAACTTCGCCGTCCACATAGACGATGCCCTCGGTAAAATCGATGTCCACCGTCTGACCCTCCACGGCGATCACCCGTTTGACGATGGGATCATCGTCAAACACGCCGTCTTTCCGCAGGATCACGATATCGCCATACTTGTAGTCATGGTACAGCAAGGAGTTGACCACCAGCAGGCGATCCCCGTGCTGCAAGGTATTAAGCATGGAGTGGCCGTCCACTCCCATCATACGGATCACAAAGGTGAAAATGGCCACCACGATCAACACGGAGCCAACCAATGACTGCACCCATTCATACAGGTCCCGGCCCTTCGCCATCTGCTTTTCCTGTTCCTGCATCAAACTCTTCCTTTCAGACCATAAGGCCAATTACGCATTATTGGAATAGTATATCAAAAAAAGCCCAGCGTCACAAGGTCTGCGTCAGATTTTTATAACAAAAAAAGAGAGGCTTTCGCCTCTCTTTTTCTGCTCAACTGAAAGCTGATTACAGCTTCTCCTTGACCTTGGCGCCCTTACCCACGCGGCCACGCAGATAGTACAGCTTGGCGCGACGGACCTTACCGTTACGGACGACCTCAAAGTGGTCGATGGAAGGAGAATGGACGGGGAACACCTTCTCAACGCCGATGCCGTAAGAAACACGGCGGACGGTGACGGTTTCCTCAATGCCGCCATGCTTCTTGGCAATGACGGTGCCCTCAAACACCTGGATACGCTCGCGAGAGCCTTCCTTAACCTTCACGTGTACGCGAACGGTGTCGCCCACCTGAACGTTGGCGGTTTCCTTCTGCAGGGCTTCTTTGTTCAGTTCCTTGATGAGATCCATGGATTTTTTCCTCCTGTTAATAGGCGTTCATGCCGCTTTTTATGCGCTTTGGCACACTTTCAGCCAGCGCACGACAGAGGACCGCCCTTTGTAAGCCATGATAGGATACCATAGAATCTGTCAAATTGCAAGGATTATTTTAAAGTTCTTCCGAAATTTCTTCCGTTTTCGTCTCTCCGGCAAACCAATCCGGGTGGTTGTACAGCTCCGGGAAGGAGTGGAACACGCCGCGGTGCTTAAAGCCGGGGAAGGTGTCCAGCTGCAAGCCGTTGATCCCCTGAAAAATACTCTTTTCGATGTTGGGATTCGTCTTTTTCAGCTCCCGCAGCAGGAATTTGATCTCCTGCCGCTTGCTGCGCCCCACGCCGTCCCCCGCCGCCTCCCGCTCCTCCGTAAACCGGCAGGCACACTGGAGGAATTGCAGGTGGTTGTAGTTCTTCCATGCGATGATAGCGTCCTCGTGGACGCAGTACAGGGGCCGGATCAGCTCCATGCCGGGAAAATTCTTGCTGCGGAGCTTGGGGGGCATGGCCTGAAGCTGTCCGCCGTAGAACAGGCCCATGACGGTGGTCTCGATGACATCGGAAAAATGGTGGCCCAGCGCGATCTTGTTGCATCCCAGCTCCTGAGCCTTGGCATACAGGAAGCCACGGCGCATCCGGGCGCAGAGATAGCAGGGGTTCTTCTCCACGCTGACGGTGACATCGAAAATGTCGCTGTCGAAAATCGTGATGGGGATCCCCAGCAGGGCGGCGTTATCCTCGATGAGTTTTCGATTTTCCGGCTTGTAGCCGGGATCCATCACCATAAAAACCAGCTCAAAGGGCTGGGAGGTATGACGCTGCAATTCCTGCATCAGCTTGGCCAGGATCACGGAATCCTTGCCGCCGGAGATGCACACGGCGATCCTGTCCTCTGGCTCGATCAGCTCATACCGCTTCACGGCGGCGATAAAGGGATTCCAGATGGATTTGCGATAGGTTTTGATGAGACTGCGCTCGGCAGTCTCCTGCGGTGTCAGTTCCCGGGACATACGTTTTGATCCTCTCTTACTGTTACAGCCAGATGGCCCCTAATTTCAAAATGGACGCCGTCATCCGCCGGAGCCACGGGCGGTTCTCCCAGTCCTCCAGCGTATAAAGCTGGCTGTCCTCTGCGATGCGGTCCATATCCTCCAAAAGCTCCTCGATCACCGGCATATGGTAGAGCATCACCGCGTCCTCATAGTGAAGCTGGAAGCTGCGGTAGTCCATATTGGTGCTGCCGATCAAGGCCGCTTCCCGGTCCGCCATGACGCTTTTTGCATGGACAAAGCCGGGGGTATACTTGTAGATCTTGACGCCGTGGCGCAGCAGATCGCCCCAGTAGGTCTCCGCCACCAGATACACCAGTTTTTTATCCGGGATAGCAGGGATCATCAGCCGCACATCCACCCCGGCGTCCGCCGCGATGCACAGCGCCTCCTGGATGGATTCCTCCACGGCGTAATACGGTGTGGTGATATACAGCATCCGTTTAGCGGAGGCGATGAGCTGAAGATATACAGCCTCCACCGGATTGTCCGGGTTATTCAGCGGCCCATCCTCAAAGGGCTGGCAGAAGCCCTCCACCGCCGGACCTTCCCGGCGGGAGCGGTAGTAATCGTCCTCGTTGGGGAAATGGCGGCCCAGCATCTTCCACATCTGCATGAACTGCACAGCAAAGCCCCATGCCCCATCCCCCGTCAGGCGAACGGTGCTGTCCTTCCAGTAGCCGAAGCGCTCGATCCGGTTGGCGTACTCGTCTCCGATGTTGATACCGCCGACGTAGGCCACATAACCGTCGATAACAGTGATCTTCCGGTGGTCACGGTAATTGAAGTACAGGCGGTTGATATACCGGTGGACGGGGTTGAAGATCTCCACCTCGATCCCCGCGTCTTTGATGGCTTGCAGCGTCCCGTCGGACAGACGGGTCAAGGTGCCGAAATCGTCGATGATCAGGTGGATCTCCACCCCGGCGGCGGCTCGTTCTTTCAATACGGCGAAGATCTCGTCCCAGACAGTCCCCTCCGCCAAAATATAATACTCCATGAAGATATAGGTCTCCGCCTGCCGCAGATGCTCCACCAGATCCCGGAAGAAGGACTCTCCCTCTCCGAAATAGGCAGCGTCCGTATTGCGGTACAGCCAGAATTGCCGCTTCTGGAGATAGGCGGCCAAGCGGCCCCAGGCAGGACTGCGGCGTGTCAGGGCGGCCTGATTCAGGTCGCTGAGCATTTTTGCGCTCTCCCGCTGGGGGATCGGCGGCACCGGCTTCAGGCTCAGCTGCTTGGCCTGATGCGTGCCACCCCACAGACAGAACAGGAGCATACCTGCCACTGGCACGATCAACAGTAAGCACATCCAGCTCAGCTTATAGGACGGGCTGCCGCTGCGTTGGTAAACCCGAATGGCCACCACCGCGCCGATCAGCTGGAGAAATCCGTACACAAAGCTGGCCTTTTCTTTCAGGAAACGGGTCAGCAAAAGGGTCACCGCGATCTGCGCCAACACCGTCAGGGCGCAGAGCATCAGACTGGCCGCGGCGGAGATCCGCCGCTCCGTGCGCTCCTGATTCCTATGGGACATTCTGCCCATACCGTCACCTCCCGGATTCAAATAATTTTCTATGATAATTATAGCAACACAACCGGCAATCTTCAACTATATTTGAAAAAAGCGCATGGCCATTCCAGCCATGCGCTTTTCATTCAGCGGTAATTCTTACGCAGCAGATCCTGCTTGATGTCCCAGAGCTTCTGGCTCAGGTCCACATAGTAGTTGTGGGGATTCTCAAAACGCTTTACCTCGTCCCACAGGGTATCGATCTGCTCCCGGCAGTACTTCTGGATCTCCGGCAGCGTGGGCTGCTGATACACCAGCTCGCCATGGTCAAAGATCTTCTCCTGGAGAGGCTTGATGGTATAGTCCGTGTAGGTCCGCCGCTTCCAGGTGGCATCCGGATCGAACAGTTCCAGAGGTTGACCCTCCTCGATCACTTCATCCCACACGGTGATGTAGTCCGCCTCCGCCTTGCCGGTGGCCTTGTCAAAGATCCGGTAGACCTTCTTGAAATGGGGGTTGGTGATCTTGCCCACGTTTTCGCTGATCTTGATCTTCGGCACGATGGTGCCGTCCTCTTTCTCAATGGCCGCCAGCTTATAGACACCGCCGAACACCGGGTCGCTCTTGGAGGTGATCATCCGCTCACCCACACCAAAGAGGTCCACCTTAGCCCCCTGGCGAAGGATATCCTGAATGATGTACTCATCCAGGGAGTTGGACGCGGAGATCTTGCAGCTCTCCCAGCCCGCCTCATCCAGCATCTGCCGGGCCTCCCGGGTGAGATAGGCGATGTCGCCGGAATCCAGACGGATGGCGCACTTGGTAATCCCCTTGGGCCGCAGCACCTCATTGAAGGCCTTGATAGCGTTGGGAACACCGGATTTCAGGGTATTGTAGGTGTCCACCAGCAGCGTGGCGTTGGTGGGGAACACCTCACAGTAGGTCTTGAAGGCCTCATACTCCGAGTCGAACATCTGCACCCAGGCGTGGGCCATGGTGCCGCCGGCGGGAACGCCGAAAAGCTGATCGGAGATGGTGCAGGCCGTACCAGCGCAGCCGCCGATATAGGCAGCCCGAGCGCCGGAGATCGCGGCGTCCGTACCCTGGGCACGGCGGGAACCGAACTCCAGGATCACGCGGCCCTCTGCCGCCCGAACAATGCGGTTGGTCTTGGTGGCCACAAGGCTCTGGTGGTTGAAGATCAGCAGCAGGAAGGTCTCCACCAGCTGCGCCTGAATAGCCGGAGCCCGGACAGTGATGATCGGCTCCCGGGGGAAGATGGGAGTGCCCTCCGGGATAGCCCAGACGTCACCCGTGAATTTGAAATCGCGGAGATAGTCCAGGAATCGCTCAGAAAACAGATCTTTGCTCCGAAGATATTCAATGTCCTCCTCAGAAAAATGCAGATCCTGAATATAGGCGATGATCCGCTCCAGACCGGCGCAGATGGCATAGCCGCCGTGGTCTGGAACATCACGGAAAAAGATGTCGAAATAGGTGATCCGATCCTTCAGCCCCGCTTCCAGATAACCATTTCCCATGGTCAATTCGTAAAAATCGCAGAGCATCGTCATATTGAGTTTATCTGTGATATCCATCGTGTGTCTCCTTCTTGTTACACCACAAGTTACCACACATTATAGCTATCTCCACTGATAAAAGCAATTCTTTTATCAAATTTTTCACAAATAAACATTGACAAGGCACCTCCACTCCCCTATCATAACTAAGACGGCGGCCGGCTTTCGCGTATTCCTCACCTGCCGGCTCCCTTTGGAAAGGAAACAAGCCATGGAAGTGATCTTAGGCATTGATATTGGCGGCTCTACTACAAAGATCGTAGGGCTGCGGACCGACGGCAGCGTGGTCTCCATGCTCCGGGTCCGGGCGGAGGATCAAGTCACCAGCCTGTACGGTGCGCTGGGCAACTACCTGACCAGCAACGGACTCTCCCTCGGAGATGTGCGCCGGGTCGTCCTGACCGGCGTTGGCGCCAGCTATGTGGACGGGGACGTGTTCGGCCTGCCCACCTGCCGGGTGGATGAATTTCAGGCCAGCGGTACCGGTGCGCTGGCTCTGTCCGGTCAGACCTCCGGTATAGTCGTGACGATGGGTACCGGCACTGCCTTTTTGTGGGCGGAAGCCGGAAAAGAAGTGCGGCACCTCTGCGGCAGCGGTATCGGCGGCGGCACGCTGGGCGGTCTCTGTCACAAGCTGGTGGGTATGGAACGCTTTTACCAGATCAAAAAGCTGGCCGCCCAAGGCGATCTGAGCCATGTGGACCTCACCATCAGCGATATTGCGCGGGATCCTGCCTCCACTCTGGACCCCAACATGACTGCCGCCAACTTCGGTGATCTCTCAGAGGACGCCACCCTCGCTGATCTGGCCGCCGGCGCGGTGAATCTGGTCCTTCAGGCCATCGGCACCATGACGGTGCTGGCCTGTCAGAGCTGCCATACGGACACCGTGATCGTCACCGGCTCCATGACCACGCTGGATCAGGCGGAGCCAAACTTTGCGGCTTTCGAAAAGCTCTACGGCATCCATTATGTGATCCCAGAAAACGCCACCTTCGCTACCGCTATCGGTGCCGGACTTTGCAGCCTGCGGCAAAAATCAGTAAAGTAATATAGCTTTAAAGGTATTGGCGTTGAGCTAATTCTATACAGCTGCATAGAGAATCAAGCAAAACAGCTCCCCGGTATTCACCGGGGAGCTGTCAGCGGGGCGAACTTCTTTCGCCCCGCTGAACATTTTCGGAACTATATGAGAGTTCCGAAAATGCGGGATTTTAATGGCGCAGGACACCCTTCTTGGGTTTCCCGCGCACACCCTTCCTTACCATAGCGGAGAATTCCGTTTTATCAGTAAGAAAAACAGCTCCCCGGTATTCACCGGGGAGCTGTTTCATATCAAATTGGATCGGATTTACTCCTGATCGTCCTCAGAGTCCTCTTCCAGAGAGCTCATGTCGAACTCCAGCTTCTCGCCGCAGTTGGGGCAGATGACCTCGCCGTCCTCCAGCACAGACTCATCGAAGTAGATGGTCTCCTCGCAGGTGGGGCAGGTGGTGGCGTAGCAGTCCTCGTCCTCTTCGGCGTCATCCTCATAGTACTCGTCGTCGAAGGACTCCTCGTCATCCTCATCATACACGATGTCCTCAATATCCTCCAGATCATCGCTGACAACGTCCAGACCGTCCTCCAGCTCGCCCTGGGCATTCCACAGGTCCTCCAGCTCCAGGCCGATGTCCTCCAGAATGTCCACCATAGCGGACAGGATCTTGCCCTCGTTGGTCTCCGTGTCGATCTTCATGCCTTCCATCAGGCCCTTCAGATACGCAACCTTCTCAGTGATCTCCATAGTGATCGCTCCTTTCAAAATATCAATCTTGGAAATAAAGGGAGGATTATCGTTATAATCCCCCCTTCAAAACTTATTCCTTCACGCGGCCCAGGTACTCGCCGGTGCGGGTATCCACCTGGATCTTCTCGCCCTCGTTGATGAACAGAGGCACCTTGATGATGGCGCCGGTCTCCAGAGTGGCGGGCTTGGTGACGTTGGTGGCGGTATCGCCTCTCACGCCGGGCTCGGTAGCAGTGACTTCCAGCTCCATGAAGTTGGGAGCCTCCACGCTGAACACGCTGCCCTTGTAGCTGACCAGAGTGCACATGGTGTTCTCCTTGACGAACTGGAAGCCGTCGCCCAGAACATCCTTGTTCAGCGGGGTCATGTCATAAGTCTCGGGGTCCATGAAGTAATACAGATCGCCATCATTGTAGCTGTACTCGGCGCTTCTGCGCTCCACGGTGCCGTTCTCGAACTTGGCGCTGGGGTTGAAGGACTCCTCACGGATCGCGCCGGTCATCACGTTCTTGTACTTGGTACGCACGAAAGCGGCGCCCTTGCCGGGCTTGACGTGCTGGAAGTCCACGACCAGCATGGGCTTACCGTCCATCTCAAATACAACACCCTTACGGAAATCGCCTGCGGAAATAGGCATAGTTAAATCCTCCTCACAAATCTTTACGAGAAAACGACCGTGAAGTGGACATTTTCTCAATTCTTTCCTGTCTTATAGAATTTGACCGATGATATTTTACCCTATCTTGTCCGTTATTGCAAGTGGTTTTCCGGTTATTTTGTGTTTTCCCCCGGATTTTTTTGGCATTTATAGGGGCAGGCTCTTTTAAACGGACGTTGTAACAGGTGCAGAATGTGGTTCCATAGTCCCACGGGTCCCCCCAACGGCTCCACCATCCATGCCCTGACACCCGCCCGGTGAGCTGCCAGCATATCGGTCAACAGCTTATCTCCCAGCATAGCGGTGTGGGCCGGATCCGCCCCCGTCCGCTCCATAGCGGCCCGCAGGCCCTTTGGACTGGGCTTTCCGGCATGTCCCTGATAACTGATCCCCAGATCTCCGCAAAACTCGGTCACGCGAACGCCGGAGCGGTTGTTCGACACGATCATCACGGTGATCCCGGCATCCTTCAAGCAGTCGATCCACTGACACAGCCCCTCATCCGGACGGCGGACCGCCTTGGGAGCCAACGTGTAGTCCAGATCCGTCAGCAGCAGCGTCACGCCCTGACTTTGCAGAAAGGCGGGGGTGATATCCCGGTAGCTGTCAAAGAGAATATCCGGCGTTAGCATAAGCCGCCCTCCTCTCACATAAGAATACATGCAGTATACCAGAATCCAGACCACTTCACAAGGGGGAACCGCCATGCAGCTCTATTTGACCGTCCGCCCGGAGGACATGCGAACCGCCTCCGTCTATCCGGTGGGACTGGCCCACGCCGCCTACCGCATCGGGGAGGGGTCCTCCCTGCTGAGCCGGAATTTGCTGACGTCAGCCCGGCCTGGGCCGATGGTTCCACTGCCGGGGCTGTTGGTCCTCAGCGACCGGGCCGCGCCGCCCATTGACCGCCCGGCAGCGCTGACTGAGGCAGTGCTCCGGGAATGTGCCCGCCGCAGCTATGGCGGCATCGTTCTGGATTTTGATGAACCACCCCAAGAGGATCGCCGCCGCTTTGCCGCCTTATTGGGGCAGCAGTGCGCCAAAAGCCGGAAGTTCTTCTGTCTCCCTCCTTCCTACGCCGCGGCGGTGGAGCATCCCACCGTTATTGTGAACACAGCCATCTCCGGCGGCAGCTTTGAAACCCACATCCGAGAAGAACTCGCCCGTTACGGCGGCGGACGGAACGTGGTTTTTGACTTACAGCGGCTGCGGATGGACTTCCGTCTCCCCGCCCGGACCGGCCAGGGCGTGCCGCTGACGCAGGAAGCTTTAGACGCGCTCTTGAAGGAGCGTCAGCCCGCCGTATTTTTCTCCAAAGATCTATTTGCCCGCTACTTCACCTATACCGAGAACGGTGAGGCCCACTTCATCCTCTTTGATGACGCCGATACGCTGCGCCAAAAACTGCGTCTGGGGCAGCAGTCAGGCGTGGCTGCCGCGTTTTTCCAGTGGCCGGAGATCTGTGACATCGCTACTTCCCTCTTCCGCCGCAAATAAATATCCAACGCAAAAACCTTGGTATCGGCCATGACAGCGCTATTCCATTTCCAGGTCCACGCCTCCCATTCCGCAGTGCCGCCCGCAGAGGCTCCGTCATTATAAAGAAAATCAGATGCACGCCGTGAGACGTGCATCTGATTTTTGCTATCTCTTCTTGTAAACGACCAGCTCCGGGTTTTTGCCGTCTTCCTCATAAGTACAGACCAGCAGAAAATCCATGTTCGCGGCAATGCCGAAGCAGCGGCCACCGCCAAACTCACATTCCAGCTGGTTGCCGAGATAAGTCGCCTGATCGTCAAGGAATTTGACGGTTTTTCCGTTGGGAAGGCGGTATGCAAGGATGATGTACTTGCCTACAAGCGTGTTAAGCTTTTCCACCTTGGGCATCCCGTCAATATGCAGGTCGTTGAATTCATCCATCAACGTCTGCTTATATTGCGCAAGGGCTTCCGCGCCGCCGAGATTTTCATACCGCTTCCAGTAATTGAGCTTTGGCAGCGTATTCTTCAGGTAGGCCCGCGCCTGTTCCGCAGGGAATTTCTCACTGGCCATGTTCTGCACGCAGACCTCGATCAGATCGTCTAAATCGTGGTACATATACGTGCCGTCAGCATAACACCACTTGCAGTATTCTTCGTTGAAAAAGCCGTCTGCCTCCCTACTGATGTCCCCGTCTGCAAGGGGCATCCCGCAGCATTGGCAGATAAGCTGTCTCGGTGAGCCGAGCAGCGTATTGATGGAGACATCAAAGAGTTTCGAGAGCAGCTTCAATGTCTCAATATTCGGCGTTGTTTCTCCGTTTTCCCAACGTGAGACCGCTTGGCGGGTCACAAACACCTTTTCCGCAAGCTCGTCCTGTGACAGTCCCATCTTTGTTCTGAGTTCCAGAATCATATCCTTTGTATCCATACGAGCATCACCTCACGGTCATCATACCCCAAAGTTATCGGTATGACAAGCAACCCGCTGTTGCGGATCACTCGGTGATCCGCAACGCTGCCCTTGCAGGTAACGCAGCATAGCGACGCATCATGGTCGCGTTTCCCCAATCATATGCAAAAGGCTCTCTGGCATATGCCAGAGAGCCTTTTATGCGGAGAGAGTATGGTAAGAGTAAAACGGATATGCAATCTCAGTTGTCTTTCTGAGTCGCTGCTACATTTGAGCTTGTACCCATACAAGGTGAGATCACATCAGAAAGCAAGTTTTGCTTTCACGCCAATTTCGTACTGATTCTGACCTGCAATTACTGCTCAGCCAGCTTCTTGTACTTGGCATAGCGCTGAGCGCAGAACTCCTCGGCCTCGGCAAACAGGACCTTGGCAGTCTCGGGGAAGGTTCTGGTCAGAGAAGCGAAACGGGTCTCGCCCATCATGAAGTCCAGCAGCTGGCCATTGGGCTCCTTGCTGGTCAGGATGAACGGATTCTTACCCTCGGCCTTCAGCTCGGGCACATAGCGCCACAGGGGCCAATAGCCGCACTCGCTGGCCAGCTTCTCCTCCAGCTGAGCCTGGCTCATGCCCTTGGAGATACCGTGGTTGATGCAGGGAGCGTAAGCGATGAGGATGGAGGGACCGTGATGTGCCTCAGCTTCCTTCAGAGCCGTAATGAGGTGCTGCTCGTTGGCACCCATAGCGACCTGAGCAACATAGACATTGCCATAAGTCATAGCGATGGCGCCCAGATCCTTCTTGCCGGTTCTCTTACCGCCGTTGGCGAACTGAGCCACAGCACCCAGCTGAGTGGCCTTGGAAGCCTGACCGCCGGTGTTGGAGTACACCTCGGTATCGACAACCAGAACGTTCACGTCAGCGCCGGAAGCCAGGACATGGTCCAGACCGCCGAAGCCGATATCGTAAGCCCAGCCGTCGCCGCCGTACATCCAGACGCTCTTCTTGGGCAGAGCATCCTTGTTGGCCTTCAGGAAGGCGATATCATCAGAGGTCTCAGCAGTGGCGTTCAGAGCAGCCACAACAGCCTCGGACAGAGCACGGGTCTTGTCGCCGTTATCGCCCTCAGCCAGCCAAGCCTCCAGAGCGCTCTTCAGAGCAGCGTCGGAGGTAGAAGCCACCACAGCCTCGGCGTGAGCAGCCATCTGACGACGCATCTGGTCGATGGACAGCTTCATGCCCAGGGCATACTCGGCGTTATCCTCGAACAGGGAGTTAGAGTTGGCAGGACCATGGCCCTTCTCATTGGCCACATAGGGGAAAGAAGGAGTGGAGGAACCCACAACGTAAGCGCAACCGGTAGCGGAGGTAACGAACATCCGGTCACCGAACAGCTGAGACATAAGCTTCATGTAAGGAGCCTCGCCGCAGCCGGCGCAGGCGCCGCTGAACTCGTACAGAGGACGCTCGAACTGAGAACCGCGGACGGTGAACTTGTCCATGGGGTTGGTCTTGGTGGACAGGGTCAGTGCATGCTCCCAGTTCTCCTGCTCGGGCATCTGGGTATCCAGCAGCTCCATGACCAGAGCCTTCTCCTTGGCGGGGCAGACATTGGCGCAGGCGCCGCAGCCCTGGCAATCCAGAGGATCGACCTGCATACGGAAAGTCAGGCCCTCGAAGCCCTTGCCCTTGGCCTCCTTGGTAACGAAGGCGGCGGGCTTAGCAGCCTCTTCCTCCGCGTTCAGCAGGAAGGGGCGAATCGCAGCATGGGGGCAAACCAGAGCGCACTTGTTGCAGCCGATGCAGTTCTCGGGGATCCACTGAGGCACCTTCACAGCGATGCCGCGCTTCTCATACTTAGAAGTCTCAGAGGGGGTAACACCATCAGCGTAGGGCATGAACTCGCTCACGGGGATAGCATCGCCAGCCTGCTTGTTGACGGGGATCTGGATCTCACGGATGTAGTGAGGCAGGCTTGCATCGGGAGCCTTGGTATCGTCAGCCAGGGTCTTCCAGGACTCGGGAACGTTGATCTTCACAGCAGCGTCAACACCTCTGTCAACGGCGGCACTGTTCATGTCAACGATCTTCTGGCCCTTCTTGGAGTAGGACTTGACGATAGCGGCCTTCATGTACTTCACGGCGTCCTCGATGGGGATAATGCCGGAGAGCTTGAAGAAGGCAGCCTGCAGCACGGTGTTGGTGCGGTTGCCCAGGCCCAGCTCCATAGCGATAGCGGTAGCGTCGATGGTGTAGAAGTTGATCTCACGCTCGGCGATCTGACGCTTCACACGGTTGGGCAGGTGCTCCTCCAGCTCAGCGCCGGTCCAGCTGGTGTTCAGCAGGAAGGTGCCGTGAGGCTTGATCTCGGAAACGATATCGAAGTCCTTGATGTAAGAGGTCTTGTGGCAGGCCACAAAGTCAGCCATGGTGACATAGTAGGTGCTGTGGATGGGCTCATGGCCAAAGCGCAGGTGGGACTTGGTAACGCCGCCGGACTTCTTGGAGTCATACTCGAAGTAAGCCTGAGCGTACTGGTCGGTGTGGTCACCGATGATCTTGATGGAGTTCTTGTTGGCGCCCACGGTACCGTCAGAGCCCAGACCCCAGAACTTGCAGGAGATGATGGACTTGCCGGCGGTGACGATATTCTCGCCAACGGGCAGAGACAGATGCGTAACGTCATCGTTGATGCCGACGGTGAAGTGGTTCTTCTTCTCACCCTTCATGTTGTCGAACACGGCCTTCATCTGGGCAGGAGTGGTATCCTTGGAGCCCAGACCGTAGCGGCCGCACAGAGCCTCGATGTTGGTACGCTTGCCTTCCCACAGGGCATCGCACACGTCCAGATACAGAGGCTCGCCGGGAGCGCCGGGCTCCTTGGTGCGGTCCAGAACGGTCAGGCACTTGCAGGTAGCGGGAATCTTCTCCAGCAGACGCTCCATGGAGAAGGGACGGAACAGATGGACCTGAATGAAGCCGACCTTCTCGCCGCGCTCCATCAGATAATCAACAACCTCCAGCAGGGTCTCGCAGACGGAGCCCATAGCCACCACAACGCGCTCAGCATCGGGAGCACCGTAGTAGTTGAACAACTGATAGTTGCGGCCAGTGACCTCGTTGATCTTGCCCATGTACTCCTCGACAATGGCGGGCAGCGCATCATAGGCGCTGTTGCAGGCCTCGCGGGACTGGAAGAAGGTATCGGGATTCTGCAGGGTGTTGCGCAGAGTGGGATGCTCGGTGCTCAGGGCATGATCCTTGAAGCGCTGAACAGCGTCCCAATCCAGCATCTTGCCCAGATCCTCATAGTCCAGAACCTCGATCTTCTGGATCTCGTGAGAGGTCCGGAAGCCATCGAAGAAATGCTGGAAGGGGATAGAGCCCTTGATGGCAGACAGATGGGCAACGGCGCCCAAGTCCATGCTCTCCTGCACGCTGGCGGAAGCCAGCTGTGCCCAACCGGTCTGGCGGCAGGCCATAACGTCGGAATGATCACCGAAGATGGACAGAGAGTGGGTTGCCACGGTACGGGCAGAGACGTGCATAACGCCGGGCAGCTGAGAACCGGCGATACGGTACATGGGCGGGATCATCAGCAGCAGGCCCTGAGAAGCAGTGTAGGTGCTGGTCAGGGAGCCGGTCTCCAGAGAGCCGTGCATTGCGCCGGCCGCGCCGGACTCCGCCTGCATCTCGACCAGCTTTACGGGCTGGCCAAACAGGTTCTTCTTGCCATTGGTAGCCCATGCATCCACATGGTCAGCCATGGGGCTGGAAGGAGTGATGGGGTAAATGGTAGCTACCTCGGTAAACGCATAAGATACGTATGCGGCAGCCTCATTACCGTCCATCGTCTTGAACATTTTGTTTTTTGCCATGAACGTAATTCCTCCTATTATTCTTCCCTGTATTTAACGCGAAGACTCTCCGCCCTTTGAGGTGGCCCCCTGATCGGGCGGATCAGTCTACTGAGCAAGCTGTATCTTAGAAACTGCTCCTCCGTTCCTACTGAGGGGCAGGCCATATTAATACAGCTACGTTCTTGATATGATTATAACTCTACACATTGCAAGTTTGCAAGTCCAAAAATGTTTCAAATGACGTAAGCGCTTTGTCGATAGCAAAGCATTTACGTTATTTTTACTTAATGCATGCCGCATCCCCTGTCCCGGTCTCCCATCCTGTTCCGGCAAATATACGGCCCTCCTACCGCTGTAAATACTGTAAATACAGTATAATAGGCTGTCGAAGCCAAAAAGTTCCACATAAAGTTCGTCGAATGGCCTATAACTTTTTTTAATAGTTTGCTATGAAATAATGGTATATGCTGTTTTTGCGGTAAAACGCCATAGTCTCTCATGTATCTGCCCACTGCGACACCAACCCCGTGTCAACGAGTGCGCTTTCTTTTATATGCAGGTAAAATGCTTAGGCAGCTAAGACGTTTCAGAGTGGCCCGTATAGCCCTCTTTTAATAGGGTCCCACGCCCTCTGGCGCGTCTATGCAGTAAAGTTAGTAACCCGGTTCTTGCAAACGATACGTAAGTTTTTGAAGCGGCCTCATACTGCCTGCGGGCAGGAACTTTTCGGCAGAATTGTCAGAAGGCAAATACGTCAAATCAAGTTTGACAACACATCAGTCTCGATTTGCTCATTAGCTGTATAAGCAGACCGGGTTCGGCTGCTTTGCCGAGCTTGGTCACAATGGTCTGCCAAGTCATTCTCAGTCAACGCACTCCATAAAGCAGGGAATTACCTTTCCAAATTGAGCGGAGGCGTTTTCCGTTCGATCATTTCGCCGCGGAAGTTTCAGCAGTATTCTGCTTTGCCAGCTTTCTGGACTTGCAGTTTCGGATGCCAAAAATTGCCGCGGACACAAATATTACCCTGCTCGGCAAACAGGAACCGCGCTGTACCGCTGATGCAGTATGTTTTCTCATCTGTAACGCAGGTCTTTTGCAGCGCTGGCGCGGTAATAAAAGCGCAGATCGCCACTTTCTTCTCCGTTGCGCAGTGTGACCTGTATGTGATACAGCGGAGCCCAACAGCAAGGAGCAAGCTGAGGTATCCTTGCAGAGCTTTGTCCTCATTCATCAGTGCCGCACGGTTCCGCAGATGCCACGATGCCAGCAAGAAAGGGACATACGCCTTAGCGTGTGTCCCCTTCTTTCCCCTATTTTTTAACGGATCAGATCCCGTCCTTCGTCCGGGCCAGGCGGCGGCTCACAGCCATGCCGAAGGCATCCGGCCCCACATGGCTGCTGACGCTGAAGGACAGCGGATCGGCAAAGATGCCGCCGTGCTCCGGGAATGCGTTCACCGCCATCTCCCGCCAGTCCTCCAGTGCGGCATCGTCCTGATAGCTGCCGGCCACGGCGATGTCGATGTCCCACTTCGCGGAAAGCCGCTCCACGTCTCCCTGAATGGTCTCCAGCAGCTTTTTCTTGCAGCCTGCGGTGCCGCGCACCTTGGCGCAGGCGTCCAGCAGTTCCCCCTCGATCTTCAAAAGGGGCTTGATCTGCAAAACCGCGCCAATAGCCGCGGCTCCGGCGGTCACGCGACCGCCCCGGCGAAGATATTCCAAGGTCTCCACGCCCACATACACAATGGAATCCAGCCCGCTGGCCTCCAGTTCCCGCTGGATCTCCTGTGCCCCGCAGCCCGCCTCCCGCAGGGCCACGGCGTCCCACACGGAGCTTTTCTGAGAGATGGAAATGCGGTGGTTGTCCACCACAAACACCCTGTCCTCGTAATCCTCCGCCAGCATCTGCGCTGTGGCGCAGGAGGCGGAGAGACCGCTGGACATGGGGATGCACACCAGCTCGTCATATTCGGTCAGCACCTTGTCCCAAAGGGCCGTCACATCGCCGGGGGACGGCTGGGAGGTGGAGACCGCCTGCCGCTCCGTCAATGCACGGAAAAACTGATCCGGCAGCAGGTCGATCCCCTCGTAATACGCCTGTCCCTCGATGATGACCGGCATCGGCAGGACGAAAACGTTCATTTTCTGCGCTTCTGCCTGTGTAATGCCGCTGTTGCTGTCTGTTACAATGGCTGTTTTCATGCGTTTGCTCCTTATGCGTGAATGGGTCCTTTCAGATCCGTATCTCTTAATTTTGCGTGCCGTCAGGGTGCAGCAGCTCTTTTTATACGCTTTTCTGCGGCCTGCGGAGTTTTTTCATTATAACAGATAGCCAAAAAACATTTCAATACTTTTTCACTCGATTGGGCCGAAAATGTCCCGCATTTCAATGCGGCGCCTTTGTGGGGCACACGTTCGTGCACTTGTAGCAGACGTTCCGTTTTTCCGCTTGCGGGCTCCCTGTTGACCCCCACATCCATGGGGCAGACCCACAGACACTTGCCGCAGTGGACGCACAGCAGAGAAAAGTAGCTCATGGGCTTGAGAAGCACCGCAATGGGGCAGAGGTACTTGAACAGGTCAAAGATACTCGTGCATTGAACACCTGCAAAGCATTGTGTGCCGCACCCGCCAGCATGGGCCGTGGTGAGATTCTCGTGGAGCTGTGCCAGCAGCCGTTCGTCTTGTCTCTTTTGTTACTTATCAACTTGCAAACAACGAAAGTGGGCAAGCGCAGGTTATGTTATCGTCAGATTATTTTCTGGACTTCTAAATATTACTCTGTCCTGCAAAAGCGCCTGCACCGCATACCTTCAATTTTCGCGTCAGTCATCCAACTCCGTCTCATGCTTGAGGATCGTGCCGGTGGCGGCGTTGATCTCGTAGCTGTACTCCATGCCGCCGGACTTGAACTCGACCTCGTAGACGAGTATTCCATCCTCATCGTCCAGTTCGATCTCCATGTCATACGCTTCATTTTCACTCACACCCGCGTGATTCAGGGCAATAGATTTTGCCTTGGCGTGACCGACGTCCGCGCTGCCGGACGGCTGGGCAGGCTGGGAGGACTGGGCAGGCGGGCTAACGGGCTGGGAGGGCTTTACCGTGTCATTCCGAGCGGAAACGGTGGACGGCAGGTCCTTCTGTCCGCTGAGCACTTTCCCCGTGTAGGCGTCCACCAGATACTCGAACTCGCCCCATGCCGTGTGCAGCTCCACCTCGTAGTGGGCGGGAGATTCGTCCAGTTCGGAATCGACCTCCGCTGTAACGGAATCCACCGCCGTCGTTCCGGCATACTCCTCCGCAGCGGTACGGGCTGCATCCATACCGATCGGCATGGCGGGCGCGCCCGCCTCCGCGAGATCCTTCAGTTCCTCCACCGAGAGCTTTGCCAGTTCGTCAAACTTGAGCGACGGGTTGATGGCGAGGACGCGGTTCACCAGCGCCGCTTTTCCGGTGGAAATGTTGTTTTCCCGGGCCTGCTGTTCCCGCCCCGCGTCCTGCGTCAATGTCTGCGTCAGGACGGCGGCCTTCGCTTCGCTGGTCTGCAACACGCCGTCCACGGTGCTGGTCAGCTCGCGCTGAAGCTTTTCCGCACGGGTGGTATCCTTGTCCTCCACCGAGATCATGATGGCGGAGGAAATGCTGTCGAGATAGCCGTTGCGCACGAGACTTCCCACGATGGCATTTACCGCCACATCGAGCTTCGCCCCCTTGAGGTCAGCTCCATTGCTCATATCCGCAAGGATGGCTTTTGCATCCTCGTTGAGCGGCGTACAGGCGAGCACCTTCTCGCTCCAATTCACCTTCAGTTCAATGCTGGGGTTCACATCCAGCGACACCACGGACGCCACCGCGTTCGCTCGCTGGTAGAACACGCCTCCGCCGCCAAGCAGCATTACAGCAAGGCAGGCGGCAATGAGCGATGTCCATTTTCTATTTGCCATTTTCTTTGTCGTCATGGGAATGACCGTTCCTTTCCGCTCTTCACAGCGGGAGAGAACGCCGTTCACATCGTTCGGCGCGGTCTTTTCGACCGCCGCGGCCAGACGCTGCTCCATTTTTTCGTTGGTCATTTGGCGTCGTCTCCTTCCAGATAAGCTCGCATTTTTTTCAATGCTCTGTGATATTTCGACAGGACGGTCGGAAGCGGCAGCTCCAGCAGCGCCGCGATCTCCCGGTGCTTCATACCCGTGACCGCGTGGAGCAGCACGATACGCCGTTCCTCGTCAGCGAGTCTTGCCAACGCGCCTTGTAGCAGCGCGCGCTCGTCCGCGTCCAGTCCGCACTCCTGCGCGGGAATGGCGTCCCATTCCTCCTCGCTGAGCGCGGCATGACGTTCCTCGCGCCGCAGGCGCATCAGGCAGAGATTGCGGCAGACCGCCAGCAGCCAGCCCATCGGCGAACCGGTTGGGCGGTACTGCTCCGCGCAGTCCCACACTTGTACATAAACATCCTGCGTGATGTCCTGCGCGTCGTGCGCGTTTTTAAGGTAGGATAGCGCAAGGCCGTACACCGCCGAGCGCGTGCGTTGATACAGCTCCGCGAGTGCTTCACGCTCACCGCCGGCAACGCGGAGGATCAACTGCTGCAGCTCGTGCCGATCCTCTGCCGGGGTGTATTCGGTTGTCATCAGCAAGCTGAGCATAGGCTTCCGTCTCCTGTCATCCGTGTAATGCACGGAAAGGATAATTTATTGCAGGGCAATTTAAATTTTTTAAAGAACAACTCTGATTATCTCCAAAAAGCCCGGAAATACGGGCATTTCACGGGATATA
>UQUC01000022.1 GCA_900544105.1 uncultured Oscillibacter sp. | reverse complement strand
TCTCGCCGCCGTACTCATAGGCGGTCATGTTCTTGCCGATCTCGTTGAGACCGCCAAGGGGAATGATTTTCAGTTTTTCTGCCATAGATATAGAAACTCCTTTGCTGAACGCCCTGAAAAGGGCGGAAATATGTAGGAGCTTTTCAGAGAATACGGATGACGTAAAGTGGACGCAGGCGCCTAAAGAGGCACGGCAAATAAAGACGTCCGTTGTCCGCACGGCCCCGTTTCGCCGGCGGAGGTTCGGTCACGTCTGTCCGATCTCGTATGAAAAAGCTCTATTTATTCAACCACAGGCTCTCGGGCCGCGGAAAAATACAGGTGAAATAAAATGTAAGAAAACGGCAGGGAAGCCTTGCTCCCAGGTGCCAGATTTGATATAGTATAGCACAGAAAAGAGCATTTGTATACATAAAATTTTGAATGTGACGGAAATGCGCTGCAACACGGACAATATAAAGAAAATTGTTGCCGGGAGAAAGAATTTCTCGGCGCCTATTGACAATTCCTGAAAATCTGCTACTGTATGCGCGTTGACATAGGACGGAGGAACCAACCATGCGGACCACCATTAAAATGATTGCGGAGCGGGCCGGTGTATCCATCGGCACAGTAGACCGGGTGCTCCATGACCGGCCTTATGTAAAGGCGGAAGTCCGGGAGCGGGTCCTGCGCGTGATGGAGGAACTGGACTATCATCCCAACCGGATGGCCAGCGCCCTGGCCACCAGCGGTACGCCCCGGAAGCTGGCACTGGTGCAGCCGGAGTGGGAAGAGGGCTTCATGCGGGATGAGATGGATGCCGGCGCAGCCCGATTTTTGGAAGAATACAGAGATTACAATGTGTCGCTGGACATCCGGAACTACCCGTCGGGGGACGAGGCGGAATGTCTGCGCCTGCTGAATGAGGCAGTGGAAAACGGCGCGCAGGCCGTTGCGCTGTGCGCTTCCGGCACCGAGGAGATCCGGCGGGCGCTGGAACGGTTGTCAGAGCGGGGGATCCCGGTGGCGACCTTCAACTCCGATGTGCCCGGCGGGAGGCGGCTCTGCTATGTAGGCGAGGACGGCCATCGGGCCGGACGGGTGGCCGGGGAGATCGCATTCTGCTTCCTGAGCCGTGGCGATGCGTTTCTGGTCATCTACAACGATCCGAAATATACGGCGCATAAGGCCCGTGTAGACGGGTTTCTGGAGCGGCTGGCGGAGCGGGGGATCCCGGAGGAAAACGGTGTGATCGCCGCCACCCACCGGGATTACCGAAAAACGGCGGAAACGGTGGAAAGTGCATTGGCGGCGCATCCAAATTTGCGGATGGTATATATGGCGAACCCCAGCGTCCCGGCCTGCGCGGAAGTCCTCCGGAGCCGGGGGCTGACAGGGAAGGTCCACATTCTTTCCCACGACTGCGGCCCAGAGATCCGGGAGCTGCTGAAAAGCGGCGAGGTGGATTTTACCATCGGACAGGATCTGGCGTATCAGCCTTATCAGGCGCTGTCTGTGCTTTTTGAGGCCCTGATGGGACAGCGGCCTGACCGGGACACCTATGTGACCGCTTGCCCCATTCTCAATTCGGAGAGTATCTGACGGTAAATATGGAAAGAAATGGGGGACTGCGGTCCTCCGCTGTTTCCGGGCAAAACTGTGTACGCACACACATAAACACATAGTAAGGAGCGCATGATGAAAAAGCATCGTTTACCGGCGGCTGTGCTGGCGCTGGCCGCTTTGGGCTTTACCCTGGGTACCTGTGAATTTGTGATCGTGGGTATCCTGCCGGATATTGCGGCGGGGCTGAACGTATCTCTGGCCGCCGTGGGGCGGTTGGTCAGCGTATTTGCCGCCTGCTACGCGGTAGGAACGCCGCTGCTCACGGCCCTGACCGGTCGAATGGACCGCTTCCGCCTGCTGATAGGGCTGATGCTTCTGTTTCTGGGTGTGAATGTCCTGAGTATGCTGGCTCCCGGCGTGACGGTGCTGTACGCATCCCGTGTAGTGGCGGCGCTGGTGTCCGGGACCCTCACCGCAGTGGCCATGCTGTATGCGAAGGAAGTTTCGACTCCGGAGCAGACAGCCCGGGCCATTTCCGCCGTGTACGCGGGCTTTTCCGTGGCGGCGGTGGCGGGGGTGCCCATCGGTACAGCGGTGTGCCACGCTCTTGGCTGGCGGGCTACCTTTGGCGTGATCCTGGCAATGGGGCTGGTGCTGCTGCCTGTGCTGGCCCGGCTGCTGCCCCGGGAGATCGATGTCCCTCCGGCAGAGGGCGGCCTGCTGAACCAGTTCGCGGTGCTGCGGGACAGTCGTTGCTGGCACTGCGTTTTGATGGTGCTGTTCAGCGCTTCCGCTACCTATACGGTCTACACCTATCTGACACCGACGCTGACCGGTACGCTGGGCCTGCCGGAGACGGCGGTCAGTCCGGTCCTGCTGGTGATGGGGCTTTGCAGCGCTGCCAGCAATTTGTTTTCCGGACGCCTTGCGGAAAAAGGCGGTCTGAAGCCCCTGCCGGCGTTCTTTGCCGCGCAGGTCCTGCTGTTTGCCGTGCTGCCTCTGCTGCTGGTGAATCGGTGGTTGGGGCTGGTGGGACTATTTGCCATGGGCCTGCTGATGTATCTGCTGAATACGCCGGTGCAGGTCCATTCTCTGGGACTGGCGGAGGCGGAATACCCGGCGGCAGCCAGCCTCTGTGCGTCGGTGCAGCCGGTGTCCTATAACTTTGGCATCGCCGTAGGCTCCTTTGCGGGCAGTCTGGTGCAGGATGCCTGGGGGCTGCGGTTGCTGGGCCTCCCGGCAGCGGTATTCGCGCTGCTGAGCCTGTGGCAGTGCAAAGGACTGCTGCGGTCCATTCAGCACGGGAAAACCCGCCGGTAAGCGCAGACAACAGAACAGATAAGAAAACAACACCATCCGAATGGATGGTGTTGTGAGTCTGTCGATAAAGCAGAAGATTCTCCGCGACGGTAAGGAAGGGTGTGCGCGGGAAACCCAAGAAGGGTGTCCCGCACTATTGAGATCCTTAGTTTTCAGAACTTTTATAAAGGTCTGAAAACTGGCTCAGCGGGGCGAAAAGACTTTTTCGACACGCTGAGAGACGCCCGATAGGACGTCTCTTTCGCGTATATGGGGGACATTGCTGAAACGCAGGGACAATCGAATGAAACCTGTCTGCGCGGTCACATCTGGAACAAGGAGATCATCAGCGGCATCGTGATGATGCAGAGCAGCATGGTCATTGTACTGATCAGACTGGCATAGCGCGCGTCCCGGCCAAACATCTGACAGAATTGGGGCACAATACTTGCCGAGGGAGCGACAGCGGAAAGCAGGCTGATGATGATCAGGGTTTCTCCATGGGGGGCCAGAGCGGTCAGGCCGCTATATTTGGCAACACAGATCAAAATGACCGGCAAAACGATCAGCCGTAGCAGTACCGGTTTCCAGATCTGCCGATAGGCGTGCAGATGCTGCATGTTGATACCTGCCATCAGCATACCGGTGATCAGCATGGCCACAGGGCCGATGGTGTCCCCCGCCATGCTGAAAGCAGATCCGATGACTGTGGGGAGCTGAATCTGGAAAACAAACAGGAACAGGCCAAGCATGATAGCCAGGATGTTCACATTGCATACCAAATCTCGCAGAGAGATCTTCTTTTTGCCGCTGATGAGAATACGGGCATGAGTCCAGTCCAGAATAGTCTGGATCATGGTATAGACCGTTACATACATGACCCACTCGCTGCCAAAAATGGAATGGACCAGAGGGATGATCAGATTTCCGGCATTGGGATACTGGATCGATGCTTCTTCTACAACGTCCAAGAGAAAAAGTCTCGCTGCCAAGGCTCCCAACAGAATACACAGACCGTTCATCAACAATGCGGACAGCAGAGAAAGCGTCACCATCTGGCTGTTTTCTGCCGTGCGTTCCACCTGAAAACCGGAAATGCACACGCAGGGAGTGATAATATACAGCAAGAGCATAGATAGGGTTTTGCTGTCCTCTGACTTTAAAATGCCGGCTTTCACAATAGCCCAGCCTAAAAAAATCAGGATAAAGAGTTTTGCGATTTGCTGGAAAAGAAGCAGGTTCAGCATTTCTCCTCTACGTCTTTCAAACGACCCAGATAGGGGCTTTCCGTAGTACTCACGCTGGAGGCAGCATTTTTAAAGCGCTCCACGCTGGCGGTGGATTCCTTGACGGGACGGAGGGTGCCGGCGCCGGCCACGCAGCCGCCGGGACAGCCCATGCCCTCCAGCAGATAGCCGTTGCGCTTGCCGGCCTTAGCCATGGCCAACATCTTGCGGCATTCCTTCAGACCATCGCCGTACTCAATGAGGATCTCACGATCCGGGTCAATGTGCTTGATGGCTTCCACCACAGCGGCAGCCACGCCACCGCCCACGGCGAAGCCGCGGCCAAAGCCGCTGCCCTCGTCCAGGCTGTCGGAAGGATCTGCCTCAAGGGTCTTGAAGTCGATCTCCTTGGCGTCAAACATACCCAGAAGCTCCTCAAAGGTCAGCACGAAATCCACATCGGAACGGACGGATTTCCGGTTGGCCTCCAGCTTCTTGGCGGCGCAGGGCCCGATAAAGACGATGCGGGCGTTGGGATGGTCCTTCTTGACCATCCGGGCGGTGATGACCATGGGGGTCAGGGCCATGGAGATGTTGTCCTTGAACTGGGGGAAGAGCGTCTTGGCCATCATGGACCAGGCAGGGCAGCAGCTGGTGCCCATCCAGTCCAGCTTTTCGGGGACTTCCTCCAGGAAGTCATGGGCTTCCTCCACGGTGCACAGGTCAGCGCCGATGGCAACCTCTACCACGTCGGCAAAGCCAAGGATCCGCATGGCGGCCTTCAGCTTGGCGGGAGTGGCGTCAGGGCCGTACTGTCCCACAAATGCGGGAGCTACACAGGCGATGACTTCTTCACCACGCTTGATGGCCTGGATCAACTGGAAGATCTGGCTCTTGTCGGCGATGGCGGCGAAGGGGCAGTTCACCAGGCACATACCGCAGGAGACACACTTATCATAATTGATCTTAGCCCGGCCCAGCTCATCGGACTCGATGGCGTCCATGCCGCAGGCAGCAGCGCAGGGGCGCTCCACCTTGGAGATCGCCCGGTAGGGGCACTGGTTAAAGCACTTGCCGCACTTGATGCACTTGCTCTGATCAATGTGGCAACGCTTGTTTTCGTCCAGATAGATGGCATCCTTGGGGCAGACATTCATGCAGGGGTGGGAAATGCAGCCCTGGCAGCTGTCGGTGATGCGGACCTGCTTGGGAGGGCAGGCGTTGCAGGCATAGGGGATAATATTGACCAGGGGCTCGTTAAAATACTTCTGATCCGTAGCGGCATCCTGAATATTGGCGCTGATGGGAGCAGAGGGACCGTTGGGGTCCAGATCCATGCCCAGAGCCAATTTGAGCCGGGCGGAAACAATGGCTCGCTCCAGGAACACGTCATGGCGATGGTGGGCAACCTCTCCGGGAACGATCTTGTAGGGGATCATGTCCACCTGTTTGTAATCGTCGCTCTCATAGGCCAGTCGTGCCACTTCTGTGAATACGCTGCGGCGAATATCGTCTACCGCGCTGTGTACACCTCTCATGTCTTTCCTCCTGTGTCCGGCAGCAGTCGCATTCTACTCCGGCATCGTTAGTGTCACCTGCCGATAGGCAGATGCAGTCAAGTATATTATAAGCAAACGTTTTTTCCTTTTCAACTGCCCTTTTTCACAGCTTTTTTGTAATTTTTTTCCGATTTTGCACACACTTCTCAATTCCTGCCACAGGACTTCTTGAGAAATCCTGAAAATCCGGCAGCTTTTTAAAGTTTTCCTCGCTTATTGTGCCCGACTGTGCTATAATATATGGCCGTAATTCCGATGCTTTACATTTTTGAGGAGGTCCGTCCATGGCAAATCGCCGCCGTTCCCGTTCCCGGCTCCACGCAGTCATGCGGTGTGGGCTGCTGGCCCTGTTGGTCCTGTTTGTATATTGGGACAATACGGCGCTGCGGACCGATTCCCTGACCTATACCTCCACTGCGCTGCCGGCGGAATTTGACGGGTTGCGGATCGTGCAGCTCAGCGACCTGCACAACCGGGAATTCGGGAAGAACAATCACCGGCTGTATGCGGCCGTGGAACAAGCTGCACCGGACCTGATCTTCCTTACCGGCGATCTGGTGGACGAGTACGCGGAGGCCCCGATACCGTATGCAAAGGCGGTAGGGAAGGCCCTCAGCGCCATCGCCCCCACCTACTATGTAACCGGCAACCACGAATGGGCGCATGGCAACGCCGCCGTAGAGGAACTGAAAACAGCTCTGAGGGAGTCCGGCGTTACGGTGCTCTCCAACCAGTTCGTTCCTCTGGAGCGAAACGGACAGACGATCTTCATCGCCGGGATCGACGATCCCAACGGCTATGCAGACCAGACTACCCCGGAGGAGCTGGCGGCGAAGCTATATACCCAGCAGGAGGACCCCTTCTGGCTGCTGCTGGCCCACCGCAACACGCTTTTCAACGGCCGGTACTGCCGTCTGGGAGCAGACCTGACCTTCTGCGGCCACGCCCACGGCGGCATTTGGCGTCTGCCTTTTACCGACGGGCTGGTAGATACCAACCTGAACCTGCTGCCGTCCTTCACCAGCGGCTTTTATCACTGCAACGATGCGGACTGCGAGGGGGCGGAGGTGTTTGTGTCCCGAGGACTGGGCAACTCCCCTAAATGGGCCGTCCGATTGTTCAATCGACCGCAGATCGCGGTCGTCACCCTGAAAAAAGGATAGAATACAACTATGATGGAAACTTTTTCTGCGGGACAATTTGACATTGCCGTCATCGGCGCCGGTCACGCCGGTATCGAAGCGGCACTGGCCGCCGCCCGCCTGGGGCTGGAGACCATCGTCTTTACCATCAACCTGGACGCCGTGGGCAATATGCCCTGCAACCCCGCCATCGGCGGCACCGGCAAGGGCCACCTGGTCCGGGAGTTGGACGCGCTGGGCGGCGAGATGGCGAAGGCCGCCGACGAATGTTGTATCCAGTACCGACTTCTGAACCTCCGGAAAGGCCCCGCCGTCTGGTCCCTGCGGGCCCAGGCGGACCGGCGGAAGTATCAGGAACGGATGAAGCACACCCTGGAATGTCAGGAGCACCTGACGGTGCGGCAGGGCGAGGTGGTGGAGCTTCGGGCAGAGAGTGGCGCGGTCCGGCAGGTGGTGCTGTCTACTGGCGCGGTGTACGATGTGAAAGCCGTCATTCTGGCCACCGGCACCTATTTGAAGGGCCGCACCATCATCGGTAACTGCGTGGAGGATTCCGGTCCCGATGGGCTGCACGCCGCCGGACCACTGACGGATTCTCTGCTGAAGCTGGACCTGCCCCTGCGACGGTTCAAGACCGGCACGCCCCCCCGGGTCAACGCCCGAACGGTAGACTTCGATGAGATGGAAGTCCAGCCAGGGGATGAGATCCCAGTGCCCTTTTCCTATTCTACGAAAAATCCACCTTACAATCAGGCTGTGTGCTGGCTGACCTGGACCACCGAGGAGACCAAGCGCATCGTCCAAGAAAACCTGGACCGAGCCCCCATGTACTCCGGCCTGATTGAGGGCATCGGTCCCCGGTACTGCCCCAGCTTTGAAACGAAGATCGTCCGGTTCCCGGACAAGCTCCGCCATCAGCTTTTCGTGGAGCCGATGGGACTGAATACGGAGGAGCTGTATATTCAGGGCTTTTCCTCCTCCATGCCGGAGGAGGTGCAGATCCAGATGCTCCATAGCGTACCCGGACTGCGCCGCGCGGTCATGACCCGCCCGGCCTACGCCATCGAATATGACTGCATCGACCCGCTGGGCCTGCTGCCCACGCTGGAAACGAAACAGGTGTCTGGGCTGTACGGCGCGGGGCAGTTCAACGGCTCCTCCGGATACGAGGAGGCCGCCGTCCAGGGCTTTGTGGCGGGTGTCAACGCTGCTCGGAAGCTGAAAGGGGAAAGCCCCTTTATCCTTTCCAGGGCGGAGAGCTACATCGGTACCCTGATCGACGATCTGGTGACGAAGGGCACCAACGAGCCGTACCGCATCATGACTTCCCGCAGCGAATACAGACTGGTGCTGCGGCAGGACAACGCCGACCAGCGGCTGACCAGGCGAGGCTATGAGATCGGCCTGGTGCCGGAGGAGCGGCTCCGGGCGGTGGAGGAAAAGTACGATGCCATCCAGCGGGAGATCAACCGGCTGGAGCACACCGGCGTGGCTCCCTCCCCGGCGTTGACGGCTTTTCTGACGGAGCACGGCACTGCCGATGCCCCGGACGGCTGTTCTCTGTTGGCACTGCTGAAGCGGCCTCAGCTCCACTATGATGAGTTGGCACCCTTTGACCCTAACCGTCCGGCGCTGACGGCGGATATTGCAGAGGAGATCGAGATCTCCGTGAAATATGAGGGCTACATCAAGCGTCAGCTGCAGCAGGTGGCGGAGTTCAAGCGGGTGGAGGGCCACAAGCTGCCCCCGGACCTGGATTACAACGCCATTCAGGGCTTGCGGCTGGAGGCAAGAGAGAAGCTCTCCGCCGTGCGGCCCATGGATCTGGGACAGGCGTCCCGGATCTCCGGTGTCAGCCCCGCCGATTTGACGGCGCTGATGATCTGGCTGGAAAATAAACGCTGAAAGAGGGATACCTATGCGGAAATTTTTAGCAATCGTGGTCTGCAAGCTGGGCCGATTTGTAGGAAAGCTGGTGGGCAAGGGCAGCTCTATGCCCGGCAAGTTCGCCCTGAAGATCTGCCCGGACATTTTGAAACGGGTACAGCTGCCGCCCCATATCATCGCCGTCACCGGCTCCAACGGCAAGACCTCCACCGTGGAGATGATTGCCACGGTGCTGCACGCTCAGGGCAAGAACGTCATTTACAACGCCGAAGGCTCCAATCAGGTAGAGGGCGTCACCACATTGATCCTGACCCACGCCACCCTGGGGGGGAAGGTCAACGCAGATGTGCTGCTGCTGGAAAGCGACGAGCGGTACGCTGCCCACAGCTTCAAGTATTTCCATCCCACGGAATTTGTCATCACCAACCTATATCGGGACCAGCTGACCCGGAACGGCCACCCTGAAAGCGTGTTTGACGCGATCCTCCCCGCCATCCACCCCGATACGGAGCTGATCCTGAACGGCGACGATCCCCTGTCCAGCTGCTTTGCCATCGACCATAAAAAGGTAAAGTGGTTCGGCCTGGACCGTTGCGCCACGGATACGGAGGCCCCCACTGGGGTCTATCATGACGGGGCCTACTGCCCGGTATGCCACGCACCCATGGAATACGAGTATGTCCACTACAACCACATCGGCGCGTACCGCTGCACCAGCTGCGGTCATGCCCGGCCCGCCCCGGACTACGCCGCCACGGAGTTGGACCTGCAAAACGGCAAACTGATACTGGACGGGCAGTTCACCGTGGCCTTGGCCTTCCGCAGCATTTACAATGTGTATAACATTCTGGCGGCCTATGCCGCCTGCCGGGAATGCGGCGTAGAGGGGACCGCCATTGCGGACACCCTCAGTAGTTACATTCTGAAAAACGGCCGGATGCAGACCTTCACCCTTGGTCAGCACCATGGCACCCTGCTGACCAGCAAGCACGAAAATTCCATCGCCTACGACACGAACCTCCGCTATATCGCCTCCACCAACGAGGAGTGCACGGTGCTCATCATCGTGGACGCTGTGTCCCGGAAGTATTTCACCAGCGAGACAAGCTGGCTGTGGGACATCGACTTTGACCAGCTGAACGCCCCCCATGTGAAGCGGGTCATTCTCTCCGGTATGTACCGGAACGATCTGGCGGAACGGTTTCGGTTCACCGGCGTTCAGAACTGGGAAGTCATTCCCGGCATCCCGGACGCGGCAGCAGCAATCCGGGACAGCGGCAGCGAGGCGTTGTATGTAGTCACCTGCTTCTCTGACCGGGACAAGCTGCTGAATCTGCCGGATGTGAAAAAGGAGGGCTGAGCCATGGAATTGAAGATTCTGCATTTCTATCCGGATCTCATGAGCTTGTATGGCAGCTATGCCAACGTGTCCATTCTGAAGCGGACGCTGGAGGAACTGGGCAATACCGTCACTGTGGAGCGGGTGGAACTTGGCGGAGACGCCGATCTGACCCATGCGGACTTTGTCTACATGGGCGCAGGTACAGAGCGGGCGCAGAAGGCGGCTCTCCTGAATTTCTCCAAGTTGAGGGATGTTGTAAAAGCGGCGGCGGACGCAGGTGTGACCATGCTGTTCGCCGGGAACTCTATGGAGCTGCTGGGCAAGACGATCACCGACGATGCCGGAAAGGTGTACGAAGGACTGGGACTGGCGGACTTCACCGCCGTCCAGAACAAAAAGCGGTTCGTGGAGGACGTTTACGGCCACACGGACCTCTATGAGGACGCAGTGGTGGGCTTCGTCAACCGCTGTTCGGTCATTACCGGCGTGGAGACGCCGCTGCTGACTTCCATGGACATGGGCCACGGCAACGAGGGACCCTGCGGCCCGGAGGGGTATCACAAGGGTAACGTCTTTGCCAGCCAGCTTACCGGGCCGATTCTGGTGAAGAATCCGGCGCTGCTGAAGGTCATGGTGCAGGCCATCTATCGCCATCGGGGAGAGACCTGCCCGGAAATCCCGGTGGATCCCTACATGACCGAGGGCTGGGCTATCACGGCGGAGCAACTGAAGGCCCGCTGCACGAAATAAAAGGAAAAAGCACGGCGGAAGCCGTGCTTTTTTATATATTGACCGTTCAATTTACCATTCCAAGGACCGGACCCGGATCACGTTGGCCGTGCGGCGCACATCCTCGATCACGTTGTCACCCACCCGGCTGCCAAGGTCCACCATGGTATAGGCGTAGCCCCCGCGGGACTTGTTGCTCAGATTTTCCACGTTGACACCGTCCCGGCCAAACAGACTGGTGATGTTCGCCAGCATACCGGGGACATTCTTGTGCAGGACGCACAGCCGCTGGACGCCGCTGCGGTCCATGGTCATCTCCGGCAGATTCACGCTGGAACGGATGTTGCCGTTTTCCAGATAGTCCCGCAGCGTATCCACAGCCATGGCAGCGCAATTCTGCTCGCTTTCCGGGGTGGAGGCCCCCAGATGGGGCATGGCGATGACGTGGGGAGCTGTCAGGAGACGGTTGTTGGGGAAGTCGGTGATGTAGGTGGCCACCATACCGGTGTCCAGCGCCGTCAGCATGGCTTCATCGTCTACGATCTCGCCCCGGGCCAGATTGATGACCCGCACGCCCCGCTTCATGGCGGCGATGGCGTCAGCGTCGATCATGTGGGCGGTCTTTTCCGTATAGTGGATGTGCATGGTGATGTAATCCGACCGCTTATAAAGATCGTTGATATCCTTTACCACATGAACGTGGCGGTCCAGCCGCAAAGCGGTATCCACGGACAAAAACGGATCGTAGCCGTATACATCCATGCCCAGAGAGATGGCGGTGTTGGCCACGATGGAGCCGATGGCTCCCAGACCGATGATGCCCAAAGTCTTTTTGTAAAGCTCCGGGCCGATGAATGCGGACTTGCCCTTTTCCACCACGGTGGAGACATCCACCCCGGAGGCTGCCTGTTCCCGGACCCAGCGGATGGCACCGGGAATGTCCCGGGAGCCCATCAGCATGGCGCAGATCACCAGTTCCTTCACGGCGTTGGCGTTGGCGCCGGGGGTGGAAAACACTGGAATACCCGCCGCTGCGCAGCGGTCCAGAGGAATGTTGTTGACCCCTACGCCCGCACGGGCAATGGCCAGCAGACCGGGGTTGAATTCCAGATCCAACAGCTTGGCGGAGCGGACTAAAATTCCCTGAGGGTCCTGTACCGCATCCCCGACCTCGTACAGCTCGGAGGGGAATCGGTTCAGACCTACCGGGGAAATTTTGTTCATGGTTTGAATACGATACATGGGGATATCCTCCTTGGCGGCTCCGGTGAGCCGCAATACTCCCGGCGGAACGTGCGGCGCTGGCGTCGCTTCCGTCGAGGTAAATTTCATTATACGGTCCTTTCTTTCGGAATCAATGTCCGAAAACGAAAAAAAGTTTTGCTTTTTCTGGAATTCTTTGTTCAAAAAAGCGTCAGTCCTTCTATGACGCACAGATACAAGAAAAACCTCACGTTTTTGGCGGAAAATGTGAAATTTCCCATTGAAATTAGGGAAACTGTGCATTATAATATGTGACTGTATGTGAAATCTGTAAGGCCATCAGTTGACAAGAACCGACAGACGTTTTTCTCTGATCCGGGGGCTGTCTGCCGACTGTTGTCAATTGATGGTAAAAAACAAGAAGGGATGTTCCAGATATGCAGAACGAACATTTGAGAAACGTAGCCATCATCGCCCACGTTGACCACGGCAAGACCACCCTGGTGGACGAGATGCTCAAGCAGGGCGGCGCTTATCGGGAAAACCAGGAGGTCGTGGACCGTGTCATGGACTCCGGCGACTTAGAGCGTGAGCGCGGCATTACGATCCTGGCCAAGAACACCGCCGTCCGCTACAAGGACGTGAAGATCAACGTGGTGGACACCCCGGGCCACGCCGACTTCGGCGGCGAAGTGGAGCGTATCCTGAAGATGGTCAACGGTGTTATCCTGCTGGTAGACGCCGCTGAAGGCCCCATGCCCCAGACCCGTTTCGTGCTCTCCAAGGCTTTGGAGCTGGGCCATCGGGTCATCGTGGTGGTCAATAAGATCGACCGTCCCGACCAGCGCATCCACGAGGTCATCGACGAGGTGCTGGAGCTGCTGATGGACCTGAACGCCACCCCCGAGCAGCTGGACTCCCCCATGCTGTTCTGCTCCGGCCGTCAGGGTACCGCTTCCTACTCTCCCGACGTGGCGGGCACCGACCTCAAGCCTCTGTTTGAAACCATTCTGGAATACATTCCCGCTCCTGAGGCGGATGTGGACCAGCCTTTCCAGATGCTGGTCAGCTCCATCGACTATAATGAGTTCGTAGGCCGTATCGCCATAGGCCGCATTGAGCGGGGCACCCTGAAGCAGAATCAGGAGATCATGGTGTGCAACTACCACGATCCCAACGCAGCCCCCAAGAAAGCCAAGGCCGTTTCCATCTATGAGTTTGAGGGGCTGGCCCGGAAGCAGGTGACGGAATCCACCGCCGGCAACATCATTGCCATGAGCGGTATCCCCGATATCACCATCGGCGATACCGTCTGCGCCCCTGGTGCCGTGGAGCCGCTGCCCTTCGTGAAGATCAGCGCTCCCACGCTGGAGATGACTTTCTCCGTCAACGATTCCCCCTATGCTGGCCGTGAGGGTAAGTTCGTCACCTCCCGCCAGCTCCGGGACCGGCTGTACCGTGAGACCCTGAAGGACGTTTCCCTGAAGGTCTCCGATACCGACCGTGACAGCGCCTTCAACGTGGCGGGCCGCGGCGAAATGTCCCTGTCTATCCTCATCGAGACCATGCGACGGGAAGGCTATGAGTTCCAGGTATCTCCCCCCCGTGTGCTGTACAAGGAGATCGATGGCAAGAAGTGCGAGCCTATTGAGCGTCTGGTGGTGGACGTGCCCGGCGATTGCGTGGGCAGCGTCATCGAGAAGCTGGGCCAGCGCAAGGGCGACCTGGTGGAGATGACTCCCGTGGGTGACCGCATGAAGGTGGAGTTCCTGATCCCCGCCCGTGGTCTCTTCGGCTACCGGAATGACTTCCTCACCGACACCAAGGGCGAGGGCATCATGGCTTCCGTATTTGATTCCTATGCGCCTTACAAGGGCGATATTTCCCGCCGCGGCATGGGCAGCCTGATCTCCACCGAGACCGGCGACTCCATCACCTACGGCCTGTTCAACGCGCAGGAGCGCGGCACCCTGTTCATCGGCGCCGGCGTCCCTGTGTACGAGGGCATGATCATCGGTGTGGCCAACCGGGGCGAGGACATCGTGGTGAACGCCTGCCGTAAGAAGCAGCTCACCAACACCCGTGCTTCCGGCTCTGATGATGCCCTGCGTCTGGTACCTCCCCGCCAGATGAGTCTGGAGCAGTGCCTGGAGTTTTTGGCGGACGACGAGTTGCTGGAGGTCACGCCCAAGAGCCTGCGGATGCGCAAGGCTATTTTGAACCACGAGCAGCGCATGAAGTCCCTGAAGGGCAAGAAGTAAACACACCTTGCAGCCCGCCGGATGACCTTCGGCGGGCTGCGTTTTGAAAAGGAGGACCTTATGAAAAAATTACTGACTGTTTGCGCAGCAGCCGTGCTGCTGTTGAGCCTGGCCGCCTGCGGCAAGACCGATACGGACACCATCACCGACAGCAAGGCCGACAAGCCTGCGGCTGAGACGGCGGGCGTTGGCACCCACCATGCGGAGATCGACATTCAGGACTATGGCACCATCACCGTGGAGCTGGACGGTGACGCCGCCCCCATGACCGTGCAGAACTTTATGGATCTGGCCAATGATGGGTTTTATGATGGCCTGACCTTCCACCGCATCATCGCCGGGTTTATGATGCAGGGCGGCGACCCCAACGGCAACGGCACCGGCGGATCTGAGAACACCATCAAGGGCGAGTTTTCTTCCAACGGCGTGGAAAATACGCTGTCTCATACCCGAGGGGCCATTTCCATGGCCCGGAGCCAGAACCCCGACAGCGCCAGCTCTCAGTTTTTTATCTGCCACGCAGACAGCACTTTCCTTGACGGCCAGTACGCCTGCTTCGGCTATGTGACCGACGGCATGGACGTAGTGGACGCTGTGTGCGAGGCCGCCCAGCCTACGGACGGCAACGGCACCATCCCTGCCGACCAGCAGCCGGTCATCACCGCCATCCGAGTCATAGACTGAGTTGATCGATAAAGGTCCCGCTGAAATTTTCAGCGGGATCTGAGACTGCCGATAAAGTGGTAAATTCTCCGCAACGGTAAGGAAGGGTGTGCGCGGGAAACCCAAGAAGGGTGTCCTGCGCCATTGAAATCCTGAGTTTTCAGAACTTTTATGAAGTTCTGAAAACTTGCTCAGCGGGGAGAAAATACTTTTTCGACACGCTGAGATCCCACTGAAATTTTCAGCGGGATTTTTGCGGAAGGTGGGAACTTTTTCCGGCTGCCCTCCGTCTATCCAAGCAAACGGAGCATTCTTCCGGAGGCTCCGACCCTGACGAAAGAAAGGAAGATCATCTATGAAATTTTCTGTGAAGCTGATCGCAGCGGCTCTATGCGCCGCTATGCTGTGCGTCCCCGCTCTGGCAGCCGCTAGCGCCACCGGCGCGGGGGCCTACGTCCCGAACCCTCAATATACCGTGATCTCGGGAACCGTTGCCCATCAGAAGGACGGCGGCTTGCTGATGAGCACGTCCACCGGAGAACCAACGGAGGACTATATCCTGTGGACGGAGGGCGTTATGATCCTGGACGCCGTCAGCGGCGAGCCGGTAGATGCAAAGTCCATCAAGGACGGCAGCACCGTCTATGCGTGGCTGGGGGCGCAGACTGCCATGACCATGAGCCTGCCCCCGCAGGTCACACCGGAGCTTCTTCTGGTGAATGTCCCGGCGGACTACAAGGTTCCTCAGTACGATGTGATCGTCCGCGCCACTGTTATCATGGCGGGAATTCCCCATTACAGCGGCATGGATATCACCCTTTCCGACGGCACGGCGTATCAGGTGTGGGAGGATGCGCAGATCACGCCCTATCTCACCCGCAACCGCATCACCTATCAGGATCTGCTGCCCGGCACCCGAGTGCTGATGTGGGCCGATGACAGCGGGAAGGGCAGCCGTGTGCTGGTGTTTCCCTATGCATATAAAGGCGGCATATCCCTTTATAATGACGGTTATCTATGCGTCAACGGAAGGCCAACCGTTCTCCCCTCCGCTCTGCGGCGGCCTTACAACGATGAGCGCCTGTATGTCCCCATCCGTGCGGTGGCGGAAGCCGCTGGGTATGACGTTTCCTGGGATAAGGCGCACGGCGTGACAGTGAAGGATGGTACTGAAACCGTATTCACCATCCTGCCGGACAGCAAAGCTGTCAAAGGCACTGCCGTTCCGGAGGGGGATGGGTTCCACCTTTCCGGCCCTTGCCTCATCGCCAACGGCGTTACCTATCTGGAGGCCGGGGATCTGGCCCACCTGTTAGGAATGTTCTACGGCGGCTGACGGCGATTATTACAAACATGATATGAAAAAGCCCCCTGCTGAGAAAATCTCAGCAGGGAGCTTTTTCTGTCTGGACGGGCTGAATCTGGGGAAAATCCGCTTCGGCGGGATCACACATAGTCATACAGTCCCCGGACGGAGACCTCTCCAGAGGTCAGGGTCTCCGTGGAGCCGTCCTCCCAGCGGACGGTCAAACCAAAGTCATCGGAAATACCTGTGGCGGTGCCGATGCGCTCTCCGGCACCGGAGATGACCTTTATCGGATTGCCCACCGTCAGGCAGTCCCGGCGAAAATGG
Organism: uncultured Oscillibacter sp.; assembly: GCA_900544105.1. Classification (GTDB taxonomy): domain Bacteria; phylum Bacillota; class Clostridia; order Oscillospirales; family Oscillospiraceae; genus Oscillibacter. The sequence continues at coordinate 9,729 of UQUC01000022.1, read as the reverse complement.
TCCAGATAGGCGGCGTTTTGGGCGGGGAAGTCGTCATATAACGCATTCAGCGACCGGATCACCTGGGCGGCCAGCTCCGTCCGGTCCGGGGCCGTTCCGAGGGCCTGCGCCAGAGAAATGGCGATGGGGGCTACCTCCGGGCCGAAATCGGCTTCATCCTGACTGACGTTGATCCCCGCGCCGATGATGACGCAGGAGAATTCACCGCTCTCCGCCTCCCATTCCAGCTCCGTCAGGATGCCGCAGAGCTTTTTCCGGTTCAGCACCAGGTCGTTGGGCCACTTGATGCCGGGGCGGACGCCACAGACGGCTTCCACCGCGTCGCAAAGCGCTACGGCGGTCCAGGCTGTCAGGGTGCTGATCTCAGAGAGCGGGCACTGGGGGCGGAGGGCCGCCGATAAATACAGCCCTTTCCCGGCGGGGGACACAAAGCTCCGCCCCCGGCGGCCCCGGCCGCCGGTCTGCTGGTCCGCCAGAATCACCGTTCCATCTACGGAGCCGCTGACGGCCCGCCGCTTCAATTCATTGTTGGTGGAGTCGATGGTGTCAAAGCACAGCAGCTCCCGGCCGATCCGACGATCCCGGAACTGCTCTGACAGTTCCTCTGGCCGGAGCCGCGCTGTCACGCGGGTCAGGCGGTAGCCCCGGTTGGGGACGGATTCAATACCGTAGCCCTCCTGCCTTAACTGCTCCACAGCCTTCCACACCGCCGCCCGACTGACACCGACTTGTCGACTGATGGCCTCGCCGGACAGAAATTCCTCTGTATGCTCCCGCAGGAGTTTTAAAACAATTTGCTTCGTCATGGTACATCCCTCCAACGATACTATACGGCGTCCACGTCTGATTGTCAACCTGATTTTATAACACGGTTGACAATCGAAGCGCCGTCTGATACACTTTAGGCGCATCAAACCGAAAAGGAGCTTTTCATTATGAATCAGCACGATATGACCCGCAATATGGTCCTCGCCGCCCTGTTTGCCGCCCTGACCGCCATCGGCGCGTTTTTGCAGATCCCCACAGGCACCGTGCCCATTACGCTGCAATTCCTGTTTACCGCCTTGGCCGGTCTCCTGCTGGGGTGGAAGTGGGGAGCCGTTTCTCAACTGCTCTATGTGGGCATCGGACTGCTGGGTTTGCCGGTCTTTACCCAGGGCGGCGGCATCGGCTACGTGCTACAGCCCAGCTTCGGCTTTTTGCTGGGGCTGATCCCCGCCGCCGCCGTGATCGGCGCGCTGACAGCCTGCCGCACCGGTTATCTGAACGTTCTGGCGGCGGTTCTGGTGGGAGATCTGATTCTCTACGCCGTGGGCGTTCCCTATATGTATCTCATTCTGCACGTTTACATGCAGTCCGCCAAGACCTTTCCCGCGCTGCTGGCGGCCATGCTGGTGTATGTGCCTGGCGACACGCTGAAGATCATTGTGGTGACAGCGCTGGCGCCGGTCCTCCGCCGGACCCTGGCAAAGGCGGTGCCTAACCTGTAAAAACGAAGTCATCCGCCTGCGAGAACGGCAGAATGACTGGCTGCCCTCTTGCTATCCGAAGCCGGGTGTGATAAAATATTTTATCAAATTTTGAGAATTCGGCGGGAGGGCTGTCTATGAATCGCATCAGCAAGGAAAACTATTATCTGGATATTGCCGAGACCGTCTTGGAGCGGGCTACCTGCCTGCGGCGGATCTATGGCGCCATCATCGTGAAAAACGACGAGATCATTTCTACGGGTTACAACGGCGCCCCCCGGGGCCGGGCCAACTGCGTGGACATGGGCTATTGCTCCCGGGAAGCCATGAAGGTACCCCGCGGCGAGCGGTACGAGCTGTGCCGCAGCGTCCATGCCGAGGCCAACGCCATCATCTCTGCCTCCCGCCGGGACATGGCGGGCGGCACTATCTATCTGGTGGGCCGCAACGCTGCCACCGGGGAGCTGCTGAATGACGCCACCTCCTGCCTCATGTGCCGCCGCATGATCATCAATGCGGGTCTGGACCGGGTGGTGATCCGCCGGACGGAAACGGAATTCGAGGTGGTCCCCGTGGAAGCGTGGATCGCGGAGGATGATCTGCTGACCCCGGAAAATGTGGTCATGGACCTGAAATGAGCAGGAGAGCTGCGGAAAGGAAGTCGTTTCGTTGAAGGCGGGACTTGTTACCTTCTATCATATCCACCATTACGGCGCGTTGCTTCAGGCGGCGGCCACGGAGCGGGCTGTGGAGCGCTTTGGCTGGGACTGCGAGATCATTGACTACTTCGTCAATCAGGACAACGCCCTGTTCAAGCGGCCCACCGGTTTGAGTTCCGCCGCCCATGACGCTCACACGGCTTTGCACTATCAGGCGTTGTCAGAGCGTTACCGGCGGTTTGAGAAGTTCAGCCGGGATCATCTGCGGATTTCAGATCGCCGCTATGGGCGTTTTGACGAGCTGGCCGGGGGGACGCTGCCCTATGACCTGATCCTCTCCGGCAGCGACCAGATCTGGAACCCCAAGATCTTCCCAGACGGCCGGTTTGACCCGGTGTTTTTTGGTACGTTTTCCCAGAAGCGCCGCATTGCCTACGCACCGTCCTTCGGTGTTCCCACCATTCCCGAGGGGATGCGGGACGAATTGAAGGACTATCTGGACGGCTTTTCCCACCTCTCCGCCAGGGAGACTCAGGGGAGCGCCATCATCCACGACATCGCAGGGAAGGACGCCCCTGTGGTGCTGGACCCCACGCTGCTGCTGACGGCGGACCAGTGGGACTCCATGGCCGATCATCCGGCCAATTACCCCAAGGGCGGCTATATTCTCTGCTATTGTATCAACCGCCCTGGTGCGCTGACACCCTATCTGGAACGGCTCCATCAGGAGACGGGGTTACCTGTGGTGCAGCTTTGCGGCATCCGTCAGAAGGTCCATCCCAAGGCAAAGCAGATCTTGGACGCTGGTCCGGCGGAATTTTTGGGCTTGTTCCAAAACGCCGCCTATGTTGTGACCAATTCCTTCCATGGCACGGTATTCTCCGTCCAGTTCCACCGCCCCTTTTTCACCACGGTCTCCCCGGCGGAGCTGTCCGCCCCGGAGCGGTCCCGGACGGTGAGCATCCTGACCCGGTTGGGTCTTGCCAACCGGGTCATCGGTAAGGGGGATACGGCGGAGCTGCTGGACCCCGTTGACTGGGAAGCTGTCGAAGTGGCTTTGGCCGCTGCCCGGAAGGATTCTCTGAATTATTTGCAGACAGCGCTGGAAGATCGGCCCTATGTGCCGGAAGCACCGCTTTCTCCCCGGAGCTTTGCCCCCAAATTGGCAGAGCGGAGCCGCTGCACCGGCTGCACCGCCTGTGCCGCAGGCTGTCCCCATGATGCTATTACGATGGTCCGGGACAAAACTGGCTTTGATTTCCCGGAAGTGGATCTGGAAAAATGCGTCCATTGCGGACGCTGTACCCGGCTGTGCCCGGTTTTGCAGGGGCGCGGCCCGGCGGCTCATCTGCCCGCTGCCTTCGCCGCCTGGAACCGGGATGACGCCGTCCGGAAGGACTCTACCTCCGGCGGCGCGTTCACTGCCATTGCGGAATATGTGCTGGAGGGCGACGGTGTGGTATATGGCGCCGCCATGGACGGCCATCAGCACCTGCGGCACGTTCCCTGTTTCCGAAAAGAGGACCTGTGGCGACTGCGGGGAGCCAAGTATGTCCAGAGTGATCTGGACGGCGTGTTCCGGGAGATCCGGGAGGTGCTAAAGACCCGCCCGGTGCTGTTCTCCGGGACGCCTTGCCAAGTAGATGGCCTATACCACTTTTTAGGTTGCCGTCCGGAGAATCTCACCACCTGCGACCTGGTGTGTCACGGCGTACCCTCTCCCGGCGTGTGGGAGGACGAGGCCCGGTTTATCGAAGGAAATAAAAGGCGGCGGCTGGCGAATGTCCGCTTCCGCAACAAGGTGGAGGGGTGGAAGAACAGCCACTTTACCGCTGTGTATGACGATGGCACAGCGGATTCCGCACCACTGTTTGCCACAGGTTTTGGCCGGGCCTTTGGCCGGGCGCTGTTCCTGCGCCAGAGCTGCCACGGTTGCCAATATACAAATCTGAACCGTCCCGGTGATTTTACGCTTGGGGACCTGTGGGGCCTGCGGCCGGATGAGTTTCCGGAGCAGCAGCACGCGGGCGTTAGCCTGCTGTTGGTGAACACGCCCCACGGCAGCTATCTGTTTGACCAGCTCAAGCTGAACTGTCAGCCCTTCCCGGTGGAGCGGGCCGTGGCGGGGAATCCCCGGCTGGCGCGCCCAATCGGTCCGGCGGCGGACCGGGCATCCTTCTTCGCCAGCTATGCGGTGGAGCCCTTTGAAGAGGTCCGCAGACAGTTTTTCCGGCTTCCCAGTCTGCCGGTGCGGGCGGCGGGAAAGCTGCTGTCCCCGGAGGCCAAGGCGAAGCTGAAGGCCAAGCTGCGCAGATAAACTTAAAAGAAGCACGTTCTCTTTTTGAAAGAGAACGTGCTTTTTTCAGGCCAGCGCCGCAATGAGCCAAGCAAGACCGATGGTCCCGGCGCCGATCAGGGTGTATACGATGGGATTCAGGGTCCGCCACCGACTGGAAAAGCGGTTGGCCCCGCTGGACGCGTAATTGTGGGCCACCCGTCGGGCTTCCTCCACCAGCTCCCGGGAGGTGATCCCCTCTCCCGCCGCGTCATTGCGGACGATGAAGATGGCCTGTTCGAAAAAACGATGCTCCGGCGCGTCTACCACCACGACCCGCCGGGAAATGCCTTTTACCATGAGTCCTGTCCTCCTCAGTTGATCTGTTTCCATTTTCCCGCAAAGGAGGAAAGTCTATACCAACCAACGACGGCTTTTTGAAATTTTCTTTAGGCAATGCCGCATAATTGGACAAGCGTGATTTACAAGTAAACTTTGCACACTGGCGAGGCAAGGTTTCGTGGTAATACTTGAAGTATTGCCACGAAAGCGCAACAAAGTCAGAACACTAAAATTCCGCAAAGCACAGGAGCTTTCCTTGTGCGGCGTTGTCTTTATACCGGCTGTTCCGGCTCCGGCAAGCGGTAGAGGACCTGCACAGCGCAGTCATCCTGAAGCCGCTCCCGGCGGACGCTTTCAGAGAGGATCAGGTTGGCCAGCGTCTGGGGATCGTCCCCGCCCCAGCCCGCCAGCAGGTCCTGGAGCCATTCGTCCCGGCTGGGGTTTGCCACGCCGTCGCTGATCATCACGGCGAAGCTGCCGGGCTCCAGCGTCACGGTGGTTATATCCGGCGTAGCAGGAGCGCCTCGCAGTCCCACCGGCAGGCTGCTGCCGGTGATCCGGCGGACGGCGCCGTTCTTCTTCAGATAGCTGGGGGCGGCGCCGAACTTATAGAAGGTGGCCTCCGAGCCTTTCAAAACGCATAGATCCACAGTGGTAAAGCTGCCGGTCTCCGCACCCCGGAGGGCCATGGCGGAGTTCAGGGTGGTGAGAGCGGCCTCCGGCTGGATGTCCGCCTCCAAAAACTGCCGCAGCAGCCGGCAGGTGAGGGAGGACTCCCGCCGGGCGGCGTCTCCGCTGCCCATGCCGTCCGCCAGCAGCAGGCACCAGAGGCCGCTGTCCGTGCGGAAGGCCTCCATGGTGTCGCCGCAGACCATTTCCCCATCCTTGGGCCGCAGAGCCGCGCCGATGACGCAGGCGGGGATCTCTCCAAAAGCGGGGGTCGCTCCGCTGAGACCTGCGGCCGCCGCCGTCAGCAGGTCTGACATCTGGGCGTATTGCCCCTTGGCGCTGCGACGTGTTTCTTCCAGTTGGCGGCGGTACTGCTTCCGCAGCAGAAAGGCCGACAGCTCCCCATTGATGGCCTGCAACAATTCTGACAGATGGATGCAGCGGTCGGCGAAGTGAACAGGGAAGTCCTTGGCCTTGGCCTTGCCCCGCTCGAGGAGGTAGGGGGTGGCGTCATTGAGGGCATTGAAGGTGGTGGTGTAATCCTTCTGCCAGCACAGCTCGCACAGTGCGCACCCACGGCATACCTTTTCAGCCGCCCGGTCAAAGATGACGGCGGGGTTTTCCTCCTGAGGCGGTGGGGTGCGACTCATGCTGTCGTACAACTCCCGGAGCGCCTCCGCCGCCCGGTTGAGATGAGTTTTCAGGGCTGTGCGCTGTGGGGCGTCCGGTACCGTTTCCCGCAGGACCCGCTTTCCGCCGAAGATCCGCCGGGGCAGGGCCAGAAACAGCAGGGAACCGGCCACCGTTTCCAGAAGAAGCGTTTGGGCCAGTTCCTCGCGGGAGGTCAGCATGGCTGCCGCTGCGCCGAAAAAGAAGGCGAGCGCCGCCATGCTCCGCCGTCTGCATTTTGCGGCGCACAGTCCCGCCACGCCGTAGGCGGCGGTAAACAGTCCGCTGGTCCCGGCAGAGAGGTCCGTGATGAGTCCCAGCCCCAGCCCTGCCGTCACACCGGTCATGGGACCTTGATCATAGGCAGTGTAGGACAGCAAGGCACACAGCAGGACCCGGCCCACGGAGACGTTCAAGATGGTCAGGTCGCCTAAAGCCAGCGTCAGGGCCGCCCCTAAAAACAGCAGCCCCTCCGGGGCCAGCCGGTCCTCCTCCGGCTGGAACAGCCGGGTGAAGAAGTGGGCGGAAACGCCCGTCAGGACCGATGCTGCGGCACAGGGGGCGGCGTGGCTTAACGGGTCTAAGGATTGCAGCACATAGATGCCGCCCACTGCCAGGACCATCCCGGCCGCCAGCACCGGCAACACCCAGGGTTTTTGCAGAAAGGCAGTGTCTCGGAACGCTGTGGCGGCAGTCAGGATCAAAATGCCTATGGCGGCCAAAGCCAGGACTTGCTGAAAGTCCAGAAACAGCAGCGCTCCCGTCACGCCGCCCAGCAGCGCTGCCGCCCCGTCTGCCCCCGGTCCGGCTGCCGCTATGCAGCCCAAGGCAAAGGGAGCATAGCCGCCGTCAGTTTGGCTGGCGGTGAGGGCCGCCGTCAGGAAAAAGCGGATGCCCCAGTTCAGCCACCGGCCGGACTGGAGCTGTTGGATGCTCATCGAACCATACTCCATGAAGGATTCCTCCTTTTGTGTAAACGGAAGGTTATAGCCCCAGTTTACAGCCTGTCCGGGAAGAAAAGCGTCGCAAACGGGATCGAGAAACGCATTTTCTGTTATCCTTGCATTTTTGCCGAAAATCCGCTAAACTATTGAAATCAATGTGCTGCGGAAAGGGGTGTGCGTCATGCGCATCGGAACTGTGGAGATCTCTTCAAAATTAGCACTGGCTCCTATGGCCGGGGTGACGGACGCCGCTTTCCGGCAGATCTGCTCCGAACTGGGAGCGGGCTACACCATTACGGAGTTGATCTCATCCAAGGCTCTGTGCTACCATGACAAAAAGACCTTTTCCCTGCTGACCCAGTTTCCCGGAGAACATCCCGCTGCTGTGCAGATCTTCGGCAGCGACCCCGTCTGCATGGCGGAGGCCGCCCAGATCGCCATGGAACACACCGGGGCGGATATTTTAGATATCAACATGGGCTGTCCCATGGGTAAGATCGTCAACAACGGGGACGGCGCGGCGCTGATGAAGGACCCGGAGCTGGCGGGACGCATCGTGGCGGCGGTGGTGAAGGCCCTGCCCGGTGTGCCGGTCACGGCCAAGTTCCGCCGGGGCTGGGATCTGGGTCACTGCAACTGCGTGGAGCTTGCTCAGGTCTTAGAGCAGGCGGGAGCCGCCGCCGTAGCGGTCCATGGCCGCACCCGGGCGCAGGTCTACGGCGGCACCGCCGACTGGAACTGCATCCGGGCGGTGAAGGAGGCTGTGTCCATCCCCGTCATCGCCAACGGTGACATCTGGAAGCCGGAGGACGCGGAGCGGATTCTGCTCCACACCGGGGCGGACATGGCCATGATCGGCCGGGGCTGCTTCGGAAATCCCTGGATCTTTCAGCAGGCCAAAGCCGTACTGGAGGGGCTACCAGTGCCCCCGCTGCCGCCGCTGGCGGAGCGGTGCGAGACCGCCGTGCGGCAGATCCGTATGGCCGCAAGCTACAAGGGCGAGCGGGTGGCGGTGCTGGAGGCCCGGAAGCAGTATTGCTGGTATCTCAAGGGGATCCCCCATGCCAATTACTATAAGGAACAGATCGTACAGATGAATACCCTGGAGGATGTGGACCGCATTACGAAAGGCATCCAACGGGATCTGCGGGATTAGGAGGGGCCATGAACGAGGAATACAACTTGATACAAGCGGCCCGGAACGGCGATCAGGCGGCCTTCGGAGAACTGGTGCAGCAGTACCAGAAGCGGGTGTTCGCCCTTGCGGTGCGGATGTGTCCCACGCCGGAGCTGGCGGAGGAGGCGGCGCAGGAGGCATTCCTCGCCGCGTGGCAGGGCCTGCCCTTTTTCCGGGGGGATTCCGCCTTTGCCACATGGCTCTACCGGCTGACCTCCAACGCCTGCGTGGATCTTCTGCGGAAGGAGAACCGCCATCAGGGACCATCCCTGGACGATGAGACCGTCAGCGCCGAGGTTCCGGATCCCGCTCCCACGCCGGAGAAGGCTGTGGAGCAGAAGGAGTTGCGCGGGCAGATCGAGGCGGGACTGCAAATGCTGTCCCCGGAACACCGGGAGGTGCTGATCCTGCGGGAGATCCAGCAGCTAAGCTACGATGAGATCGCCGACGTCTTATCGCTGGACCTGGGGACGGTAAAATCCCGGATCAACAGGGGACGGCGGCAATTACGGGAATTTTTGCTGAAACAGGGGAACTTTTTATCGTCCGCTGCGTCTAACAAAACAGAAAGGGGGCTGTGAAATGAATATCCATGAAAACACCGCCCTGCTGGATGCCTTTGTGGACGGCGAGCTGACCAGTGAAGAAATGATTTCCGTCCAGTCCCATCTGGATGAGTGCCCGGAGTGCCGGGCCTATGTGGATGACGCGCTGGTGATCCGGGCGTCCTTCCCCACGGAGGACGATGTAGAGATGCCGGTAGATTTTGCGGAAACGGTAATGAAGGCTGTGGCGGAAGCGCCTCAGTCCCGGCCTAAGAAGCGGCAGCCCTGGGGCAAGCTGGCGGCGGCTGCCGCGTGTCTGGCGGTGATCGTACTGATGCAGCACGGTACGTTGGGCGGCATCAGCGGCAGCAGCAATACCTCCGCTGCCTGTGATACGGCCCCGATGGAGGCCGCCGCAGTGGAAAACGCTCCCGAGGAACGGTGCCTGACCACCGCTGGCGGGGACGACGGCTCGGACAGCTTTGCTGATACGAACACGGAAAGCAAAAAGACAGATATGTATTATGTTTGCGCTCTGCCGCCGGATCAGACCACTATGGAGAATGACAGCACGGCAGCTATGATCGACGGTTCCTCCGATCAGGAAGATCTCCCCACGGTGACGGTCAGCAAATCGGATCTTGGCGAGCTGTTGGATGACCGGGAACCCACCGAGGTAAAGCCGGGCGTGTGCCGGTATCTGTTGACCCGACAGGAGTTTGAGGACTTGGCGGCGAAGCTGGCTGACCGGGGTGTGACACTGGAAACAGAGGACACCGACAGCGACCAGATCTGGCTGGAAATGTTCGACGAATAAACCGCGTAAACGGAAATGCAGAAAAAGCAATGCCGCAGGGTAGCAGCGCATAAGACAGGTTTATAAGTTTTAGAGAGAACAGCGTGGCGGAAGTCACGCTGTTCTGCTTTGTCTTGACAAAGGCAACCCCCGGCTATGCCGGGGGAGAAAAAGAGCTTATAGC